>CP136052.1:2860000-3160000 GCA_032620915.1 Oscillospiraceae bacterium NTUH-002-81
CGTGCACTTTGGAGAAACCGTACTGCTCCACGAACTGTTCCTGACAGTAAGCAATCTCATCCTGTCCGATGACGAGAACGATCTCATCCACAAAAGGGCAGTCTTGGAATGCCCGGAGGGAATAATAGAGCACGGGCTTGCCACACAATAACATATACTGTTTGCGTACAGCGCTGTGCATCCGTTTTCCCGCACCCGCCGCCAGAACAATCGCCGTTACCTTTTCCACCGTTATTCCTCCTACCGCTCTCCCAGCTTCAGATTGGGCACCGCATTGAGATCCAGACCGCTACGCACGCCGGCCATATATTCGTAATAACCGGCCACACCGATCATGGCCGCATTGTCTGTGCAAAAGATCGGGGACGGATAGTAGAACTCCACCCCGTTTTTCTCACAGGCTTCTTTCATGGCTGCACGCAGGGCACTGTTGGAAGCCACGCCACCTGCAATGGCCAGCTTGTTCAGCCCATACGCCTTCACCCCGTGCATGGCATTCTGCACCAGCACGTCGGTGACCGCTTTCTGGAAGGAGGCCGCCACGTCTGCCCGGTTGATCTCCTCGCCTTTCATCTGGCAGGAATTCAGATAGTTTAACACAGAGGATTTCAGCCCGCTGAAGCTGAAATCATACTCGGAATCGCCCACTTTTGCCCGGGGAAAGGTGATCGCCTCCGGATTGCCCTCTTTGGAAATCTTGTCGATCTTCGGGCCGCCGGGATACCCAAGGCCAATGGCACGGGCCACTTTATCAAAGGCTTCTCCCGCCGCATCGTCCCGGGTTCTTCCCAGGATCTTGTATTTTCCATAATCTTCCACTACCACCAGATGGGTATGGCCGCCGGACACCACCAGACAGATAAACGGCGGCTCCAGTTCTTTGTTTTCGATAAAATTGGCACAGATATGTCCCTCGATATGATGTACGCCCACCAGCGGCTTTTTCTTCGCATAGGCAATGGCCTTCGCCTCGGCCACGCCCACCAGCAGCGCCCCCCACCAGGCCGGGACCGTAGGTCACAGCAATGGCATCCATATCATCCAGCGTCACGTCCGCATCTGTCAGTGCCTGGGTGATCACCTGGTTGATTTTCTCGATATGTTTTCTGGACGCCAGCTCCGGCACAACACCGCCATACAAGGTGTGCAGGGCAATCTGAGAAGAAATGACGTTGGACAGCACAGTGCGCCCGTTTTTTACCACCGCTGCGGCAGTCTCATCACAGGAACTCTCGATCGCCAGTATATAAATATCTTTTTCCATTTTCTCTCTATCTCCCGTCTATTCTTCCTCGAAATCCAGTTCCTTTGTCCGTCCGTCCCGGCAGACAGACGCCATCGGGAAAATTTTCTTCACGTCGCCCATATAATCCTCCGGATGCACCAGCGACGGGCTGTAATGGGTCAACCACATCTCCTTCACCGCCGCATCCCGGGCAAGCCCGGCCGCCTCTTTGAAGGTCATATGCTTGTATTCCCTGGCTTTGGCCTCTTTTCCCGGCTCTCCATACATGCCCTCGCAGATAAAAAGATCCGATCCGGCAGCATTTTCCACGATGGACTTTGTAGGACGGGTATCGGTACAGTAGGTCAGCTTGATGCCCTTTCGCGGTGCGCCCAGCACCATATCCGGCGTAAAAATCCGCCCCTCCGCCTCGATGGTCTCGCCTTTTTGCAGGCGGTTCCAGTATGCCAGTGGGATGTTCTGCTCCTTCGCCCGGTCTGCCTGGAATCTGCCTGCCCGGTCCAGCTCCAGCGTGTAGCCGTAGCAAGTGACATTATGGTTCACCCGAAAAGCTTTCAGCCGATAACCGTTCAATGCAAAGGTCTGCTCCAGACCGTTGATCTCCAAAAACCGAATGGGAAACGGCAGCTCCGGCGCAATGGTCCGAAGCGCCGTCACCACCCGTTCCAGCCCCTTGGGGCCGATCATGGTCAGCGGTTCTGTCCGCTCCGCATTGCCCATGGTGAGCAGAAGCCCCGGCAGGCCGCTGATATGATCCGCATGGTAATGGGTAAAACATATCACATCAATGGGCTTGAAGCTCCAGCCCTTCTCTTTCATTGCAATCTGGGTTCCCTCTCCGCAGTCGATCAACAGACTGCTGCCATTGTAACGCACCAGCAGAGAAGTGAGCCAGCGATAGGGCAGGGGCATCATCCCTCCCGTCCCAAGCAGGCATACATCTATCATATTCTTTCTGTTCTTTCCTTTCTGTTAGACCCCCGGGATCTCCGTGGCCTCCTGCACCTCCACCGGGACAGCAAAGCCGCTGACCCAGCTGTCATAGCAGGATTCACACAGATCCAGAGAATGCACTTCCATATCCTTATCGGAAAAATATCCCCAGATATTTTCCGCCGAAAAAATCCCTTCTTTCAGGATTCCGTTTTCCACTTTCAGTTCTTTTCCACAGCAGTTGCACACTGCCCGCAGCAATTCGCCGCTCTTTGTATATTTTCGCATACTTTTCCTCCCGATTCTCGCCGCGGTTTACCTATGATGCATACAGTTCACCCACGTCATTCGTAAAACCGCATCTTCGATGTTCTCCGCTGCTGCGCAGCTTATTTTTGCTTATAAATAAATTGTACCGAAAATATACGTATCTGCCCAGTGGTGGTTGCTGTCACTTCTTCCACATTATAACAGCATGTTCCCTGGGTTTTTCATAAAAATTCTTCCGAATGCCAGCCTCTTGGAAGCCCAGCTTTCCATACAGCCGCCTGGCCGCCCCGTTGCTCTCCCGCACTTCCAGGAACACAGAACTCACCCCTCTGGCTGCCGCGCATTCCAGCAAAACGGCCAGCATCTTTTCTCCGGTGCCCCGATTTCTGCTGGTGGACTTCACCGCCACATTGGGAATCTCGCCCTCATCGAAGCTGACGTACATACCACAGTAGCCGACGATCTCGTCCTCCTCACAGGCCACCATGTAGATCGTGTCTTCCCGGGCGATGGTGCTCCTGAATGCATCGAGAGACCATGGCATGGAAAAGCTCTCCTGCTCAATGGTCTCGACCTGGGGCAAATCTTCTTCTGTCATCGGGCGAACGATCACCCGATCGGTTGTCTCATGCATGTTCTTTTTCCGCCCGTTCCCGTTCTGCCTGAGAAGGTCTTAAGTAATCCGGCGCATGCTCCGCCGCCGTCTCATATTTTCCTTCCCGGAAATACCGCATGCCCAGCACCGCCACGCAGGCCGCCCGCTGCTTGTTGCAGTGCGCAGGTGCAAACCGGAACGGCACCTTCATCTGCTCTTCGATGGTTTTCCGATATACCGGCACGCCGTCTCCCAGGAAAATCACTTCTCCCTCACCGGCGTTCAGCCCCTCCACCAGATCGGACACCGCCTGGGGCCGCTGGGGGAGAAAGTACCCGGAATTCGTCTCCCGCAAAGGTATACACACCGGTATACACCTGACTTCTTCTGGCGTCCATGATGGGGCAGATGCGGGCGCTGCTTCCATATAAATTGAAGGCCAGCGCGTCCACCGTAGGCACAGCAATGAGAGGCTTGTCCAGCGCAAGCCCCAGTCCCTTGGCCGTGGCGGAGCCGATCCGCAGCCCGGTAAAAGAGCCCGGCCCTGCCGCCACCGCGATGGCATCCACTGTCCCCAGATCCTGTTCCGTCATGCGGACGATCTCATCCAGCATGGGCAGCAGCGTCTGGGAATGAGTCTTCTTATAATTAACTGTGTATTCAGCCAGCATGTTATCATCTTCCACGACAGCCACCGAGGCCACCAGCCCCGAGCTGTCCAGCGCAAGCAGCTTCATCTGCATTCGCCCTCACTTTCGATCGTAATCTTCCGGTAGTCAAAGCCTTTTTCCAGATCCTTCTCGATCCGAATTGTCGTCCGCCTGTCCGGAAGAAGCTCCCGGATCAGCCCTGCCCACTCAATGAGGCAGACCCCTTCTCCATAAAAATAATCTTCGTAGCCGATCTCATCCATTTCCTCGATATCGCCAATGCGGTATACATCAAAATGGTACAGCGGCAGCCGTCCCTCCTCGTACACCTGCACGATGGTGAACGTGGGGCTGTTCACCGGCTCCGTAATGCCAAGGCCCGCAGCCAGTCCCTGGGTAAACACGGTTTTCCCGGTGCCCAGATCCCCTTCCAGCGTGTAAATCTGTCCCGGCTGTGCCTTTTCCCCGATGCTTTTTCCCAGGGCAAAGGTATCTTCCGGGCTGAAACTCTCTATCGTCATCGATCTTCTGTCCTTATTTTGCAAATTTTGCGCGTCCGGGTTCCATCTTTCCCGTAATGAACTTCGTCATCTCTTCGTAATCCTCGCCGATACATTCCTTCGGGAAAAAGAAAGCCATCTTGGGCGTTGCATAAACGATCACATTGCGCTTGGAAGAAATGATATGATGGATCTTGTTCCAGGGCAGCACGTCCCGCTCGCCCTCTCCGTAGTAAATGCCCTCGTCATCCAGGAAATAGGGCACCGGTCTCTGCAGGGACTTGTTTCTTCTGACATCCCTTCTGCACCGGGACCACACATTGATCGGCACACCGAAAATGAAAATCAGGCCGAACAGCAGGTAAGCGCCCCACTGTACCATGTCCACCTGTCCCCACTTGGTCACTGCCAGATATAAAAATCCGATACCAAATAATGTCGGAATGATGATTCCCGCATTGGAATACGTGCGCTGCATCAGATAATCCCGCAGGGTCTCCTCCGTGATCACGACATCCACTTTAAAACGAACTTCCGGTTTTTTCTCCATATTTTCTCTCCTTATCATCCTCTGTTTCATCAAAATCCCGCCGAAATCCATTTCCGGTGAAATCAAAAAACAGCGTGCTATATAAAACGCATTATAGCACACTGTCTTCTTTATGACAACCTGATTTCCCTTGAAGCCCTGCTTATCCGTTCTGTCTTAACGCATCAATGGGATGCATTTTTGCCGCCTTTCTGGCAGGATAAATACCGAAGAAAATTCCCACACTGGAAGAAAAAACGGTAGCAATGAGAATGGTCGTGATCCGCACGCCCGGCGCAAAGCCAAGCATGGGCAAAGAGCAGATACCGTAAGCGCCCAGCAGCCCCAGGATAATACCGATGAGTCCGCCCAGCAGGGTAATGATGGCAGACTCCGACAGAAACTGCAGCAAAATGGAACCTGTCCGCGCCCCCAGCGCTTTGCGGATACCGATCTCTCTTGTCCGCTCCGTCACAGATACCAGCATGATATTCATAACGCCGATGCCGCCCACCAGAAGGGAAATGGCCGCTACCAGCACGATAAATGCCGTGATCATGCCCAGAATATCATTGATCTGGTCAATCTCATCTGCGGCGTTCTGCGTCATATAAACGCCCTGTCCCTGACACTGGTGCCTGGCCTCCAGAAGCCGCAGGGAATCGGTGAGCACCTGCCGGGAATCCTCTGCACTCTGGCACATAATGATTACCGAGTAGGATCCCTCTCCCAGATAATATCCGTATCCCTCCTCCAGAACGGTTGCCGGTATCGACAGCGTCACCCTGGTCTGACATATACCCCATAGACATCATGCCACTCGCGTTTTTTTTCACTTTCTGTGATGCCTACGATGGTCATCTCCTGGGTCACATTGGAAATCGTCAGTTCCAGTGTCATACCGATCACATCATCGGTACCAAACAGACGCACCGCATCATTCTGGCTGATGACGCATACCTTGTTGCTGTTATAATAATCTTCTTTTGTAAAATATTTTCCACGGATCACCGCTTTCTGATCGTATTTTTCCAGATCCCAGTTTCCCGCCGTGACCATAGCATCAAAATCCCCCTTGGGGGACAGGGCGGTACCTGCCAGATTCCAGTTATCTACCACGCCCCGGACATTGCTTACTTTTTCGCGGATGGCCTCCATATCAGCTTCTGTAATGTTATATTCGTCACCCTTTCCATCGTCTGATACATAGATCGCCACCTGTCCGCCGGCCATACTGTTTAACTGATCATTGATCTGATCCTGAAAACCATTTCCGATAGAAATAATCATGATCACCGAGGAAATACCGATGATGATGCCCAGCATGGTCAGGATGGATCTTCCTTTATTAGCCCGGATATTTTCCAGCGCCATCTTGATATATTCCAGTAATTGTGCCATATACCTGCTCCTTCCTGCGGTTCGGCCGCTTACTGGAGTGCGGCTGTGGTGCCATCCACTGCCGGTGCTGCCTTGCTTCCCTCCAGCGCCTCTGCGGAAGCATCAGAAATCACATACTCCCCGCTGGCAATGCCGGAGGTGATCTCCGTGTATTCACTGGAGGAAACGCCGGTCTCCACGGTTCGTTTTTCCACCACGCCCTCACTGTTGATCACCCAACAGAAGGAACCGGAGGTGCCCGTGTTCACGGCTTCTACCGGCACCAGCACCACACCCTCGGATTTCGCCATGTGTACGCTGACCCGGGCCTCTACCCCCAGGAAAAGCTCTGCATCCGGATTGTCAATATGGATCTGGGCACCCACCACCGGTGTGCCGGAGTCATTTTTTGTGGCGATCCGGTTGATCTTGGACACGGTTCCCTGATAGGATTTTCCGGCCACGGTGATGTCCGCTTTCTGCCCCAGGGCAATGCTCTCCAGATTGTATTTTGTCACGGAAATATCTACCTTCACGTCATCCAGAGAAGAAATTTTAAACAGGGCCGCGCCCTCGCTCACCGGGGAGCCGTCCACAATCTGCACGTCTGTCACCACACCGTTTCGGTCGGCGGTGATGCCTTCCTTTGCTTTTTCCAAGGATTCTGCCGCCGTGCTTGCCGTCAGGCTTTCCAGCTTCTGATTCGTAGAAAGCTGGGCTCTGGCACTGCCGGACATCTGTCCTGCCTCCGCAGAGGATTTCTTTCCTTCATATTCTGCCAGATCTGCCTGCCATTTGGCCAGCTGCTCCTGGGCGTCTGCCAGTTTCGCTTCCTGGGAAGAAGTATCCACACCGGCGGAAGCGGTAAGAGCGGAGAGCTTTTTGTCATTCTCTGTCTTTTCCTGATACAATTTGCTCAATTCTTCATTGATGGCATTGGTATCTGTCGTCTCCGTCGGATGATCGATCTGATCCTGCAGCTCCCGGATTTTATTCTCGATTTCAATGTTTCGATCTGAGATGGGCTTCGTCTGCTCTGCCGCCTGGCTGGCCGCCTCATTCTGCTTATTTTTGATCTCGTTCTGAATGTCCGCGATATAGCTCTTCTGATCGTCGATCTGCTGATTCAAAATATCAATGGAAGTGTTGGCATTGGCCAGATCCTGGTCGTTCTTGTTGGCTTTCTGGATCGTATCCTGATAACCGTAAGCGCTGGCCACCTTCGTCAGTCTTGCCTGCTCCGCCGCTTTTTCCAGCGTTTCGGTATCGAACTCCACCACTTTCTCTCCGGCAGTCACCGGCTGCCCCTCCTCCAGCACACTGCTGGACACATAAGCCGTCACTGGGGAGAACACTGTCTCTTCCACCTCACTGGACACATATCCGCTGGTATCCAGCGTCTGCTCCACGTCTCCGGTCTGGGCATAGCTGCCTGCCAGCGCCGGCAGACTTGCGGGCCGCAGCAGTTTCGTGGCGATATTGACCACAAGAAGAATGACAATGATCGCTGCCACGATCATCCATTTTTTGATCTTCTTTTTCCGTTTCTTCGGCGGCATGACCGTTTCCGGCAGATCTTTGGCTGTCTCTGCCTGTTTCGCTTTTTTTTCTTTCTCTTCTTTCCGGTTTTCTCCTGTTCCGAAGCGGCAACAGACGTTTCCTGGTCATTCTTTTCTGCCGGTTCCTCTTTCTGCATTTCCGCTCCTTTGCCGTTTTCCCCGGCAGCTGTCTTCCCTGCTTCCACCGACTGTTCCTCTATATTCCGGCTCTGTGCCGTTTTCTGCTCTGCCTCCCGTTTTTCCTGATCAAGCATGCTGTTTTTCCTCCTCATATTTTGTATCCAGTACCACTCTTCCGTCTTTGATCCGCACCCGGCGGGCCGCCTGCTCCGCGATCTCGTCATCGTGGGTGATGATGACCACCGTCCTGCCGGAATCGTGCAGCTGTTCCAGAATGGCAATGATTTCCTTCGTGGATGCGGAATCCAGGTTACCGGTGGGTTCATCCGCCAGGATCACCGGCGGTTCCGCTGCAATGGCCCGGGCAATGGCTACCCGCTGCTGCTGGCCGCCCGACATCTGGCTGGGCTTGTGATTCATCCGATGCGCCAGTCCCACCTTTTTCAGCGCTGCCACCGACAGCTCCCGGCGTTTTGCCTTGGGCACGCCCCGGTAAATGAGCGGAAGCTCCACATTTTCTATGGCTGTCAGATTGGCGATCAGGTTAAAGCCCTGAAAAATAAAGCCGATCTCCACATTGCGGATGTCCGACAGCTCATCGTCTGTCATCCGCGAAACATCCTGCCCGTTCAAGTAATAGCTGCCGCTGGTGGGCACATCCAGACAGCCCAGCATATTCATCAGTGTGGATTTTCCCGAGCCGGAATGCCCGATGATCGCCACATATTCCCCCCGGTCAATGGTGAGGTTCACATGATCCAGCGCACGCACTTCGTTCTCTCCGGGATTATAAATCTTACACATATCTTTGATCGTAATCAGTCCCATTCCCCTGCCTCCATCGTCATTACACACTCTTTTCACCTGTATTATTACATTAATACAATAAGATAAATAGTTTTATTTGTCAACTCCATATCCATTTATTTTTGCAGACAATTTTTATGACATAAAAAACCTGCCTGTATGAATATGACTGTTCTCTATCCGCATCTGACTATAAGAAAAATTTCTTTAGGACTTCCTTGCACAATTCTTAAGATTTTCTAAATTCAAATAAAAAAAGATCCCCTCTTTACAGGTTGGTTCCGTTTTTCAGAACAAACCCGCAAAAAGGGGATCTGCTGTATTTTTCAGCAATCATTATGAAAATTATCTTCTTCCTTTCAGAATCGGACTGATGTGCTTGTAGAGCAGCATGGTGATCACGGACACCAACACCACCTTCAGCAGATTGAAGGGTGCCACGCACAGGAGTGCAAAGCCTGCCATGCTGTTGATGGAGGAATGAATCGCTGCCGCCATATCCACAAACGCAGACACCGGCATGCCAAATGCCTTGCCGTAGGCCGGAAGCAGAATGAATACATTGATAAAGCAGGAGGCAACGATCATGATGATGCCGCCGGTGGCCAGACCGATCATGGCAGTTTTCTTGGATTTCTTATGCTTGTAGATCAGCGCTGCCGGAAGGACAAACGCCACACCGATGATAAAGTTGCCGATCTCGCCGACAAAAGCGGTGATCGTTCCATTGATGACCAGGTTCAGCAGGATCTTGATGGCCTCGATGATCACGCCGGCCCAGGGCCCCAGGGCAAATGCACCGATGAGCACCGGCACCTCGCTGAAATCCAGCTCATAAAACGGCGGTGCGATAAAAGGCAGCGGGAACTCAAATAACATGAGTACCACTGCGATTGCTGAAAGCATGGCGATCTCTACCATTGTTCTTGTTTTTTCACTTCTCATATGTCCCATCTCCTCATGATTTTGTGACGGGTTCCTCAGTTTTCTTTCATCCACCTGATAAATTTTGGCAAAAGAAAAGCCCCGGCGTTCCACCGGGGCGAATCAACATGGGTAATATCTGCGTTCTGTCGATCACTTGTACGAGCCTGCCAGACGCAGTGCCCGTAAATCCATCACAACGCAAATGCTCCACGCTCTTCTCTCATCCAGACTGTACTGTCGGTTTTGGAATTGCACCAAATCAATCGCTTGCGCGAGTCGCGGACTGTCACCGCCGGTCGGGAATTGCACCCTGCCCCGAAGAACCTGTACTATTTGTATTTATCTTACGCTATTTTTTCCAAGTTGTCAACTACAGCATACGCACATACGAGCGAGCTACAGTTCACTCGCGCCATTCGCAAAACCGCATCTGCGATGCTCTCCGCTGCTGCGCAGCTCATTTTTGCTCATGATATACATGTACGAGTGAACTATTTGCCTAACTTCATGGTCAAAGAGATCCTCTTTTTCTGCAGATCCACGTCCAGGATCTTAACCTCCACGATGTCGCCTACGCTGACTGCTTCCAGCGGATGCTTGATGTAGCGATCGGTCATCTGGGAAATGTGCACCAGGCCGTCCTGATGGACGCCGATGTCCACAAAGGCGCCGAAATCAATGACGTTGCGGACAGTGCCTTTCAGGATCATGCCCGGCTTCAGATCCTTCATTTCCAGCACATCTGTGCGCAGAATCGGCTTGGGCATCTCTTCCCTCGGGTCACGTCCCGGTTTTTCCAGTTCTTTGGCAATGTCCATCAGGGTGATGTCGCCGATCTCCAGCTCTTTGGAAAGATTTTTGCTGCGGCCCGCCAGCATGACAATGCCGGTCAGATTGCCTTTTTCCACACCCTCCGGGCTGTAACCCAGCTTGGACAGCAGCTTTGTAGCCGCATCATAGCTCTCCGGGTGCACACTGGTGGCATCCAGCGGATTGTCCCCGCCGGTGATGCGAAGGAATCCTGCGCACTGTTCAAAAGCCTTCGGCCCCAGCTTGCCCACTTTTAACAGCTGTCTGCGGTTGGTGAATCGGCCATTGGCCTCCCGGTACGCCACAATATTTTTTGCGATGGGCTTGGAAATGCCGGAAATATACTCCAGCAGGGAGGCAGAGGCGGTGTTCAGATCCACGCCTACCCGGTTCACGCAGTCCTCCACCACGCCGGTAAGGGCTTCGCTCAATTTCTTCTGGTTCATGTCATGCTGGTACTGACCCACGCCGATGGACTTGGGATCGATCTTTACCAGCTCCGCCAGCGGATCCTGGAGACGGCGGGCGATGGATGCCGCACTTCTCTGGCCCACATCAAAGTTGGGGAACTCCTCTGTGGCCAGCTTGCTGGCAGAGTACACCGATGCCCCTGCCTCATTGACGATGGCATAGGAAACCGGCTCGTTGATCTCTTTCAAAAGATCCACGATGACCTGCTCAGACTCTCTGGACGCCGTGCCATTTCCCAGGGAAATGAGGGAAACGTGGTATTTGCGGATGAGCTTTTCCACGGTGTCCTTGGCCTCCCGGATCTTCTTCTCCGTGGTGGGCGCTGTGGGATACACCACAGTCGTATCCAGCACTTTTCCGGTGGCATCCACCACCGCCAGCTTGCAGCCGGTACGGAACGCCGGATCCCAGCCCAGCACCACCTTGCCTGCAATGGGCGGCTGCATGAGCAGCTGGGTCAGATTTTTGCCGAAGACACGGATGGCGCCGTCCTCGGCTTTCTCCGTCAGCTCGTTACGGATGTCCCGCTCGATGGCCGGCGCAATGAGACGCTTGTAGCTGTCCTCGATGACCTCTTCCAGCACCGGCGCCGTCACCGGATTGTCCTTCGTGATGATCTGTTTTTTCAGATAACGGAGGATATCGTCCTCCGGTGCCGCGATCTTCACCGTCAGGATCTTCTCGTTTTCTCCGCGGTTCAGCGCCAGAATCCGGTGGCCTGCCGCCTTATTCACCGGTTCTTCATAGGTATAATACATTTCGTAAACCGACTGCTGCCCGGGGTCTTTCGCTGCAGAAGTCAGCATGCCCTTCTGAAACGTCAGCTTTCGGATGTGCATCCGGTAGTCTGCCTCATCCGAAATGCTCTCCGCCAGAATATCCTTCGCTCCGGCCAGCGCCTCCGCCGCAGAGGCCACGCCTTTTTCCTCGGAAATATAGCTCTCCGCCTCTTTTTCCAGCGGCTCCTTCGTCATCTGGAGCAGGATCACGTTGGCCAGCCCTTCCAGTCCTTTTTCCCTGGCGATCATGGCACGGGTTCTGCGCTTGGGCCGGAACGGCCGGTACAGATCGTCCACCACCACCATTGTCTGGGCAGCCTCGATCTGCTGCTTCAGCTCTTCGGTCAGTTTTCCCTGCTCCTCAATGCTGGACAGCACCTGCTGCTTCTTATCTTCCAGATTGCGCAGGTACGTCAGCCGCTCTCCCAGCGCACGCAGCACCTCGTCGTTGAGCTCGCCGGTGGCTTCCTTTCGATATCTTGCAATAAAGGGAATCGTATTTCCCTCGTCGATCAGTTTTACGGCAGCTTCTGCCTGCCAGGGCTTAATCGAAAGCTCCTGGGCCAGTGTTTTGATCATATCCATAAATACTTCCATCCTTCCTGTCAGTTTTTCTATTATACCATTCCGCCCCGGCGAAAGAAAGCTTTTCTACTTTAATTTTAACAGTGGAGATTTTCACCTTTTTGTATAAGAAATCTTATCTATAAGTGATAATTTGTGCATTTTGCACAGCAAGATTTTTATAGCAAGCTGCAAACATACATCATTGTATCTAAATGGTTAAACGTTTAAACTCTAGTTAAACGTTTAGATAACTGATATGCGCATATAAATAGTTCGTTGTAATATCTACCAACAATTATAATGGAGGGATTCCTATGTCAAGTGAATCGTCAAAGCAGACGCAAAAAGCTCCCGCCCTGGAATTTCGCGGCGGCGTATATACCAGTCTTGTTCCGTTTCTTTTGTTTGTTCTCGGATCATTCGGACTGGCAATCTTCAACGTTGCAACTGTAGAAGGCTTCTGGCTCGTCGCCATCGCCTGTATTATCATCGGTATGTGGCTCTGTAAGGATCCTTTGAAATATTTCGATGAGATTTGCCGTGGAACCGCATCCCCGCTTCTGACCACTGCTGTCTTCTGCTGGCTCTGGTCTGGTGCTGTTGCCGGCATTCTGAAAGCATCCGGTCTGGTAAACGGTCTGATCTGGCTTGGACTTAACACCGGTCTCACCGGTGGTCTGTTCGTCGGTTTCACCTTCCTTGTTTCCTGCATTTACTCTACTGCAACGGGAACAGGATCCGGTACAGTTGCCGCCATGACCGTTCTTCTGTATCCTGCCGGTGTTGCTCTCGGTGCAGACCCATGGTGGATGGCCGCAGCCATTATCTCCGGCGGCGGATTCGGAGATAATCTTGCTCCCATTTCCGACACTACCATTACCGCTGCCACAACTATGCGCGTAGACGTGTCCGGTTTGGTAAAAAACCGCATGCCTTATACCCTGGTGGCCGGATTCATTACCCTCATCATTGTAACCGTGGGCGGCGCCTTAAGCACCAATGCCGTGAACATTTCCGAGACCGAATATACCAGTATCGTAACACAGGCACATCCCAAGGGGCTGATCATGCTTCTCCCGGCGGCTCTGATAGTTTTTCTTGCACTGAAAGGACGGACGCTGATTGAAGCTCTGACTTATGGCGGAATTCTTGCCATTGTGCTCGGTATTGTTACCGGCCTGATGAGTCCTGCCAGCCTAGTATCCATTGATACCGTTGCAGGCACCGTAGGCGGCACGATCACAGATGCCATTACCGGATGGTATGGCATGATTATTCTGATTTTCCTTGTTTTTGCAATGGCTCATCTGATGCAGGCATCCGGCGCGCTGACACTGCTTCTGGAAAAGCTGGAGAAACGTTTCGTCAAAACAAAGGTTGGCGCGGAAATCGCCTGCTGGGTATGCATTGCCCTATCTGCTCTTGGGCTCTGCAACAATATCACTTCTCAGATTGTTGCCGGACCAGTTATGCTGGAAATTGCAGACAGATATCACCTGTCTCACTATCGAATTGCCAATTTCTCCGATGCAGTACAGGCAATGTTTAGTTACACAATGCCCTGGGGCGGCCCGGCCCTGACCATGTGCGCAACCTCACTGATTGCCAATTCCGCCTATGGATGGTGCCCGGTACTTACCTCTCCGGCCAAACTGTTCTTCTGCGGTATTTACGGAATTGCCATCGGTCTTGTATTTCTCGTATGTGCCATTACCGGCATCGGTCGGAAATTTGACCAGCGTATGGACATCAAAAATCTGGGATATACAGAGGAATATTTCAATACCATGGAATAAAAACCGATCCTTTTTTACTTCTTCAAGACGAAGGCATCCCCCTGCGGGATGTCCTCGTCTTATTCTGTTTTTTCATTTCTTATGCTATAATGCTGTTATATGAGCGGAGGGATTTTATGAACACACAGGAGAAAGATTATCTGGAATTTCACGGTGGACCCCTGATCAGTATCATTCCTTTTGGTACTTTCCTTACGGGTTGTTTTCTTCTTGCCTGCACTGGATATGCTACTTTCCAGGCATATTGGGTCATTGCCGCCTTTTGCGTGGTACTCTGCCTGCTTCTTGCCAAAAGCCCTCAGGAATGTTTTTATTCTATTATTAAAGGCACATCCACAGATCTGATCACAGTTGTAATTTTCTGCTGGATTTTCAGTGGGATTTTTGCAGGAATCCTGAAAGTGTCCGGACTTACCAGCGGGCTGATCTGGCTGGGTGGTGTAACGCATCTGAAAAGCGGATGGTTTATCGCACTGTCCTTTCTTTTAAGTTGTATTTACTCCACCTCCACCGGCACAGGAAGCGGTACAGTTCTTATGATGACGTCCCTTCTTTATCCTGCCGGGATTGCACTTGGAGCCCATCCGCTGGTTCTCGGCGGATCCATCATCAGTGGTGGCTGCTTCGGCGATAATTTGTCTCCCATTTCCGATACCACCATTGTTGCCACTGCCACGATGGGTGTTGATATTCCCGGGGTTATGCGAAGCCGAATTCCCTATACACTGACAGCCGGAAGCCTTTCTCTTGCCATTCATACAATCCTTGGGTTTCTTCTGGAAGGCAATATTCATGTTTCCAATACCACCTACGAGCAGCTGCTTGCCACAGCCAATCCGCGGGGGCTAATTATGCTGTTTCCCGCCACGCTGGTTGTTGTTCTGGCTATCAAAGGTGTCAACCTTGTTCTATCCATGACCGCAGGCGGTATTTTGGCAATTTCGATTGGAATTCCAACCGGGCTTCTGAAAATCAGTGACGTTTTAAAATTCGAAAACGGCACAGCGACAGGTTCTGTTGTGGATGGAATCAGCGGTTTTTCTGGTCTGATTATTTTTATTTTTCTTTCCTATGCTTTATCTCATATTATGACCGCCAGCGGCGCAATTGATCTAATTCTGGAAAAAATCAAAGAGAATATCCACTCCACGCAACAGGCGGAGCTGATCAATTGCTGTGTCATCGCCCTGTCTTCCCTGGCTCTGTGCAGTACGGTTGCTTCCCAGATCATTGCCGGGCCTATTATGAAGGGCATCGCAGACAAATATGATTTGTCATTATACCGTACGGCAAACTTTTCAGATGCCATCCAGGCAATGTTCAGCTACACAATGCCATGGGGAGGGCCAGGTATGGTATTCTGCGCTACCAGCCTTCTTGTGGCGCAAACCTACAGCTGGTGCCCGGTAATTACGAATCCGGTATCTCTGATTCCATTTACCATTCATGCTTTTTTCATCGGAGGTATTTTTCTCTTCTCTGCCATTACCGGCATTGGACGAAAACGGGATCAACAGCTGGATGATGACTATCGGTTTCAAAATATTTTATTTTAGGAGAACAATATGAGTGTAACCATCAAAGATGTCGCGGAGCGGGCCGGTGTATCCATCGCGACAGTATCTTATGTACTTACCGGCACCAAAAAGGTAAAAGATTCCACACGAGATAAGGTCAACAAAGCGATCCAGGAATTAAACTATGCGCCTAATCTGCTGGCAAAAGGGCTGAAGGATAAGAAAAGCAATCTCATCGGCTTTATCACGCCCAATCTTTCCTCCCCTTACTATATGTCTGTCATAAAAATGTGCGAAGAACAATTAAAAAGCCAGGGATACCATATGCTGGTTCTTAGCCTGGATCTTCAGGAAAACGATGATACCTCTGCCATCCGCATGCTGTGTAACGGCATTGCCGGCGGCCTGATCTGGCTTGTATCTCCGGATGTGGTTCCCAAAATTCCGAGAATTGTCCCATCCGGTATTCCAATGATTATCATCGGCGCAAATGAAGCGGTTCCTTTTGCTGACACCATTGCTGTTCATATGGAACATTCTCTTTCTCATTTATTCGGTATGATAAAAAAGCGCAAACAGCACCTGCTGATTCTCACCAATCCAAATTATCTTTACTCAGAAGAAGAACAGTATCGAATGCTCCGTTCTGCATTGGATTCTACAGACTTTCCTGCTGAAAACGCCAGCTTTGTCCGCACAGAAAATGCAGCAGCAAAACTTGATGTGCTGGTGCAAAGCAACCACTCCATCGCACTGTGCGCTTTTGGTTCCGATGCCATCTGGGATGTTTTTCAGGATAAAGTAACAGGAGAATTGAAAATTCCTGAATCTCTGGATGTTTTCTATCTGGGTGATACACAGTTCGACCGATATCTAACCACACGCTGTACCAAAATTCGGGTTCCTCTGACTTCCCTGGCACAATACACAGCCAGCCTTCTGGTGGATGGTCTGCAAAACCCGGATCACGATATGCAAGCTCTTGCCATTGAAAGCGAACCTTAATCTGTCATTTTCTCTGGTAAATCACGAAAAAAAACGGCGAATCCGTCACCCGCATCATCCGGTATTCCGGATTGCGTGATTTCTGAATTCGCCGCTTTTATATTTCATATACGATTTTTAATCTTCCAGTCCGAAGGAGTCATGCACAGCCTGCAGGGCTCTGTCTGCTTCCTTCTCATCCACGATGACGGAAACACGGATCTCTGAGGTGGATATCATCTTGATGTTGATCCCTACGTTATACAGGCACTCGAACATCTTGGCAGCCACGCCCGGGTTGGACATCATGCCGGCGCCGACGATGGATACCTTGGCAATGTTCTCCTCGCACTCTACCTTCTGGGCTGTGATACGGTTCTTGTTGTCCTCCAGGATATCCTTCACTTCTCTGGCATCCAGACGCGGGATCGTAAAGGAGATGTCCTTGGTGCCGTCACGGCCAACGGACTGCAGGATCATGTCTACGTTGATCTTGTTCTTTGCCAGCAGGTTGAAAAGCTTAAAGGCAATTCCCGGCTCATCCTTCAGGCCGATAACTGAAATTCTTGCTGTATTTTTATCTACGGCTACGCCGCTTACTAACATTCTTTCCATATGTGTTCCCTCCTTGACCACCGTTCCCGGTGCTCTGTTTAAGCTGGAGCGTACGACCAGCTGTACTCCGTATTTTTTCGCAAGCTCTACTGAGCGGTTGTGCAGCACCTTTGCTCCCAGAGAAGCCAGCTCCAGCATCTCATCGTAGGAGATTTCTTTCATCTTGCGGGCGTTGGGCACGATGCGCGGGTCTGCGGTGTACACACCTTCCACATCGGTGTAGATCTCGCAGGCGTCTGCGTGCAGGGCTGCTGCCAGCGCCACAGCCGTCGTATCGGAGCCGCCCCGGCCCAGTGTGGTAAAGTCATCATATTTGTTGATGCCCTGGAATCCGGTGATGATGACGATTCTGCGGTTGTCCAGCTCATGGCGGATCCGGTCGCAGTCGATTCTCTTAAACCGGGAATTGCTGTAGGTGGATGTAGTGTGCATCTGTACCTGGAACGCATTGAGGGATACCGCCGGAACCCCCAGAGAGTTCATGGCCATGGCCATCAGGGCCACAGACACCTGCTCGCCGGTGGCCAGCAGCATATCCATTTCCCGCTTGGGTGCCAGGGGGTTGATCTCCTGTGCCTGGGCGATGAGACGGTCTGTCGTCTTTCCCATGGCAGAAAGTACCACGATGATGTCGTGTCCTTTCTTATAATCCTCGATGCAGCGCTCTGCCACATTAAAGATGCGGTCCTTGTCCGCAACAGAGCTGCCGCCGAATTTTTTCACAATAAGCATAGCTTCCTCCTCGTTTCTACCCTTGATTTATTTGACACGAATCCGGCCGATGATGCCGCCGGCCTTCTTGGCTGCTTCTTCAAAGGCTGCCTCTTCCATCTCTCCGGTAACGAATGCTGCCTCGCCTGCCACAACGGATGCCACGGGCTCCACAGCGCCGAAATATGCGGCACCTTTTGCCAGCACTTCCTCCCGACTGCCCTCCATGCGGACGAAGAAACGGTTCTTGCAGTGTTTGATATCTGCCACCTGCAGCTTGCTCTTGTCCCAGAGGAACTTGGCTGTCGTTCCTTTATGACGGGCTGCGTCGATGACGTCTGCCACCACTGCGCTGGCGGTGGGAAGCTTGCCTGCGCCCTTGCCGTAATACATCGTCTCCCCCAGCATGTTGCTGCGCACGAGAATGCCGTTGTAAACGTCATTTACCATATAAAGCGGGTTCTGGCTGTCGATCATGAACGGTGCCACCATGGCATAGACGTTCTTTCCGTCTCTGCGCCCGGAGGCCAGCAGCTTGATGCTTCTGCCCATCACGTTGGCATATTTGATATCCGTAGCAGTGATCTTCGTGATTCCCTCGGTATAAATGTCCTTGTAATCTACCTGATGACAGAAAGCCAGGGAAGAGAGAATAGCGATCTTGCGGCAGGCATCATAGCCCTCCACGTCTGCCTCCGGGTTCTTCTCTGCGTAACCCAGATCCTGGGCTGCTTTCAGCACCTCTGCAAAATCCAGTCCCTCATTTTTCATGCGGGTCAGGATGTAGTTGGTCGTTCCATTGAGGATACCGGTGATCTCCTCGATGATCTCTGCGGTCAGCGCATAGTTTAACGGACGGATGATCGGAATGCCACCACCAACGCTGGCCTCATAAAAATAGTTCACGTTGTGCTCTTTGGCTGTCTCCAGCAGCTCTGCGCCGCAGGATGCCACCAGCTCTTTATTGGAGGTGCAAACGCTCTTACCGGCCTCCAGCGCACGCTTGGAAAACTCATATGCCGGATGCACGCCTCCCATTGTCTCTACCACGATGTCGATCTCAGGATCGTTGACGATGATATCAAAGTCATGGACGATCTTTTTTCTCCTCAGGGTCTCCCGGGAAATCGCGAAGGTCGAGGATGTATTTTACTTCCATGTCTTCCTTCAGTTCTCTCTTGATGCCCTCCCGGTTCGTGTGAATGACTTCTGCTACTCCGGAACCAACGGTTCCATATCCCATGATTGCTACCTGAATCATAATGCTCACTCCCTGGCTAGTATTTTTACATAATGTATCTCTTTCTGAGACTCCATCTGTTCCATCATTTCTGACAGATCCTTTGTCGTAGGCAGGACTTCAATACTCATCGTCAGCGAAGCGATTCCGTTGATTGGAACACTCTGGTGGATGGTAAGGATGTTCGCGTTGTATTCCGCCACCTTGCCCAGCACCTCTGATAAGGCGCCCGGCTCATCATCCATCTGCATCATCATCGTAATTGTCCGTCCCTTGGCATTCTCATGAAACGGGAAAATATCATCCTTATACTTGTAAAATGAGCTCCGGCTGATGCCTACCTGGTCGGTAGCCTCCTGCACGGTCAGCACCTTCTCCGCATCCAGAAGCTTCTTGGCTTCCACCACTTTCAGCAATACTTCCGGCACTGCCTTGCCCGTCACCACATAATACTTTTTCTTTTCTGACATAATAACCGCCTTCTGTTTGTCCTGGGGATACACTTGTTTTTTCACGAAAGATATTAACACAAATAAAAACAGCGCGCAACTGTTTTTTACAGTTCACCCGCATATTTCTATGGGCAGATTTCATACTCGTATAAAAATCTGTCCTAGAAAATATGCGAGACGAGCGCCATTTCATGAGCAAAAATCAGCTGCAAAGCAGCGGAAAGCATCAAAGATGCGATTTTGCGAATGGCGCGTGGAACTGCGATTATGAGCTTTTAGCTCTCTTCCTGCGCACTGTTTTTTAAACTGATCCATTTCAAATAGGCATTGATGAACGGATCCAGGTTGCCGTCCAGCACACTCTGCACGTTACCGGACTCCTCTCCCGTTCTGTGATCCTTCACCATCGTATATGGCTGCATAACGTAGGAGCGGATCTGGCTGCCCCAGCCGATCTCCTTCGTCTCGCCGCGGATACCGGAAAGCTTCTCTGCGTTTTCCTGCTGCTTGAGCAAGTACAGCTTGGCTTTCAGCATCTGCATGGCTTTGTCCTTGTTCTGGAACTGGGAACGCTCATTCTGACACTGGACAACGATGCCTGTGGGAAGGTGGGTGATACGGATGGCCGAGGAGGTCTTGTTGATGTGCTGACCGCCCGCACCACTGGAACGGTACGTGTCGATCCGCAGATCCTTCTCGTCGATATCCACATCCAGATCTTCCTCAATGTCCGGCATCACATCCAGGGAAACAAAGGAGGTCTGCCGTTTGCCCGCCGCATTGAACGGCGAAATCCGCACCAGCCGGTGAACGCCTTTCTCGGATTTGAGGTAACCGTAGGCATTCTCGCCGTTGACCTGGAAGGTGACGGACTTAATGCCCGCCTCGTCGCCGTCCAGATAGTCCAGCACCTCCACGCTGTAGCCCTTGGCATCTGCCCAGCGGCAGTACATCCGATACAGCATGGCTGCCCAGTCACAGGCTTCTGTGCCGCCTGCCCCGGCATGCAGCGTCAGGATCGCACCGCAGGCATCGTACTCGCCTGACAGCAGCGTCTTCATCCGGATATTGTCGTAGGTGCTGATGAATTCCTGCAGCATTTCCTCGATCTCCGGGATGACAGAGGCGTCATTTTCCTCATACCCCATCTCGATGAGTGTGGCAATGTCCTCATACTGGCTTTCCAGCTGCTCATACGTCTCCTTGTCATCCTTGAGACTCTTGAGCTCCACCATGTATTTCTGGGAGCGCTCGGTATCGTCCCAGAATCCCGGCGCTTCCATCTCTCTTTCTAATTCTTCGATCCGCTTTTCCTTGTTAGCGAGGTCAAAGTGAATCCCTCACTTCCGCTAATGGACTTTCATAGGAATTCAGAATGCTTTTAAAATTATCTAATTCTACCACGCGAAATCACATCCTTTTTTTCTGATTTTCTTTAAATCTGCTTTCTGCCGCAGCACTGCTTGTATTTCTTACCGCTTCCGCACGGGCACGGATCGTTGGGGTAAACCTTGGCGTTTTCCCGCTTTTTCGGCACCCGGGGGCCGGTCTCATCCTTGTTGGTGCCGGTTACCTTGGCAACCTCTTCCCTCTCTACCTTCTGCTCGATCTTCAGATGCAGCAGCAGCTTCACGGTATCCTCCCGGATGCTCTCTGTCATGGCATCGAACATCTCATAGCCGTTCAGCTTGTATTCTACCAGCGGGTCTCTCTGACCGTATGCCTGCAGGCCGATGCCCTGCCGCAACTGCTCCATATCGTCGATATGGGTCATCCACTTCCGGTCAATGACTTTCAGCAGGATCACGCGCTCTGCCTCACGGATCATCTCCGGCTCCGGGAATTCGGTTTCTTTTACTTCATATAAAACAACGGCTTTCTGCTTCAGATCCTGTTTCAGCTCGTTCTTGGACATGCCCTTTGCTGCCTCGCGGGTGATGAGCGGCAGCGGAATGATGGGCAGCAGCAGCTCGTTGAGCTCTGTGAAATCCCACTCCTCCGGGTCAGAATCCTCGGCAATACACGTATCTACGGCATTTTCCACGATATCCATGATCATCTTGTAGATCACGTCCCGCATGTTCTCGCCGTCCAGCACTCTGCGGCGCTCACCGTAAATGATCTCACGCTGCTCGTTCATGACCTGGTCGTACTCCAGCAGGTTCTTACGGATACCAAAGTTGTTGCTCTCGATCTTCATCTGGGCTTTCTCGATGGCGTCGGTCAGCATCTTGTGCTGGATCTCCTCATCCTCCGGCACGCCCAGTGCATTGAAGACGGACATGAGACGTTCGGAACCGAACAGGCGCATCAGATCGTCCTCCAGGGAAATGTAGAACTTGGAGCATCCCGGATCTCCCTGACGGCCGGAACGTCCGCGCAGCTGGTTGTCGATACGTCTGGACTCATGACGCTCAGTGCCGATGATCTTTAATCCTCCGGCTTCTCTGGCTGCATCGTCCAGCTTGATATCCGTACCACGGCCTGCCATATTGGTGGCAATGGTCACGGCGCCGTGCACACCGGCATCCTTGACGATCTCTGCCTCCAGCTCATGGAACTTGGCGTTCAGCACCTTATGTGGAATGCCTTCTCTGTTCAGCATCCGGCTCAGTTCCTCGGAAGCATCGATATTGATGGTGCCCACCAGCACCGGCTGACCGGTCTCATGGGTCTCCTTGATGTCACGGACAACCGCACGCAGCTTTTCTTTCTTCGTCTTGTATACAGAATCGTGCAGATCCTTTCTCTGTACCGGTCGGTTGGTGGGGATCTCGATGACGTCCATGCCGTAAATGTCACGGAACTCTTTTTCCTCGGTCTGCGCCGTACCGGTCATACCGCATTTTTTGTCATATTTATTAAAGAAATTCTGGAAGGTGATGGTAGCCAGCGTCTTGCTCTCCCGCTTCACCTGTACCTTCTCCTTCGCCTCAATGGCCTGATGCAGGCCGTCGGAATACCGTCTGCCCGGCATGATACGGCCGGTGAACTCATCGACGATCATGACCTTGTCATCCTGCACCACATAGTCCCGGTCACGGAACATCAGGTAGTTGGCACGCAGCGCCAGAATGATGTTGTGCTGGATCTCCAGATTCTCCGGGTCTGCCAGGTTTTCAATGTGGAAGAAATCCTCCACCTTCTTCACGCCGGACTCGGTCAGGTTCACGATCTTATCTTTCTCGTTGACCACAAAGTCGCCGGACTCCTCTACCATCTCACCCATGAGGGCGTCCATCTTGGACAGCTCCCGGTACTCGCCCTTCTCCAGCTGACGGGCAAGAATGTCGCACACCTCATACAGCTTCGTGGACTTGCCGCTCTGACCGGAAATGATCAGCGGGGTTCTGGCCTCGTCGATGAGGACAGAGTCCACCTCGTCGATGATGGCGTAGTGAAGGCCGCGCTGTACCAGCTGTGCCTTGTAGATGACCATGTTGTCACGCAGGTAGTCAAATCCCAGCTCGTTGTTGGTAATGTAAGTGATATCACAGTTGTACGCTTCCCGGCGCTCGTCTTTCTCCATGGAGTTGAGCACGCAGCCCACCTTCAGCCCCAGGAATTCATGAACAGCGCCCATCCACTCTGCGTCACGGTGTGCCAGATAGTCGTTGACCGTCACGATGTGGACGCCCTTGCCTTCCAGGGCATTTAAGTAAGCCGGAAGAGTGGATACGAGGGTCTTACCTTCACCGGTACGCATCTCTGCGATTCGCCCCTGATGCAGGATGATGCCGCCGATGAGCTGTACCCGGTAATGCTCCATGCCGAGCACCCGGCGGGCAGCTTCCCGGACAACGGCGAAGGCTTCCACCAGCAGGTCGTCCAGCGTCTCTCCGTTGGCCAGACGATCCTTGAACTCTTTCGTCTTTCCTTTCAGTTCCTCATCAGTGAGTGCAGTCATCTCCGGGCGAAGTGCTTCGATCTTATCCACGATAGGATACACCCGTTTCAACTCTCTCGTACTGTGTGTACCAAACAGTTTCTCTGATAATTTCATAAATCTTTGTTCTCCTGTTTCTTCCTATACTATACAAAAGGTAATAGCGATTTCAAGTCAAAGTATATTATACGGCATTTGTTCGTCAAACACAAGAACTAACTATGGAGCGTCCTGTGACACGCCTCGTTTTCTATTCCTCGCACGAATTGATTTGCGATAGCCTCTGCGAATGCACGCCGCATCGGATACAGCGGCACTGTATCCCGATGCTGGCATTGCGGAATTTTATAAGCTTTCCGGTGGTGCAAATGAAATAATAGGCTTACATATAAAAATCAGGCGCATCCCCTCCTTTTATATAGGAAGAAACACGCCTGTCTGTAGTTATTTCTTATCTCTTATATGGAACTTTTGCTCCTTAGCTACTCATCCGGCTGATCCATAAAGTAAAACCGGAAAACGGCTATTCCAGCCGCTCAACCGATGGTTCTTAGCACTCCGGCTCGATGAGACCGTAGGTGTTGCCTTTTCTCTTATAAACGACGCAAACTTCATCACTCTCTGCATTGCGGAATACGAAGAAATTGTGTCCCAGAAGTTCCATCTGTACGCATGCGTCCTCGGGATACATGGGCTTCATGCCGAAGCTTTTTCTTCTGATGATCTCGATGTGGTCGTCGGTGTCGTAGTCTTTCTCGATGAACTCTTTGTTGAAGCTGACTGCGCTCTGCTTCTTGTCGATGAGTTTCTTCTTGTACTTCTTCAGCTGACGCTCGATGACTTCTTCCACCAGATCAATGGAAACGTACATGTCGTTGCTGACCTGTTCGGAACGGATCATATTGCCCTTCACGGGGATCGTTACCTCGATCTTCTGCCGTTCCTTCTCCACACTGAGTGTGACGATAATCTCTGTATCAGGAGTGAAATATTTCTCAAGCTTTCCCAGCTTGTCTGTAACCGCGGCCTTCAAGCCCTCCGTTACATCTATGTTTTTTCCGCTAATCGTAAAACGCATACTGTCCAACCCCTTTTCCTTTGGATTACAACAGAGATCTTTGTCGCGTCCTCTGTTATGTTCTAATTATACCATATCCCAGATAAATTGCAATAATTTTCGGATAAATTAAGTATTTTTTAATAATTGATCTTACAGTTCACTTGTACATTCATGTGGACAGATTTCGTGCTTGCATGAAAATCTGTCTGCATAAATGTACAAAGGGAGCGCCAATGTCTGAGCAAAAATGAGCTGTGCAGCAGCGGAGAGCATCGAAGATGCGATTTTGCGAATGGCGCGGGTGAACTGTATCTTGTTAATCAGCTGCTTTCTTTATGTATTCCAGCACTTCCCGATACGGCATTTTCCCGCCAAACAGATCCAGGGCGCTTCCAATGGTCACATCTACCTTCCCCCGTCCGGCCTGCTTTAACCGGGCCAAATCCTCGAAGCTGCCCACACCGCCCGCATATGTACACGGAAAATTGTCCATATCGGCCAGCAGCTCCACCAGCGGCACCTCAATGCCGGAGGCTTTGCCCTCCACATCCACCGCGTGAATGAGGAATTCCGCGCAGCTGTCCCGGAGCCATTCCAGCGTGTCTGCTGTGACCTTCGTCTCTGTGAATTTCTGCCAACGATCCGTCACCACATAGTAGGCGCCGTCCTTTTTGCGGCAGCTCAAGTCCAGCACCAGATGTTCCTTCCCCACACAGTCCAGCATCCGGCGCAGATTGTCCGTGCTGATTTTCCCATCCCGAAAAACATAGGACGTGACGATCACATGGCTGGCCCCTGCATCCAGGAATGCTTTCGCATTGTCCGGGGTAATGCCGCCGCCCAGCTGAAAGCCGCCAGGATACGCCCTAAGTGCCAAAAGCGCCTGCTGCTTCGTTGCCTCATAATAGGGGAGGATGCCGGATTCAGCAAAATGATGTGGCCGCCTTTCAAACCGTCTTTTTTATAAAAATCGGCATAGTAGGCGCCGTCCATCTCGGATACAAAATTTTCTGCTGCCCGGTCGCCCTGATCCTTCAGGCTTCCTCCCACGATCTGTTTGACTTTTCCATTATGGATATCGATACATGGCCGAAATCTCATCTTCTGTTCCTCCAACCCATTCTTGTATACGTCTGTTCCTGCGTATATTTATTCTTGTGTATAACTACTCTCATATACATCTATTTTTATGTACATTTCTGCGCATTTATAAAGGCAGGCCGCATCCTGCTGCTGCCCTTTTTTATGATTCCTGCACTTTATTCCAATCGTTGCTGAACAAGCGCCACTGGCACCTGGCAACGCCAAGATCTCAGACAAGCGCAGACTTTCGCATAGTGCATGCATAAATTTTGAAGAAAGGGCACTCTTTCTATCGCAGAATGCCCTTTCGATCTGTATTACGGATTGTTCTGGCTGTCGTCGTTGGGATCCAACATATCTTTCACGCCATCGGTCATGTCATCCACGCCGCGCTGCAGCGCATCCCCGGTCTCCTCAATGAGGCCGGTGTCCTCCGGGCCGCTGGTGGCACCCATTCCACTGCCGGTGCCGCCGTTATCCGGGATCGTATCTTCCTGCATCTGCTCCTCCACAGCGCCGTCCCCGTCAACAGCTCCGTTCATATCCGGTGTCTCGTCCACCGGCGCTTCCGTGTTCGTGCCTGTATTTTCCGTTCCGTTTTCCGTCTGATTACCACTGTTGTTGGAACGACCACAGGCCGTAACCATGCCAATGGCAAAAATAAGCATGCATACCAGCAGCAGGCTCTTCCATTTTTTCATAAATCGTTCTCCTTTACGAATAGATGTAAAACAGCGTGTGCGCTGTCTCCTGCTGATAATATGCCCCGTTTTTATTTTTTATATACTTAAATCATCCCCGTCTCCAAAATCGTGCCGTCGCGGTATGCCTGCAGCAGCTTCTCCAGATCGGCGATCTGACTCTTCAGATCCCGGCCCACATCGGTGTCTCCCACGCTTCTGCGGCGCAGTACCTGCTCCACGATGGTCGTCTCAGAATGAATATCGCTCTCTTTTTCGATGGCTGCCTCGGTGGACTCGAAGGGTTCATGGGCAACGAGCCGCAGACCGTAGGAATTGTAAACAAGGGTATAGCCCGCAATGCCGGTCTCCTTCTGGTACGCCTTGGCAAAACCGCCGTCGATGATCAGCAGCTTGCCGTCACAGTACACCGGCTTCTGCCCTTTCAGCAGCTGCACCGGCATGTGGCCGTTGATGATGTGCGAGCCCTGTGTCGGCAGGCCGAACTCCTCCAGGATCCGGTTCAACACTTCCTCTTTCTCGATGAGCTGATAATAAATGTTCTTCTGCTCCTTGCGCAGCTTCTCATCCCGGATGAAATACCGCTCAAAGGTGGCCATCTTGGCCTTGCCGTACACCGGGGAATTCTCGTTGGACCAGATGAACCAGAGCATATCCTGTCCGTCTTTACGCTCCTTGCTTCCCTCCGGCGCGTTGTATCCCTCTTCTGGCATAAACCTCCAGAATGTCATAAAGGGCTTTGCCGCTGTATTCCTGGCCGAAAATATTGACCTTCTTAAAGTTCCCCTTTTTCATCGAAAGGAATGCATCCGTGATAAAGCAGGTTGGAATTGTATACTTTATACAGGCTGCCCTTCAGCAGCAGAAAACGGATGTGCTGCTGCAGACGGTCACAGCGAAGGAACGCGGTGCGCAGCTTATCCATCACCCGGGCTTCCTCCGGTGACAGCGCATAGGGATCCTTGGGATCCACCGTCGGGAAATGACAGTCATCCAGCTTGTACTGCTTGCCCTCAATGGTAATGGTCTGTGTCTCATAATCAATCTTATCCAGCAGTAGACGGCTCTCCATGCCGAACTCCGGCCGCGCCTTGATAATCTGCCCCTCCAGCTTGAACTGGATGACGGTGATGGCCTTGTGCATAAGCCGGTCAAGCTCCATATTTCGCACATCTGACTGGTCGGTACGATAGGAAATGTTAAAACAGCTGCACGGGTCATCCTTGTATGTATGCAGTGCCAGCGTTGCCAGCGGGATCAGGTTGATGCCGTAATCGTCCTCAATGGTATCCAGGTTGCCGTACTTGGCGCTGATACGGATGACGTTGGCAATGCAGGCCAGCTGTCCTGCCGCTGCGCCCATCCACAGCACATCATGATTGCCCCACTGGATATCCACAGAATGATAGTTCATGAGAATGTCCATGATCTGCGCCGCGCCGGGGCCACGGTCAAAAATATCGCCGACGATGTGCAGATGATCTACCACCAGCCGCTGAATGAGCGTGCAGAGCGCCACAATGAACTCCGGCGCCCGGTCAATGCGGATGATCGTGTTGATGATCTCGTTATAATATGCCTCTTTGTCGGAGATTTCCTCCTTCTCCGTGATCAGCTCTTCTATAATATAAGCGAAATCCTTGGGCAGAGCTTTCCGCACCTTGGAACGCGTATATTTGGAAGATACCCGCTTACAGATCTGAATGAGCCGGTGCAGCGTGATCTTGTACCAGTCGTCCAGATTCGTCTCCTCTTTCAGGATCCGTTCCATCTTCCGGTGCGGATAATAAATCAGCGTCGCCAGACTCTTCTTGTCCCGGATACTTAACGTGTTGCCGAATTCATCGTCGATCTTGCGGCGGATCGATCCCGAACCGTTCTTCAGTACGTGCTTAAACTGTTCATACTCGCCGTGCACATCCGACAGGAAATGCTCCGTCCCCTTCGGCAGGTTCAAAATGGACTGCAGATTGATGATCTCCGTCGATGCCTGTGCGATCGTAGGGTACTGTTTTGCCAGCCCTTTCAGATACTTCAGTTCCAACTCCTCCATGATTATAAAATCCTCCCAAAAACGGTGTTTTTTCTATTATAATATAATTTCTTTTCCGGTACAAGATATCCGACGTGCCATGTTTTTTCTCATTTATTGGTCATTTTTTTCCAACTTTTCTATTGACATTTTCAGAAAGCGTGATATTATTAACATATGAACAGTTGTTCAATCGTTTTACTGATTGTTCAGCAAAGGCAGGTGAGAAATTTGGCAGACGATAAGAAAGAAAACGAATTAGATTGCTGTGAATGCTTTCAGGTGCACCCCGATGTCCTGAAGACGGTGAATGAGCAGATGCCCGCAGAGGAAGAGCTTTATGATCTGGCAGAGCTTTTCAAGGTGTTCGGCGACTCCACCAGGATCCGCATCCTCTTTGTTCTGTTTGAAGCAGAGGTGTGCGTGTGCGATCTGGCACAGATCCTCGGCATGACCCAGTCCGCGATTTCCCATCAGCTCAAGATCCTCAAGCATTCCAAGCTGGTGACCAGCAGGCGGGAAGGCAAATCGGTCTTCTACTCGCTGGCTGACGATCATGTCCGCACGATCATCGGGCAGGGCCGTGAGCATATCGAGGAGTAAATCGATACAATCGAGGGAAAATATTTCCACTCAGTATTTTAAAAAATGCAAGAAAGAAAGGAAGCAGATACTATGAAAAAGAAATTCAAACTGCAGGATCTGGACTGTGCAAACTGCGCAGCAAAAATGGAAGAGGCTATCAAGAAAATCCCCGGTGTCAATGACGCATCCGTATCATTTATGACCCAGAAAATGACCGTTGAGACCGCTGACGACGCAGCTTTCGACGACATCATGAAGCAGGTTGTTTCTGTCTGCGCCAAGGTGGAGCCTGACTGCAAGATTCTCCTGTAGGATCCTCTCCCCATCTGCAAAGCCCGGTGTCCAGATCGTCTGTGCCCGGGCTTTCCTGTTCTTATCATGCATATCATCCACTGGTCCGGCGGACCGGTTTTGATTTCGAAAAAGAAAGGAGTATGTATCATGACAGAGAAGCAAAAGAAAATGCTTGTCCGTATTATCGTAACATTTGTGATTTTTGCGGTTTTGTTCGCCGCCGAACACACCGGCAACCTAGAAAGCCTGGAGGGCAGCGTTCTGCTCTTCCTCATTTATCTGGTACCCTATCTCATCATCGGCTACGATATCGTCTGGAAAGCCATCCGCAACATCAGCCACGGTCAGGTTTTTGATGAAAATTTCCTGATGATGATCGCCACCTTCGGCGCTCTGGGTGTCCGGGAATATTCCGAGGCCGTGGCCGTCATGCTGTTCTATCAGATCGGCGAGCTGTTCCAGGGATATGCTGTCGGAAAATCCCGCCAGTCCATCGCCGCTATGATGGACATCTGTCCGGAATATGCCAACATTGAAGAAGACGGAGAACTGAAACAGGTAGATCCCGATGATGTGGAGATCGGCACCATCATCATCATCAAACCCGGCGAGCGCATCCCGCTGGACGGCGTAGTAGTGGAGGGCGAGTCCCTCATTGATACCGCTGCCCTCACCGGAGAATCTGTTCCCCGCAAAGCAGCTGTGGGCGACGAGATCATCAGCGGCTGTGTCAACGGCAACGGTACGCTGAAAGTACGCACCACGAAGGAATTCGACGATTCCACCGTTTCCAAGATCCTGGAGCTGGTGGAAAACGCCAGCAGCAAAAAGGCACATGTAGAAAACTTTATCACCCGGTTTGCCAAATATTACACCCCGGTTGTCACCATCGCCGCTGTGATTCTGGCCATCGTTCCTCCCCTTGTTTTGGGAGGCGGCTGGAGTGACTGGATCCAGAGAGCCTGCATCTTCCTCGTTATTTCCTGTCCGTGTGCGCTGGTCATCTCCGTTCCGCTGGGCTTCTTCGGCGGCATCGGCGCTGCCTCCAAGCTGGGCGTTCTCGTCAAGGGCAGCAACTATCTGGAAGCACTGGCCCAGATGGATACGATGGTCTTCGACAAGACCGGCACCCTGACCAAAGGCGAATTCAAGGTAACAGAAATCCTCCCTGCGGAAGGTTTTACGAAAGAAACGCTTCTGAACCTGGCTGCACTGGGTGAGGGCTACTCCACCCATCCAATCGCCGCCTCTATCCGGGAGGCGTATGGACAGCCGCTGGATATGAACCGGGTCAATGACGCCAAAGAGGTAGCCGGTCACGGCATTCAGGTACAGATCGACGGGCAGGAAGTATTCATCGGCAACGAGAAGCTCATGCGTGCCCAGAACATCACCCCGGCTGCCTGCGAAAGCATCGGCACCGTGATCTATGTGGCGTGTGAAGGCAAATACGCCGGCGCCATCGTCATCTCCGACACCATCAAGGACGGTGCAAAAGAAGCCATTCGCGGCATGAAGGCAGTCGGCGTAAAGAAATGCGTCATGCTCACCGGTGACCGAAAAGAAGCTGCCGAGCTGGTGGCAAAAGAGCTGGACATCGACGAGGTACACGCAGAGCTGCTGCCCCAGGATAAGGTCAGCCAGGTGGAAGCCCTTCTGTCCAAAGAAACGGAAAAAGAACGGCTCGCTTTCGTGGGCGACGGCATCAACGATGCGCCGGTACTGTCCCGGGCTGATATCGGCATTGCCATGGGAAGCATGGGTTCCGACGCTGCCATCGAGGCTGCCGACGTGGTGCTGATGGATGATGACATCCGCAAGATCGCTTCCGTCGTACGCATCTCCCGCAAGACGCTGACCATCGTTCACCAGAACATCGTCTTCGCCCTGGCCGTCAAGGCACTGGTGCTCATCCTCGGCGCCCTGGGCATGGCCAACATGTGGGAAGCCGTGTTCGCAGATGTAGGTGTATCCGTTATCGCTATCCTCAACTCCATGCGGGCGTTAAAGACAGAGTAAGATGAAGCAAGCCCTCTCCTGACAGAGAAGGCCGACCATAGCAGAGAGAGCTGTGAAATCCCAGGAAGGGTTCACAGCTCTCTGTTTTCATAATATGCCGAATTTTTTTACCCGATGACATCCGCCATGGTGTACAGTCCCTGTGGTTTTCCTGCCAGGAACTTGGCCGCCTGTACGGCTCCCTTTCCGAAAATACTCTTGGAATATGCCCGGTGATTAAACTCAATGACTTCATCGGTACCCGCAAAAACCACCTCATGCTCTCCCACGATGGTGCCGCCGCGCACGGCAGAAATACCGATCTCTGTCTTTTCCCGTTTCTTCCGCTCCTGACTGCGGTCATAGGTATAGCTGTACGCATCGTCCAGCGCATGATTGATACTGTCTGCCAAAGCCAGCGCTGTTCCGCTTGGCGCATCTACCTTCTGATTGTGATGTCTTTCCACGATCTCAATATCGAATCCGGCATCTGCCAACACCCGGGCAGCCTCCCGCACCATCTTCATGAGCAGATTGATGCCCAGAGACATGTTGGCAGAATAGACGATGCCTACCTGCTCTGCTGCTGCATAGATGTGTGCTTTCTGCTCTTCGGAGAGTCCGGTTGTGCACACCACCGCCGGAATCTGCCGCCGGACACTGTATTCCAGCAGGCTGTCCACTGCTGCCGCATTGCTGAAATCAATGATCACATCCGCTTCCACATCGCAGGCATCCAGACTTTCGTATACCGGGTAGGGCGCCCCTTCCCGGGGATACGGATCCACCCCTGCGACAATTTCTATTTCCTGATCCTCTGCAACGAGACCGGTGATCACCTGTCCCATTTTCCCGCTGCAGCCATGCATGATCGCTTTTACCATTTTTTTATCCTTTCTGAGGGCTCGCCGGGTCTGTATCTCTACAGTCCCAGCAGCGCCTCGTCCTTTCAAACGAGGGAAATACCGAAGGTCTCCATGGCTTCTCCCAGCTTCTGTGCGTGCTCCGGCTCCATCTCCGTCAGCGGCATGCGCAGCGGGCCAGCCTCATAGCCCATCAGGCTCACGGCCTTTTTCACCGGGATCGGATTTACCTCACTGAACAGCTGCTCAATGAGTGGCAGCGCGCCCAGCTGGATCTCCAGGCTCTTCTGCGGATCGCCGTCCAGATAGCTTGCCACCATATCATGCACACACTCCGGTGCAATGTTTGCCAGCACGGAAATGACGCCTTTGCCGCCCAGGGACAGAACCGGCACCACCTGATCATCGTTTCCGGAATAGATGTCCATCCTGCCCTTCGTCAGCGCGGCCAGTCTTGCCACCTGCCCGATGTTGCCGGAAGCTTCCTTGATAGCCACAATGTTTTGCACATTCTCACACAGAGCTGCCGCCGTCTCCGGCAAAATGTTGCAGCCCGTTCTGCCCGGCACATTATATAAAACGATTGGAAGAGACACTGCGTTCGCCACGGTCGTGAAATGACGGATCAGGCCCTTCTGGGTTGCTTTATTATAGTAAGGCGTCACCACCAGCAGGCCGTCCGCCCCGTATGTTTCCGCTTTCTGAGAAAGATAAACGGCTGTCTCTGTGCAGTTGGATCCGGTGCCCGCAATGACCGGAATTCTGCCTGCGGTCTTCTCCACCGCATAACGGATACATTCCAGATGCTCCTCGTGGCTCATCGTAGAAGCCTCACCTGTCGTTCCGCAAATGATGATCGCATCGGTTTTGTGTGCGATCTGGAATTCGATCAGTTCTCCCAGCATCTCATAATTCACTTCTCCGTTTTCATGAAAAGGTGTTACAATCGCCACACCTGATCCTGTAAAAATTGCCATATTCAAATACCTCCCTTTATATATTTCGTATACAGTCCTTTGCCGCACAAGTTCAGCCGTTCTCCTGTCCAGCCGGATCAGGGCTGCCCCTGTGCGTCAAAAAAAGGCGCCGCAGAAACGGCGCCCCATAAACTTCAGGAATTCTCTCTTCCTTTCGATAGCGCCCCATCTTGCGATGACAGTCATACGATTCTTCACCGTATGCCCAGGAACACAGTCGTCGGCTGCTCTGCTCCTTCGGCGTCCTCCCCTTTCCATAATCATCATCTGCCTCCGCGGCATCCGGTTATGTACTGATGTCAAACGCAACCTCTACCAAAGTATGTCTATATTTTACTATACATGGCCTTTATGTCCGTGTCAAGCCCCAAAACAGGCACCAAAGCAATATCAGAAAGCGTTACTGTTCTCCTGCGCCATCCGAAAAACCGCTATACATCTTTCACCTTCGATTCACCCACCGCATCCTTCACGGTTTCCAGACGATAAGCCTCATCAGCGATCCCAAGCACCTCGTCAGAAGCCTTCTGCCCGGTGAAGATCAGCTCGGTCTCCCCGGCCACCTCCCGCAGCTGAGTCAGGTCTTCCACAGTGATGATGCCGTTGTCCAGCAGGCCCAGCACCTCATCCAGGATCAACACATTGCACTCCCCGGTAGAAAGTACCTTCCTGGCAAAATTCATGCCGTTCCGCAAATTGGCCTTCTCATCTGCCTTCTGCTCCGGCGTCAGATCTGCAAAGCAGGCGTCAGATTTTTCAAAACGGAACAGCTTGATCTCCGGCTCCAAACGACTGATAAAGCTCATTTCCTCCCGGTTCCGGCTTTTCAGAAACTGGATGATGATCACCGAGCGCTCCTCGCTGGCCGCCATGATTCCCTGGCCGATGGCCGCTGTTGTCTTTCCCTTGCCGTCCCCGTAGTATACTTTTATAATTCCATTTTTCATCATGCACCTCTGGGTCAAAACAAAATCCATATTTTTTTAATGATATTTGATTATAGTACCATAACCCATCCTGCAATTCAATATGCTGTGCATAGGAAAGTTAATTACAGTTCACACGCGCCATTCGCAAAATCGCATCTTCGATGCTTTCCGCTGCTTTGCAGCTCATTTTTGCTCATTACGAGGCGCTCCCTTCGCATGTTCATGTAGCCAGATTTTCATGCAAGCATGGAATCTGTCCACAAGAACATACAAGTGAACTGTAACGAAAATTACTCAATAAACTCAAGCTTGCTCACGGACACCTCGTAGGCGATCCGCCGCTCGATCTCCTCCTCGCTGATTTTTTTCGTATACTCCCGGCTCTGGATCCGCCCCCACAGCTGAATATGGGCTCCCACCTCAAAGCCGGAGGCATATCTGGCATTTCTGCCCCAGCAAATACACGGGATATAATCTGATTTTCCATAAGGGCGGTTTACCGCCACGAGAAGATCCGCGATCTCCCGCCCCAGCGGTGTTTTCCGGTATACCGGCATCTTACATATGTAGCCTTCCAGAAAAATCTGATTCGTCCGGGAACTTTCCGGTTCTTCCTCCACAAATTCCAGCTCCCGCACAAATACAGACAACACCAGCCGATTTTTCTTTTCCTCATGCCGGTTATAGGAGCGGAACTGCCCGGACACCGCGATCGTTTCTCCCCGGTAATCCTGGGTGACATCGATGAGCCGTTCCGATATCATGAGCGGAATCACATCATAGGAATTGCTCAGCCGCCGGACACTGATCTCCAGCATATAAAAGCCTTCCCCGAACACCTCATGGCTGAACACGAACTCAGACACGATTTCCCCCGCCATAATTACCTGATTGTTTTCAATTACCTGATCTACCATCTGTTGTTCTCCCTTCCTGTAACGAAGTCTCGTTTTGTAATTTTGTGTAATACTATATGTATTTCGTTTTCCCTCATTTTAGAACCGGAATGTGAAAAAAAACTTGTAATCTCGTCAACATGTGATAAACTGTACAGTTGAGACGACTTTAAATTCAGTTACGAAATCCGAAACGGATACAAAGAAAGGTGTATAAATCCCATGCGGACAAAAAAGAGAAGATATCAGAAATATTGCCATCATCGCACACGTTGACCACGGCAAGACGACACTCGTAGATGAACTGTTAAAACAGAGCGGCGTATTCCGTGAGAATCAGGAAGTGGCGGAGCGCGTGATGGATTCCAACGACATTGAGCGTGAGCGCGGCATCACCATTCTTTCCAAGAATACTGCCGTATATTATAAGAACACCAAGATCAACATCATTGACACCCCCGGGCACGCAGACTTCGGCGGCGAGGTAGAGCGTGTGCTGAAGATGGTCAACGGCGTTGTCCTCGTTGTTGACGCATTTGAGGGCCCCATGCCTCAGACCAAATTCGTTCTGCGAAAAGCGCTGGAGCTGGATCTGCCGGTTATTGTCTGCATCAACAAGATTGATCGGCCGGAGGCAAGACCGGAGGCTGTCATCGACGAAGTGCTGGAGCTTTTCATGGATCTGGACGCTTCCGACGAGCAGCTGGACTGCCCCTTCGTATACGCATCTGCAAAAGCAGGCTATGCTGTGCGCGACTTAAACGACAAGCCGGAAAACATGGTTCCCCTGTTTGAGACGATCCTGGACTACATCCCGGCTCCCGAAGGAGATCCGGAGGCAAGCACACAGGTGCTCATCAGCACCATCGACTACAACGAATATGTGGGCCGTATCGGTGTCGGCAAAGTGGACAACGGCGAAATCCGTGTCAACATGGACGCCGTACTGGTAAACCATCACGACCCGGACAAAAAACAGCGCGTCAAGATCAGCAAGCTGTACGAGTTCGACGGTCTGAACAAAGTAGAAGTGAAATCTGCCGGCATCGGCTCCATCGTAGCCATTTCCGGTATTGCAGATATCCACATCGGCGATACGATCTGCTCCGCAGATAACCCGGTAGCCATCCCGTTCCAGAAGATTTCCGAGCCTACCATTGCCATGCAGTTCCTTGTCAACGACAGCCCGCTGGCAGGACAGGAAGGAAAGTTCATCACCTCCCGTCATCTGCGCGAGCGTCTGTTCCGAGAGCTGAACACCGATGTCAGCCTGCGTGTGGAAGAGACAGACAACATGGACAGCTTCAAGGTGTCCGGCCGTGGCGAGCTGCATCTGTCCGTCCTCATCGAGAACATGCGCCGGGAAGGCTATGAGTTCGCTGTCAGCAAGGCTGAGGTGCTGTACCACCGCGACGAGAACGGCAAACTCTTAGAGCCCATGGAGCTGGCTTACATCGACGTACCGGAGGAATTTACCGGTACCGTTATTGACAAGTTAAGCCAAAGAAAAGGCGAGCTGCTGAATATGGGCGCTGCTTCCGGCGGCTACACCCGTCTGGAGTTCTCCATTCCCGCCCGCGGCCTCATCGGCTACCGCGGTGAGTTCATGACAGACACCAAAGGAAATGGTATCATTAACACGATTTTCAATGAGTACGGCCCGTATAAGGGAGACATCCAGTACCGCAAGCAGGGTTCCCTCATCGCTTTCGAGAGCGGCGAGGCGGTTACCTACGGCCTGTTCGTGGCACAGGAGCGCGGCACCCTGTTCATCGGCCCCGGCGAGAAGGTATATGCCGGTATGATCATCGGCCAGAACGGTAAATCCGACGATATCGAGGTCAACGTCTGCAAGCGCAAACATCTGACCAACACCCGTGCTTCGGGTTCCGACGATGCCCTGACCCTGACACCGCCCCGGATCTTAAGTCTGGAGCAGTCCCTGGAATTCATCGACACCGACGAGCTTCTGGAGGTTACCCCCAAGAGCCTGCGTCTGCGCAAGAAAATCCTGGATCCGACTTTAAGAAAACGTGCATCCATCAATAAAAAACCGGTGCAGTAAACAGAACAAAATTTTAATAAAAATATGCTTTCGGGCGTGTAAAAAGGAGATCCTTCGCAGGGATCTCCTTTTTGCGCATCATAGAAGGCCGATATTTTTCTCATACAAGATTTTCCAAAAATGCAAAGCCCCAACGTGGGCCGGGAATTGATTGTCTACGTCGGCATGATCCGATCCGGCAGCAGTTCTCCATCCACCATAAGGTACCAGCACGGATCCCCTGGCGTCAGCACCGCCCGTCCGTTGGTGCCCTCCGTCAGCGCTGCCGTCAGTTCTCCCTGCTGCGCTGCCGGAACCAGCACTTCCAGCATCACCTTGTCTGTGTATTCCGAAGACAGAGTGGCAATGCCCCGCTGCCCGAGGATGTACTGGATCTTGCCGATGCCGTTATAGTCCGTCTCAATGGACAGCCGGATGCCATAGCACTGCTCCGCCGTCACCGCATGACGCAGTCCCTCCTGCACCGCCCCGGAATACGCCCGGACAAGGCCGCCCGTGCCCAGCAGCGTGCCGCCGAAATACCGGGTCACCACCACTGCCGTGTTATGTAATCCTGCCCCCAGCAGCACATCCAGCATCGGCTTTCCCGCCGTCCCCCTGGGGCTCCCCGTCATCCGAAAACCGCATCAGCTCCTGATTGCGGCCGATCACAAACGCCGAGCAGTTGTGGCGCGCGTCCCAGTACTTCTTCTTCATCTCCTCAATAAAAGCCAGTGCTTCCTCCTCCGACGCCACCGGGCGAACCGTGGCGATAAATCGGGACTTTTTCTCCACGATCTCCCCTTCCCCGCCCTCCAGCGTCATCAGAAAGCTATCCTTTGTATTTTCAGCCATTGCTCCAGTCTCTCTTTCTTTTTCCAAATTTTCCCCGCAGCGCAGCAAAACGCTTCCACTCCTCCACCGGGTTCCTGCCGCGCCGATTCTCCCCTCTGGCCGTCGGCAGATTTTCCAGTTTTGCGAGCATAGCGCTGGCCGGTTGCGCTTGTCCGAGCCTGTTCTCAGGCGAGTTTGCGCAATCGTTCAGCCATCGGCGGCGCAGCAAAACGCAGAAAATCAACGGGGCAGGGCGGAATGCTCGTGCTCGAACGCACTTCACACCCACTCCCCCACCTCATCATCCACGGCCTCCAGCAGCCCCGTGGGCGTCACGGACAGCCGCCGCAGCTTTTCAATGAGCCCGGCCACCTGGCGGCCGGAATAGGACAGGGCCGGCGCTGTCTCCTCCTCGTAGCTTGTCCGCCCGCCGATTTCCCGGTACTGTTCCACCCGGATCCCGTAGATACACGTTCCGGTGCGCACGTCCCGGACTTCTCTTTGCAGATAATATTCCAGGCGGATGGGCCGGTGTTCATCGTCCCAGACGGTCTGTCCGCCGCGGTATATCCATGCATCCATGTTTGTCATTCCTTTCCGTTATTATAGCATGTCCCTGTAAATTACGATAGGAAATCATGTATATATTTCTAATATATGCAGATGCTTGTGAGAGAATGACTACATTTCTGACCGCATAACAATAACATTCACAGCCCGCGCCATTCGCAGAATCGCGTGTAACCACGCTTCCCGCTGCCTTGCAGCTCCTTCTGCTCATTACCCGGCGCTCCGCTCATTCGTTCCCGCGTCCAGATCTCTGTGCAAGCACAAGATCTTTCCCCGGCAACGAATGACTGAACTTATCTTAAAAAAATATGAAGCTGATTGTATTCATTATTGCAATTTGATATAATAACGGGATAAAGGAGGCAATTTCATGAATTATGGAAAAAAGAGTACCTCTGCCAAACAGAAGGCACTGAACAGCAAATCCCGCAAGATGGGAAAGAAGCTCAGCGTCGTTTTCTTCAAAGGATTTATCATCTGCCTGCTGGCGATTGTCGTTCTCGGCACATGCGCCGGCGTCGGTGTCATTAAAGGAATTATAGATGCAGCACCGGATATCACCAATATCAATGTATCTCCGGAATCTTATAAATCTTTCATCTATGATTCAGAAGGAAACCAGATTTCCTCCCTGGTGGCGTCCAGCGCGAACCGGGTGTATGTCAAGATCGACGACATCCCCGAGGATCTGCAGCACGCTTTTGTCGCCATCGAGGATGAGCGTTTTTACCAGCACCACGGGATCGACCCGCAGGGTATCCTGCGTGCGGCTGTCAGGGGCATTGCCCGGGGCTTCAAATTTAAAGAGGGAGCCAGCACCATCACCCAGCAGCTTCTGAAGAATAACGTTTTCACGACCTGGGTGGAGGAGAAAGGCTTCGTGGACAAGATCCAGCGAAAGATCCAGGAGCAGTACCTTGCCCTGCAGCTGGAGAAGGTCATGGACAAGAAGCAGATCCTGGAAAATTATCTGAACACCATCAACCTGGGACAGAATACCCTGGGTGTACAGGCGGCATCCTACCGCTATTTCGGCAAGCCCGTTTCCGAGCTGACGCTGTCGGAATCCGCATGTATCGCGGGCATCACCAAGAGCCCCACCAGCCTGAACCCCATCACGAACCCGGAGAAGAACCAGGAGCGCCGGGCACAGGTGCTGAAAAACATGCTGGAACAGGGATATATCGATCAGGATCAGTACGAGGAAGCACTGGCTGATGACGTGTACTCCCGGATCCAGGAGGTCAACAAGGAAGTAGAAGATACTGCAGATACGTACAATACATATTTTGTAGACGCAACCATCGAGCAGGTCATGAACGATCTGGAAAACAAGCTGGGTTACAGCCACAACCAGGCTTACAACCTGCTGTACAGCGGCGGTTTGAGCATTTATACCACTCAGGATCCGTCCATTCAGGCCATTGCCGATGAGGAATACTCCAACCCGGACAACTATCCGGCAGGCACCCAGGTGAGCCTGGACTACGCCCTGACGGTGAAGAAGGCTGACGGCACTACCGAGAACCACAGTATTGAAATGCTGGTGAGCCACTTCAAGTCCCAGGGTGTCAAAGGTGTGGACGGCGGTACGTTCTCCACGCTGTTCGCATCCGCAGACAAGGCCAACGAGTATGTGGAACAGTACAAGACCGACGTGCTGGAACTGGGTGACGAGGTGCTGGGCGAGCGCATTGACCTGACCCCGCAGCCCCAGACATCCATGGTGCTCATGGAGCAGGCCACCGGCTATGTGAAAGCCATCGTGGGCGGCCGCGGCGACAAGACCGCAAACCTGACGCTGAACCGTGCCACCAACACGACCCGTTCCCCGGGTTCCACCTTCAAGGTCATCAGTGCCTACGCACCGGCCATTGACGCCTACGGCTATACGGTAGCCACCGGCATCGACGACTGCCCGTACACCTACGCCAGCGGTCAGCCGGTCACCAACTTCAACTCCGACCGGTACCACGGCATGACCAGCATCCGGGACAACATTGTATTTTCCTACAATATTCCGGCGGTCAAGGTGCTGACAGCCATCACCCCCCAGGCGGGATTTGATTACGCGAAAAACCGGTTCCACATAGACTCTCTGGTGGAAAATGAAACCCGCTATGTGTGGGAAAATGGACAGAAAGTATCCAAGACATTTACCGATATCAACCAGTCCATGGCACTGGGCGGCCTCACCGACGGTGTGACCAACCTGGAGCTGACGGCAGCCTATGCGGCCATCGCCAACGGCGGCACATACAATCCGCCGGTATTTTACACGAAAGTTGTCAACCATGACGGCGAAGTGATCCTGGATAACACCACACCGGAATCCAACCGGGCCATCAAGGAGACAACCGCATGGCTACTCACCGATGTGATGAAGGGCGTTCTCACCAGAGGAACGAGTACCATCGCCAACTTCTCCGGCATGACACTGGCCGGAAAGTCCGGAACATCCAATGATTTCCGCGATGTGTGGTTTGAGGGCTACTCCCCATACTACACCTGCGGCGTGTGGAGCGGTTACGATTCCAACGAATCCCTGCCCAGCAACAGCCGGAATTTCCACAAGATCCTGTGGAAGAAGGTCATGTCCCGGGTTCATGCAAATCTGGAAAACAAGGACTTTACCAAGCCGGACAATATTTCCACGGCAACGGTTTGTAAGAAATCCGGCAAACTAGCCGTGGCGGGCCTGTGTGACAGCGATCCAAGAGGCAGCATGGTGACAACCGAGGTCTTTGAGACAGGAACAGAGCCCACGGATTACTGCGATGTGCACGTAAGAGTATCCATCTGTGCAGAGTCCGGCCAGCTGGCCAGCCAGTTCTGTCCGGAGGAGCTGCGGATCACCCAGGCATATATCAAACGGCCGGAGCCTGCGGAAGGCACCACCGACGATACGCCGTACACGATCCCGGCAGACATCGCCACCGGTCTGTGCCCCATCCATGTGAACGGCGACGTGCCGTCCGTATCCGTGGATGACCTGAACAACCCGAATAACCAGCCTGCCGCCGATACCGGCGCAGGTGACACCGGCGGTACAGATACCACCGGACAGGATGCAGCTAATCCTGAAGGATAGCCACTGATAAACTCTCCAACCTATAAAAGAATAGGTAAAGACAAAAACAGCCCCGGAAACGGGTTCGTGACAGATGCCAGATCTGTTCACGTTCCCATCTCCGGGGCTTTTGCTATCCCGCTGCGGATGAATTTGGGCAAAAAAAATACCAACCACAATCGACTAGTCGCGATTGCTCGCGATCTAGTCATTGGTCGGAAAAAAAGGGAGAGAATAGGACCTATTGTCCAAAAAAGGTAAAAAGACGCCACTGGAGTAGTGACGTCTTTGTCGGCTAATTCATTATGTAGTTCTTTGTTCCTCTGAACTTGCTATTATGATACAAAATTTGCCCTGCAAAGTCAATCACCGGATTTCACAAAATCCTGACCGATTTGCAGGGCATTTCTTTCAAACTGCACAATACTAAAGTTTTCAACATTCTTTCAGCAGCATTCGGACAGTCATCCACACTGCTTCTGTGGATCTCTCCCGCTATTCTAACACCAGTTTCGCTGCGCCGTAGATACCCGCATCATTTCCCAGCTGAGCCAGTACAAAGTTTGCCTCCCGGCAGGTGGGGAATACATACTGCAGGTAATATTTTCTCACATAATCAATGAGGATGGGGCCTGCTTTGGATACGCCGCCGCCCAGCACGAATACCTCCGGGTCTACCACCCCTGCGATCTGCGCGAAGGCTTTGCCCAGATACCAGCCGAACTGATCGGCGATCTCACAGGCCAGCGCGTCGCCTTCCTTCACCGCATCGAAGACAAGCTTGGCAGAGAGCTTCTTGCTCTTATCCCGCAGCAGGGACGGCTCATCCGATGCCGCCAGATGCCGTCTTGCCAGCCGGACAATGCCGGTAGCCGATGCCATCTGCTCCAGACAGCCCTTATTGCCGCAGTTGCACACTTCCTCTTCCGCGTCCTCCACATGGATATGGCCAATCTCTCCACCGGCGCCGTGGGAACCCGCAATGACCTTACCGCCGATGATGATGCCGCCGCCCACACCGGTTCCCAGCGTGGCAAGCACGACGTTGCGGCAGCCTCTGGCGCCGCCCTTCCACATCTCTCCCAGGGCAGCCACGTTGGCATCATTGCCCGCCTGCACCTTCAGGCCGGTGAGCGCATGCATCTCCTTTGCCACGTCCACGAAGCCCCAGCCAATATTGACTGCCACAGGCACCTGCCCGGCCTCGTTCACCGGCCCGGGAACGCCCACGCCAAGGCCTTCCACGTCCGCCGCATCTATGCCCTTATGCTCCATGACCTTCTTCACACTGGCGGCCACATCCGGCAGAATGTATTTTCCACCGTCCTTCTTGCGAGTGGGCACCTCCCATTTGTCCAGCACATTGCCCTCCAGGTCAAAGAGGCCGCATTTCACGGTCGTTCCGCCCACATCTATTCCAAATACATATCTGCTCATTGTCTTTTCTCTCACTTCCATTTTTCTATCTCATTTATTCTATACATGGCATGCATGATACCCTGCTGGCCATTGCCGGTCATCCGCTATTCTCAGATCAGTCGTCGGCTTCTCTGCGCTTTGCCAGGCTCTCCTGTACCCGCTTGTACAGCTCCTTGGCCGCATTGTAACCCATCTTCTTCTGTCTGTGGTTGACTGCCGCAGACTCTACGATGATGGCCAGGTTCCGGCCGGGACGGATGGGCAGGGAATGGCAGACCACCTTGTTGCCCAGAAACTCCGTATACTCCTCCTCCAGGCCCAGACGGTCATATTCTTTATCCTTATTCCAGTCCTCCAGCTTGATGACCAGGTCGATGGACTGGGACTCTTTTACGCTCTCCACACCGAACAGTGCCTTCACATCGATGATACCGATGCCCCGCAGCTCGATGAAATGTCTCGTGATCTCCGGGGACGTGCCGATGAGCTCTGTCTCGTTGATCCGGCGGATCTCCACCACATCATCGGTAACCAGACGGTGGCCCCGCTTGATGAGCTCCAGCGCCGCCTCGCTCTTACCGATACCGCTCTCACCCATGATAAGGATGCCCTCGCCGTATACGTCCACCAGCACGCCATGAATGGAAATACACGGCGCCAGCTCGATGCTCAGCCAGTGGATGACCTTTGCCATCACGGAAGAGGTCTTCTGATCGGTGTAAAATACCGGACGGCCAAACTGCACGGCCAGCTCCAGGAATTCCGGATCCGGGCTTGCCAGGCTGCAGAAGATCGTACACGGAACTTCATAGGAAAGATACTGCCGGTAGATCTCGATCTTACGCTCCAGCGGCATGTTCTGCAGATAGGTATACTCCACATATCCCACCATCTGCACTCTTTCCTTATCAAAATGCTCAAAATATCCTGTCAGCTGCAGTGCCGGTCGGTTAATATCAGGAACGGTGAGCCGGATCTTGGTCAGATCAATGTCCGGCGTCAGGTTCTTAAAGCCCATTGCCTCCACAAATTTCGATAACTTTACCGATGCCATAGTCTCTCTCCTTTTACAACGAAAAAGTGCCCGAACGATGCGGACACTTTCTGCATTCTTCTGTATTTATTTTACCAGAATTTCTTCTGTTGGGAAAGGGCTTTTGGCTATTTTTCCAGATATTTGCACAGGGCCGCGTACTGCTCTCCCATGAGGCGGTAGCCGTCCACGTAAAACGCCGCCAGCTTCTTCCGATCCTGCTCCATCCGCCCGATGGCCTTCATTCTCGGCCGGATGACAAAAATCTTTCCTTCCTCCTCCAGCTTTTCCAGCCGCTCCATGGTACGGTTGTAGGCCACATAACGTCTGGCAATGGTCTGGCACAGCTTCGGGTATTTCCGGTACTCGTAAGCCGCCATTTTCGTAAACATGCGGCTGGGCTCCTTGCGGTAACCCCGGTTCTTCGTCAGCACCACCACGATCTTCTCATACCCCAGCTGCTGCGCCCGCGCAAGAGGCACGGAATCCGCAATGCCGCCATCCAGATAAGGGACATGATCCAGCATGACCAGCGGCGACACGAAGGGCATGCTGCTGGACGCCCGACACGTATCCATGAACTTCTTTTTGTCCGGATCCGGCGTCTTATACTCCGCCTTTCCCGTCAGGCAGTTGGTCACCACCATCTCACATTTCATCGGCGAGCGGTAAAAGGTATCAAAATCAAAGGGATGGGATTTGTTGGGAAACTGGTCAAACACCATGTCCATGTCGTACACCGGACGATGGCGGAACACGTTGCTGAACCGCAGATACCGCTCATCCGGCCTCCGGGTGATAAAGCAGTCCCGGGTACGGCCCGGCTGCTTCGATACATAATCCACCGCATTGCAGGCACCGGCGGACACGCCCACCACGTACTCCGGATAAAAATCCCTTTTCATCAGATAATCCAGTACCCCGGAGGTAAAAATGCCCTTCACAGCGCCGCCCTCCAGTACCATTGCGCAACGTTTCAGTTCCATGCTTGTGTCCTCCTCTCAGACCTCTGCCTGAATTTCCCGGATCAGGCAATACTGTTTCAGCGGAAAATGTTTTTCCACGATTCCAAATACCTTAAAACCAAAATGCTCATACATGGCCACATTTTTCTCGTTGTGTGTCTCCAGCGAGATCATCATGCGGTTTTCCTCGGAATAACGGATCACCTCATGCAGCAGCAGATCGGCCACGCCGTGATGCTGGGCCTTCGGATCCACCGCCAGATAAATGATGTGCAGCCGCTGCTGCTGATGCAGCTGGGCTGTCCACCGGGAGTTCAGATAATCCCGCCCCACAAAAAAGTTCCAGAAGGTTTTTAAGGAAGGATCCTCCCTGATGAGAAATCCATCCGTCCGCAGGGAGGCCTGGGCCTCCGTCAGAAAATATTTGAAAATATTGTAGGGCTCCGCCTCATCCGACACGACCAAGATGCCTCTCATCTCTTCACTGTCCGCGAAAATCTCGCAGTTTTCGTAAAATTCCGTCAGGTCACAGTCAAACAGCTCCGGCAGCAGTTTTTCCCGCATCTGATGATCCGGGATCAGCTGACAATACAGCGGATCCTCGATAAAACAGCGGGTCAGAAGCTGCTCCAGCTTTCCAAAGTCTTCTTTTTTTACCTTATATAAACGATCTGATTCCATCGTATGTGTTCCTCTTATCCTTTTTGTTTTCGTGTGCCCCGCATCAGAGCGTCTGCAGCTTTGCGATCATTTCCTGCACCGTTTTCTGCATTCCTTCCAGATCTCTCCGGCAGCAGGCGATCTGGCGCAGCTTCGCCTGTTCCAGCCAAGTGCGTGCCTCTTTCAAGCGCTGCTGGCGGGCTGCCTCCTGCTCCGTGGCATGCACAGACCGCATCACCGCATCGGATTCGCCCTCGCCACGACTAGCGCTGTCGTCGGATGATGTCTCTGCCAGCTCCGTCATCAGACTGCGCACCAGCGCATACAGGTTCTCGTGGTCACGGATCCGCCCGGTACCCCACTTCGTCCGGCTCTCCGGCTGGGAGAGCACATAGTCTGTGAAATGCCGGTATACCTCCTCATCGAACTGGAACGCATAGCGGTTGTTGTCGATCTCATAAAGTGCTTCCAGAGCTTTACGGATATAGGCTTGCACACCATTCGCCTGTCTGAATGTCTCTGCCTGTTCGCCACAAGTCTGCTCTACTCCTGCAACTCCGGCCTTCGCATTCTCACCATGCTCCCCATCTGCGGCTCCGGCTTGTCTATTTGCCACCTGTTCTGCGTCTCCTACTCCGGCCTGCTCATTCGCCACCTGATTGGGTTCTGCGGCTTTCTGCGCCTCCCGCAGCGCTTCTATCGCCGCCTCCAGGCAGCGCAGGTTGTTCTGGGCGGTTTCCTGGGGAAAGAGCACATCATCATGCCAGCTCAGTGTCACCAGCTCGCTCTGCTCCTGATAGAACAGCGCCAGAAGAGTCTGCTCCATCTCCCTCACGGCCTGGAAAAGTTCTTCTGCCTCCTGCCGGTTGCCTTCCCGCAGAAGCCTGTCATACCAGGCATTGATCTCACAGATTTTCGCATAGACAAGCCGCCCCTGCAGCTCGCCCTCCTCCAGCAGATCCGCCAGCGCCTGCACCGGAAGTCCATACGCTTTTGTCTGCTCCCTGTCCAGCGACTGCCGCACCCGGGCAAACAGCTCCCCGAAGTTCAGCGGTGCCACCGCCAGCCGATCCATGCGCATGAGCAGCAGCCCGTACAGCTCATGGTGGAACCGGTATACCTTCTCGTCATAAAATTCGTCATTGTCGAACTGGGAATGATAGTGGGTCTCCATGAAGCTGCCGTCCGAAAAATTGTTGACCATGGACGGAATGCCTGCAATCGCGATGGAAAAATCATCCGACCACGTCTCTATAGGCGTGCTGACGCAGATCCCCTCCGGATAGCATGCCGTTGACACCGGCAATTCCTTTAAAAAGGTTTCCAGAAACGTCCGGTACTCATGGGTGCTGTGAATGGCATCCTGGGCCTTGTGCATCAGCGCCGGAAGCTCAAAGTTGAAATCCGCGATAACCTTGCCCCGCCACTCAGGGTGTACCCGGAACACTTCTTCATAAGCCCCTGTTGACCAGTCGTACTTGGAGTCGCACACGCCCCATTCCTCTGACGCCATGGCACAGAACAAAATGGTATTTTCCGGCTCGTAGCCGCTTTCTTTCAAAGCCCGGCCGATCTCCAGCATCATGGAAATGGCCGTATTGTCATCCTGAAACCCGTCAAAATAGGAATCATAATGGGCAGACAGCATGAGATAACGATCCCGGTGCCGCCCCGGCAGCCGTCCCACAATGTTGCAGGTATGGGCATCCCGCCGGATCCGGGACACCGCGTCAAACTGTACGGTGATCTCCTTCTCCCCGTGCATGAGCCGTTTCAGCACTGCCGCATCCGCCCGGGAAATAGAAAATGCCGGTGCATCCTCCGGGCCCGCGATATCCTGGGCATTCAGTGCTTTCTCATCCACATTGCCATAGCCGCCGTCCTGGACAGCGATCAGTGCCAGGGCGCCCTTGCAGCTTGCCTGATACACAGGATAGTTGATCCACCATTCTTCCCGCTGGTTGATGCTGGCCAGCACCAGCTTGCCGGTAACATCCAGTCCTTCATAGTCCGCAGCCGTTCCCCGGCCCACGTCCACCAGCGAAAATATCTCCGGCCCGTCGGTGACAAAATGGGTCTGGTAGGCCCCCAGCTGAAAATGATGGGGCGCCCGGCCCGCTTCCTCCACCGTCAGTTCCGCCCGTTCAAACTCCCAGGCATCCACGTCGATGCGGTCACAGGACACGTCCGAAAAGCCGATGCGCTCCATTTCCCTGGCCAGGAATTGTCCGGCCTGCCGCTCTGCTGCGGAACCGGCCGTCCGGTAGCCCAGGGCAGGGTTGCTTCGAAATTCCTCCAGCTTTTTTGCCAGGTTATAAGAATATCCGATATCCAGCGCCTCCAAATAATTCTCTTCTGTCTTTTCCATTGCCGATTGGCGCCTCCTTTTTGTCAGAATTTACGGATATCGTCTTCCGCATCGTTGGTGCTTTTATCAATGGCTTTGATCACCACATAATAGCCGTAATTGTCGTTGACCTTTACCAGCACCCGATCCCCCTGCTTTTTCCCAAGGATGGCCTTGCCCAGCGGGGACTCGGTGCTGATCTTCCCCCTCCAGAGAATTGCCCCGGATGCTGGTCACCAGCTTATACGTTTCCGTCTCGTCGTCTTCTTCTATATAAAGGGTCACCGTGTTGTTGATGCCCACCTCGTCCTCTTTGGACTCGTCAGAGACCACCACCGCGGTGCGGAGCATCCGCTCCAGATAGCGAATCCGGCTCTCATTTTTATTCTTGTCCTTCTTCGCCGCATAATACTCAAAGTTTTCACTCAGATCCCCTTGGGCTCTGGCTTCCTTCACCGCCTCAATGGCTTCCTTTCGCACCACCAGTTTCCGGTATTCGATCTCTTCTTCTATTTTTTTGATATCATTTTTCGTCAACTGATCCCGCATATCACTGCCCCATTTCTGTTTCCATTCTGTTTTCAATCTGATAAACATGCCCGCACTGTTTCCACAAAAATTTCTTCGCAGACCTGTCATGTTGCTATCATAGACCAGTCGGGAAAATCTGTCAACGGACAGTTCCGGACACCCCGCCAGCGCAGTTGCGCAAAAGAATCCCCCGGAAGAACAGCTGCTGCGATATTCCTCCGGGGGATCCATACGTCCGGCGCGCCTCTTTTTTTCTATAATATATGTAGAAAAATGTTACGCTGCCTTCGCGGTTTTTTCAGTTTTCTCTGCCAGTTTGCGGATGCCCTGTACAGCTACGATGACACCAAGGATGAGCAGCAGGACTGCAAAGATCAGCTGCAGGGTTGTTCCAAGCGTTAATCCTGTAGTCACAAATGCTTTGCTCAGTTTGACAATGGTCATGCTCAGGGCGGTAAAGGTCACACCCATCATGAAGACCATGGGGAACCAGAGCATTGCGCCCTGCCGGTTGGTTTTCTTTAAAAATACAGCACAGGCAACCAGTGCCAGAACAGACAGCAGCTGGTTGGCTGAACCAAACAGCGGCCAGATTTCCGCATAACCGACCTTTGCCAGCAGATAGGAAAGCACCAGTGTCAGGATGGTTGCAAAGTATTTATTGGTAACGACTTTCAGGAACGGGCTCATGTTGCCCTCATCCATACCGTCCTCCACAAAGAACTCCTGGAAGGACAGACGGCCGATCCGGGCAACAGAGTCCAGGGATGTCAGGGCGAAAGCGGATACAGCCAGGTTGATCAGGGTAAATACCAGATCATAAGGCAGGCCTGCAGCTGTCAGGAAGTTTGCAATGGCGCCTGCAAAAATCTGCGGCTGTGTGGTCAGGCCCTGGGCTGCTGCCTCTCCCTTCGCGAAGGATGCGACGGCGATCAGTGCCAGAACAGCCAGCATACTTTCCATCAGCATCGCACCGTAGGATACCGGCAGCATGTTGCGCTCACTCTTAATCTGCTTGGATGCGGTTCCGGAGGATACCAGCGAGTGGAAGCCGGAAACGGCACCGCAGGCAATGGTAACAAACAGGATCGGGAACAGGTACTGCCCATCCACGTTGAATCCGGTGAAAGCTTCCAGGTTACAGGACGGATTGGATACGAACACACCGACAACGGCACCTACGATCATGAAGATCAGCAGGTAGCTGTTCAGGTAATCTCTTGGCTGGAGCAGTGCCCATACCGGCGTTACACAGGCCACAAGAACATAGGCAAAAATAATGATATGCCAGGTCGTTCTTGTCAGGTAAACCGGGCAGTTCAGGCCGATGGCAACAGCAGCTACCAGCATCAGGATGGCAATGGCAGTGTTCACCCATTTATTCAGACGGGCATGTTTTAAAATCATTCCAAGGATCACTGCCTCTATGATAAACAGCATGGAGGTGGTTGCCACGGCACCGTTGGCTTTTACTGTTGTCACAGCACCGGCAGCATCTGTGGCAAAGCCATTAAAGGTACCGGCCACCACGTCTGCGAAAGCGGCAACGACAAGGATACAGAACAGCCAGCAGAACAGAAGGAACAGTTTTTTGCCCAACTTGCCAATGTACTCCTCGATAATGTAACCGATGGTACGTCCTTTATTTTTTACCGATGCGTACATGGATGCAAAATCCTGCACGGCGCCAAAGAACACGCCGCCCACCAGAACCCACAGCAGTACCGGCAGCCAGCCGAACATGGCAGCCTGGATGGGGCCGTTGATCGGGCCTGCACCGGCAATAGATGCGAACTGATGACCGAATACCACATTGGTGTCTGCCGGTACATAGTCTACACCGTCCTCCATTTCATAAGCGGGCGTTTTTGCGTTGGGGTCAATACCCCATTTCCGTTCCAGATAACGGCCATACAACAGATAAGCGCCTCCCAGAACGACAATGGCGATAACCATCATTGTGATTCCATTCATATGTAACTCCTCTTTTCTGATTTCCACACGGGTGGAAAGTATTTTCACAAAAACAATGCTGCTGCGGAAAAATTACCATCTAAAAAATCAAAAAACCCCCGCAGTCCTTGTACAAAGACTGCAGGGGCGAAAGTCATTCTTCCGTGGTACCACTCTGCTTACCGGATATTTCTGTCCGATCTCTTATCTGCTGTCGCATGCCAACAGCGTCTCCTGTAACGGTGAGAATCCGTCCCCTCCTACTGCCGATCCGAAAATCTCTTTCAGCGGGATGCTCCAGGGTGATGCTGCTGTGGGCTTCATTCCGTCTCGCACCGGCCGACGGCTCTCTGTCATGAAAAAATCCACCGCAGTGTATCCCATTCACTGCATTTCTTTTTGTGTTACCTATGTTTTATCACCTTTTTATCAAAAATGCCAGTGGAAATATATGGAAAAATTTTATACTTATTTTACTTTTTTTCGTTATTTTTCACAATTCCACTCTCGTTACCGGCATCAAATAACTCCCGTTTGCCCAGCCTGGCATCCTGCACGGCCTGTGCCTCTTCCCCGGAAAGCTTGTCGAAAAGGCCGCTGCCGCTGCGGGCAGTTCCCTCCTGTACCACCTCCCGATACAGTTCCCGCAGTTCTGCCGATGCCGACAAGATTTCCTCCTTCAGCATTTTCGCTGACATGCGTACTGCGCCCTGTCCCAGAATGATCACCTGCTCCAGGCCGTCAGAGGTAGCCACAGTTACCCGGGCCTTGCGCCCCATGGCATGCACCGTTTTCTCAATATACTGGTCCGCGGTCTCCGCCTCCTTCGTAAACACCACATAAATGTTATGATATTGAAAGATGGAGCCCCGGCCGCCTGCCACCCGGTAGGCGTCAAACACGAGAATCAACGTACCGCCCCGGATGCCCTGATAGTTGCTCAGGATTTCCATGAGCCGCCCCCTGGCGCCGTCCAGACTGTCCTTCGCCAGGTCTTTTAACTCGTCCCAGGAGAAAATGATATTGTAGCCGTCCACCAGCAAGTACTCTTCGGGCTTGTCTGCCGGATTGGCATTTCCCATACCAGCCAGCTTCCCACTGTGCTGTTCACCGTCAGCATCTGTCCCGGTCACTCTCGCCGGGGATGCACTCTGCTCCGCCGCCGTCACCAGCCGCGCCGCTCGCGTCCGTTCCCGTTTGTCTTCGCCGTAGGTGCGCCGGAAGATCTCTTCCAGCTCCTTGTCCTCAGCCCCGAAGCCCCCCGGCCATCCGCCCGGCGTTTCCGCCGCCGCTGCGCATGCCCGCAGGCCGTCCGGTACTGCCGGGTTCCGGCCGTTTCTGGCCCGGCAGCCATCCCCAGGGCAGGTGCATATGTTCCGCCACCTCCTGCCAGGGCACATAGTATCCGGCCCCATGGGCACAGAACACCGATCCCGCCGGATGCGCTGCATCCGCCTCGGGATCGTACCCGGAAGCGGCAATGACCTCCTCCGCATTGTGGCACGGCTCATAGCCTTTTAGGCGAAGGGACAGCCTTGCCCGGCCCTTGCCGTAGGCAGCCACTTGGGATGGATACCCCTGCATGGCAACCACCGGCGCACTGCCGGTGAGGATGGTGTAGTCGTCCTCCGTCTGCGGCTCGTCCAGCTGGCCGTTCATCCGCTGCAGATCCGACATGGCCCGGCCCGTCAGCTCTGCAGGCACCTCCAGCCGGAACACATACACCGGCTCCAGCAGCACGCTCTCGGCCCGCATAAGGCCATGGCGCACCGCCCGGTACGTGGCCTGCCGGAAATCCCCGCCCTCGGTATGCTTCAGATGGGCTTTCCCCGACAGCAGGGTGATCTTCATGTCCGTGATCTGTGATCCGGTGAGCACGCCCCGGTGGGGCACCTCCGCCAGATGGGTAAGAATGAGCCGCTGCCAGTTGAGATCCAGCACATCCTCGCTGCAGGCTGTGGCAAAGGTCAGGCCGCTGCCCGGTTCTCCCGGCTCCAGCAGCAGGTGCACCTCCGCATAATGCCGCAGCGGCTCAAAGTGGCCCACGCCCTCCACCGGGGCCAGGATCGTCTCCCGGTATACAATGCTGCCGTCCGCAAAGGTCACTTCCATATCGAACCGATCCCGAATCAGTCTGCGCAGCACCTCGATCTGGATCTCACCCATGACCCGGGCATGGATCTCGCCGCTTTCTTTTTCCCACACAATGGAAAGAGAGGGATCTTCTTCCGACAGCTGCTTTAATTTCAGAAAGGCCTGGTACACATCCGTCCCCTCCGGCAGACAGATCTGGTAGCTCAAGACCGGTGTCAGCCTGGACTTTTCCCCCTCCGGCTCGATGCCCAGCCCTTCTCCCGGCACGGTGGACGACAGACCGGTGACCGCACAGATCTGGCCCGCAGCCACCTCCTCCGCCGTCGTATACCGGACACCGGAATAGATGCGCAGCTGGTCAGCCTTCTCCTGCCAGTCCCGGCCCTCCAGCATGGTTTTCACCCGGAGGCTGCCGCCGGTGACCTTCAGATACGTCAGTCTTGTGCCCTGCTCATCCCGGGCGATCTTGAACACCCGGGCACCAAACTCTGCCGGATAGGTTTTCTCTTCTGTATACGCCTCCAGTCCCGCCAGCAGCTCCCGGATGCCCTCCAGTTTCAGCGCCGATCCGAAATAACAGGGAAAAATCTTCCGCTCCCGGATGAGACGGACAATGACCGCATCTTCCACCCGCCCGGTCAGCAAAAAGTCCTCCATCACATCCTCGTCCGTCAGCGCCGCATCCTCATAAAAGAGCTCGTCCCCCTCCGGCCGTCCGAAGTCGATGCAGCCGCCATGGAGCCGGTGCCGCAGCTCCAGCAGCAGGGATCTGGCATCCGTCCCCGGCCGATCCATCTTATTGATGAACAGAAACGTGGGGATCCGGTACTGCTCCAGCAGCTTCCACAGCGTCTCCGTGTGCCCCTGGATGCCGTCCGTGCCGCTGATGACCAGCACCGCATAGTCCAGCACCCGCAGGGTGCGCTCCATCTCCGTGGAAAAATCCGCATGCCCCGGCGTATCCAGCAGCGTCACGTCCATCTCTTCCGTAGAAAATTCCGCCATCTTGGAAAAGATGGTGATGCCCCGCTCCCGCTCCAGCGCGTCCGTATCCAGAAAAGCGTCCCGGTGATCCACCCGTCCCAGTTTGCGGATGCTGCCGCTCTCGTAGAGCAGCGCTTCCGACAGAGTTGTTTTTCCCGCATCCACGTGGGCCAGAATACCCACACAGACATGTTTTCTTTTCTTGCTATTTTTCTTATCAACAGGCATAAAAAAGCCCCTTCCATACTCAGCTTTCCGCTGCAAGCTCCCGAATGACCGCTGTCAGTGCTTTGTAATCCGCTTCCACCCGTGCGAACAGCGGCTCCCATCCGGTCTGGTCACCTCCGCGCAGCAGCTCTGTCAGTTCTCTGTCCGTCTCAAACAGCCTGTCAAATCCCAGATTCGCGCAGATTCCCTTCAACGTGTGCGCTGCCCGGAATGCTTCCCGGGTGTTACCTGCCTTCAGATTCTCCTGCAAAGACTGAAAACTCGGATCATCCAGAAATTTAATGGAAAAGCGCTTCAGCATATCCTCACTTCCAAGCCTTTTCAGCACAGCCTCATAATCGGATCCCACTTTTTCATAGCACTCTTTTACCGTCATTGTCATTCTCCCCCATCATTTCATCTCGTCGTTTTCATAGCGCAGCTTGATCTCCTTGCTGATGTCCTTCAGACAATCCAGCAGGATCGGGTTGAACGCGCCACACTCCCCGTTCAGGATCATCTCCTGCGCCTTCTCATGGGAAAACGCAGGCTTGTATACCCGCTTGCTCACCAGAGCATCGTACACATCTGCCAGCGCCACCACCTGGGCAGAAATCGGGATCTCCTCCCCCCTTCAGGCCGTCGGGATAGCCTCTGCCGTCATACCGCTCATGATGCCAGCGGCAAATCTGGTAAGACACCTTCATCAGCATCTCGTCCTTGTACGTGTTCAGGTCGTTCAGCATGGCCGCGCCGATCAGCGTATGGGACTTCATGATCTCGAACTCCTCCGGTGTCAGCTTGCCCGGCTTGTTCAGGATCTTCTCATCAATGCCGATCTTGCCGATGTCGTGCAGGGCCGAACCGATGGTGATGACATACTGCTCCGACCAGGACAGCGGGTAGGCATCCGTCTTCTGCACCAGGCGGGACAGCAGCATCTCTGTCAGATTGTGGATGTGCTGCACATGCAGGCCGCTCTCGCCGTTACGGAACTCTACGATGTGGCTTAAGATCGTCACCATCATCTGGAAACTCTTCTCACGCTCATGGATCTGATCAGACACAATGGACGTCAGACGGCGCTGTCTCGCATACAGCTTGATCGTGTTAAATACTCGCCGGTATACGACCTCCGCGTCAAAGGGACGGCTGATGTAGTCCGATACGCCCATGTCATACGCCCGCCGGATGTGCTGGGCGGAATCCTCACTGGAAATCATGATGACCGGAATATCATCGATCCAGTGACGGGAATTCATCACATTCAGCACGCCGAAACCGTCCATGCCGGGCATGACGATATCCAGCAGCACAAGGGAAATGCCGGTGCCATACTGCTGCAGCGCTTCCAGACATGCCTCACTGGAGGACGCTTCCATAATGGAAAAATCCTTGCGCAGCATCTCTGCCAGCAGCGCCCGGTTGAATTCCGAATCGTCCACAATGAGGATCAGCTGCTTGCCGACCTCTTCCTCCTGCTCCAGCTCTGTGATCTCCGCAGCGATCCCGGTCTCATTCTTCTCTGTCACCACAGAATTCTTCCGATTCTTGGCCTGGTACATGAGCCGGTCTGCCCGCTCCACAGCTTCCTCCACCGTGTGGTCTGTCTCCAGGACACCGCCGATGCTGGCTGCCAGCTGGATCTTATTGAAATCCTGCACCTTGGCCCGGCAGATCTTCTGATGGATCTGCTCCAGCTTCTGGTCAAAATGTTCCGCCGACATATCCGGTAAGATCAAAAGGAATTCATCGCCGCCGTAGCGGATCAGGATGTCAGACTTGCGGACGCATTCGAGGATCGCCTGGGTAGCCGCGCAGAGCGCCATGTCCCCGGCGTGATGGCCGTACAGATCGTTGTACAGCTTAAAATCATCCAGGTCGATGACCGCAACCCCCGCGCGGATCGTCAGCAGCTTGATCTCGTCCTCATAATACCGACGATTATACACACCGGTCAGCGCGTCTGTATACAGGCGCTCATTGTAATGCTCGATAAACGTCTCCAGCGTATCTGCACCGCCGGTATACAGCTGCGGATTCTCATCCAATTCGCTGACCAGCTCCAGCACATACGGCTCGCCGTCCACCTCCACATATCTTGCGATGACCTGACAGGTGGCCGTGCCTCTCGGCTCCAGGCCGCTCCATTTGGATCGTTCCTGCAGCGCCTTGTACGCAATCCGGTCTCTGTCCTCTTCCGCTTCCAGAACTGCCCCCTTCAGAACCCGTACCTCAGTGAAAAACTTCTCCAGGTACGACTTCTCCTGCTGCAGCTCCTCCATTGTCATCTTCGTCTGTGATTCCATTCGTTTGAATTCCCTCATCTATATGTATTTGTAAACCTTTCGATCATCCTGTTTTGATTATACTCATTTTGAAAACCTTTGTCCATGTTTTATTGTGCGGATATTAACGGTTTTCTTAATTTTTGCTGTTTCTAAAAGAAAAACATATGCATATCGCAAAACGGGCAGAGAATCCTGCGATCTGGATTCTCCGCCCGTAACAATCTTATTTCTGACACAATTTTTGTTCAGTTCTGGCTGGCGCCGGTCTATATCGTATTACCGGGTGCCGTGAAGCAGGGCATCCCGTTTTTCCCCGAACAGCTTCGTGAGGAAGCCAAGGACGGTGCCCACCAGCACAGCCGCCGTGATGGTGCCGATACCCACAGCGCCCAGTTCGCCCAGGGCAACCATGCAGGCGATAAAGGAAACCACCACCATGGTAACATCAAAACCGATCTTTACTTTGCTGAAGGCGATCCCCGTTTTGTCGGAGATCGCTTTCATAATGCCTTCTCCGGCCAGAGGCATGATGTCTGATGGCAGATAGAAGAAAATACCCACGGCAATGATGCAGGTGCTGCAAAGCATCATCACCAGACGGACCGGCAGGCTTTCGGGCGTGGGAAGGAAGGAAAAAAGATAGTTCGAAAACGTAGTAAAGTATCCGAACAGCACGCCCACGACCACCTGCAGGAAGTTTTTCTTCTCAAAGGCTTTTCCGAGAATAAGGATCTGCAAAAATACAAGGAAGGTGTGGAAAAGGATCGTTGCCTTTCCCATCTCCAGCCCTGTAATGCATGTAATCGTATAAGGGATCGAGCTCACCGGGGACACACCCAGGTTGGATTTCACCGACATGGATACCCCCAGTGTCATAATAAAAAGTCCTAAAATATACAGCGGAAACCGCACCGCATAGTTGCCTGTTCTGATCTTGTCATTTGCTGTTGCTGTCATGTTCAATTTCTTTCCCCTCCGTCAGATCTTCCAGATTGCGATTCACCTTCGCAAGGAGCGCAAGAAACGTCTCCTGCTCCCCGGCAGTCAGGCCTTCCACCGCCCGACCGTCCACCAGTGCAAACGTCTCCTCCACTTCCCGGGCCAGCGTCCGCCCGTAGTCCGTCATCGTCACAAACAGGGACCGGCGGTTGCCGTCCCGGCAGGCACGCGTCACCAGCCCCCGGCTTTCCATTCTTCCCAGGATGCCCGTGACAGACGCCGGATCCAGGCCGCAGCCCGCAGCAATCGTCTTCTGCTCGCAGGGCTCATGCTCCAGCAGGAATTCCAGGATCTTCGGCTCTCCCGGCCGCAGATCTCCGGTCTGGCGCAGCTTTGTGATAATCGCTTTCTGACAATTCGTATGGCAGGCTCTCAACTGATAATGTAAGGAATGTTCCATGGGTTCTCCTGTTCTGTATGGGTATGCAGGTTCGGGCTTCATTCTCTTTGTATATCAATAGTTCGCATACCAATTATTTTTACTTTCTAAAGTATTATTATAGACGGATGGCAAGAAATGTCAACACGCAATTTCATCCAACATCGTTTCATACATCCGCAACATCCTGACTATTGCTGCTTTGATGAGATACACTTCTTCATTGAACCACATCTTCTGCTCAAAAATGCTGTACAAACAAGTCATCTTACCTCGCATTTTCCTGTAACCACCGAACTGCACAGTGCGCCAGGCAGGCGGCGCCGATGGGGCACACATCCTCATTGAACCGCACCTTCGGGTGGTGGGCCGGGTAATCGCCCCGCTCGTCCAGATAGCCCGCTGACAGATACATGAACACCGACGGCACCCGCTCCGCGATCACGGCAAAATCCTCGGACGCACTGGCAGACACCCCCGGATACGGCGTCAGTCCCGGAATATCCAGCTCCTTCATATAAGAAACGATTTCCTCCGTCATGGCCTGGTCGCAGATCAGCGGCGGCACCTCCGAGAGCATCTCGATGCTGGCCGTTCCGCCGTACACCGCAGCGGTACGCTCCGCCACCTCCTTCATCCTGCGCACCAGCAGCTCCCGCGCCTGCTTCTCATTGGTGCGGATCGTTCCCTCCAGCACCGCCGTCTGGGGGATGATGTTGGCTGCCGTACCCGCATGAAACTGGCCGATGGTCAGCACGCAGGCGTCCGACGGCTTGCACTCTCTGGCGATCAGCTCCTGCAGCGCCAGATGCACATGCACCCCGATGTTGATGGGATCGATCCCTGCCTGAGGATAAGCGCCGTGACAGCCTCTCCCTGTGATCGTGATCCGAAAACCGTCCACCGAATACATCATGGTGCCGCCCGCATTGTACATAAACAGCCCCACCGGCATCCGCCCCGGGGACACATGGTAGGCCAGCGCCGCATCCACATGCGGCTCCTCCAGAATGCCGTTTGCGATCATATCCCGGCTGCCCTGGAACGTCTCCTCCGCCGGCTGGAACATGAATTTCACCGTTCCCTTTAACATCCCTTCCTGTTCCTTTAACATCCGCGCCGCCGTCAGCAGCATGGCCGCGTGAAAATCATGGCCGCAGGCGTGGGCGTCCTCCCCTGTGGGGCAGGCGAAAGGCTCCCCGCTCTCCTCCGGCATGGGCAGCGCATCCATATCCGCCCGCAAAAGCAGCACTGGCTGGCCGCCTCCCAGCGTCGCCGTCACCCCGTGGCCGCAGTCCTTCGGTTCCAGCCCGTAAGCCCGTAGCCGCTCCATCACATAAGCCTTCGTCTGAGGCAGCTCCAGGCCGTCCTCCGCGTGGGTGTGCAGATACCGCCGGTCTGCGATGGTCTCTTCCTTTAATTCCTGTGCACGTTTATAAAAATCCATACAAGCAACTCCTTCTGTCATTCTGTTATTTTATGACCGTTGATGCACGGCCTGTCCGTCATCCTGCTGACAGATCTTTATTCTATTATACCCAATCCTGGAAAAGCGGACAATCCTCATATCTTTTCCAAGTTTTTCATGTCTGACCTCAAAAACCACCCATATTTTAATAGCGGATCTCCGCCCGGCTGCCCCCGGTGCGGTCTTTCGTGACAACGATCTGCCGGTCGATGCGCTCTTTCAGCTCCGACACATGAGAAATGATGCCCACCAGCCGGTTGCCCTCGGACAGCCCGGTCAGGGCTTTCATGGCCAGCTCCAGCGCATTTTCACTCAAAGAGCCAAAGCCCTCATCCACGAACAGAGTGTCCATCCGGATACCGCCTGCAGATGCCTGTACTTCATCGGAAAGCCCCAGTGCCAGCGCCAGAGACGCCAGAAAGGCTTCTCCGCCGGACAGGGGTATCGGCGCTGCGCTCGCTGCCGTTGTAATGATCGATGACGTCCAGATCCAGGCCGCTCTGGGATTTTCGATTGCCGGGGAGTTCCCGCCGTTTCAGCTCATACTGTCCATCGGACATGACCATGAGCCTGACGTTGGCCCGGTTCAGGATGCGGTCAAAATAGGTGGTCTGGATGTATGTTTCCAGTGTGATCTTTTCTTTGCCGCTGATGGTGCCGCTGGCGGTCTCATACAGTGCTTTCACCCACTGATAGCGGTGCTCCGCCGCCGTCAGCGCCTGGGACTGCTTGGAAAAATTGTCCCGCACGGACCGATGGTTGTTCTGATACACAGCAAGCTGCCGCTGTTTTTCCGTAAGCTGGCTTCTTTTTCTGCTGTGCAGCTTCCTGCTCTGCCTGTAACGCCTCCACGTCACAGACCGGCAGCGCCAGAAGCTGCTCTTCCAGTGTTTTTTTCTGTCCCTGTAACCCTTCGATCTGCTTTTGCACATCCTCCAGTGCCTGTCGGGCAGCCTCATTTTGCTTCTCGACCTCCTGCGCCTTCTGCACCAGCTTCTGTATGTGCTCTTCCACCGTTTTCCGGTCTTCGAAGGGCAGCTGCTCCGTCAGCTGGCGGATCTGTGTCTGCAGTGCATCCCGCCGGGCAGTTTCCCCGGCAAGCGTTTTCTCCAAAGCCTGTAGTTCGTCCGTTGTCTGCTTCTGTTTTTCCAGCTTTTCAGGAATGGTTTTGTCCAGGGACCGGCGGCGCTGCTGCTTTTTCTCCAGTGTTTTCAACTGGTCTGACAGCGTGCGCAGTTGGTCGTCCGCTGTTCGTATCAGATACGTCAAATGTTTCTGCTGTTGAAGAACATCCATCGGCACACCCAACGCCAGAACAATCAACACATTCGACCTTTCCTGTTTCCGGGGATCTATCGTCTGTGACTCTTCCTCTCCTGCTTTTGCAAACTGCACCCGCAGTGCCTCCACAAGAGCTGCCTCCTGGCTTTCCTGCTGTCCCCGCAGCGCTGCCGCTGCTGCACTTTTCTCGCTGGTCTCCTGGCTTGCCTGATCTGCCTCCTGTTTCGCCAGTTCCACCGCCGCCTGATCCGGCGCCTCTGCCGACGCCTCTGCCAGCACCGGATGATGGAGGGATCCGCACACCGGGCAGGGCTGCCCTTCCGTCAGATCCCGGGCCAGAATGCCCGCCTGGGCATCCAGAAACGCCCGGTTCTTGTGGACATACTCTGCCTGCCGCTGCTCTGCCGTTTCCCGGGCTGCCACATACGCCTCCTGCGCCCGGGCCAGTCTGTCCAGCAGTTTCCCGTAATCCGTCAGCTGCCGCTGCAGATTTTGAATGGTTGTTTTTTGAAGGTGCAGCTGTTCTTCCCGGTGCCTGGCCTCTGCCAGAGCCACGGATACATCCCCCAGGCTCCCTGCCTCTGTCTGCATGACAGTCAGTTCTTCTGCCAGTGTGGAAAGCCGGTTCTTCGTATCCGACAATTCTTTTTCTCTGCGTTGTATCGCCTGATTGGTCTGCCGCAGATCTGCCTGTTTCTGTTCCAGCTCTTCATACCGTGGCAGCTGCTGTTCCAGGATCACATTCTGCCGCTTTGCCTCCTCCGCCTGGGGAAGAAGCGCCTGCGCCTCCTGCGCAGTGGACTGCACGGCCTGCTGCCGTTGTTCTGCCTGTTCCAGGTTCTCCTGCACGGCCTTTTTCTGGCTTTCCCGCTCTGCCCGAGCAGCCGCATCCCGCAGCTTCTGTCCCAGCACATCCAGTTGCTGCTCTGTCCTGTGCAGGTTTTCTTCCAACATCACGGCTTCCTGTTTGTCCCGGGCCAGCAGCTGCTCCAGCAACGGTAAAATTTCATCCGAAGGAAGCCTCCCCTCTCTGGCCAGTTCCACCCGGGAAGCCAGCGGATCCTCCGCTTCACACCGAAGCCCAGACACATATTGCTGCACACTCTGCTGCAGCGCGGCGCAATGTTCTCTGGATCTGGACGCCTCGTTTTTCAACTGCTGCTGCAGCGTGGCATACCCTTCTGTTTTAAAAATCCCCCGAAAGATTTCCATGCGTTCTTTCGTATTTGCCTGCAATAACCGCCGAAATTCTCCCTGGGCGATCATGGCGATCTGAGAAAACTGCTTTCTCGTTACCCCCCAGAATATCCTGCACCCGGGCATCCACATCCTTCAGCCCGGTCATGACACGGCCATCCGGCAACGTAAGCTCGGCTTCCGCCTTTTTGGGTTACCAGCTTATCCCCCCGTTTTGCCGGGCGTTCATACTCCGGGCTGCGCCGCACCTTATAGGTTTTCCCTGCATAAGCAAACACCAGCTCCACCTGCGTGGGTGTTCCGGCATCTGCATATTTGGAGCGCAGCATATCTGCCGTGCGGCTGTCCCCACTGGCCTCCCCGAACAGGGCAAAGGTGATGGCATCGAAAATCGTTGTTTTTCCGGCACCGGTATCCCCGGTAACAAGATACAGCCCTCGGGTACCCAGCTGCTCCAGGGAAAGCTCTGTTTTCCCGGCATAGGGGCCGAAGGCGGACATGGTTAATCGAAGTGGTCTCATTGCGCGTCCTCCCATATGTTCTCTATCAGTCCCTGCACAAAAGCCGTCTGCTCCCCGGTCATAGGCTGCCGGTTCTGTTTTTCATAAAGCCGGGAAAACAGCTCCATGGGCGACAGGTGCTCCACGTCCACCGTGGCCTCGACCTGAAAGCTGCCCCGGGTGCGGGCATTGTCGTAATCCAGCTTCATCAGATTCGGGTAGATCACCCGGAGCTTTCCGATGGCATTTGGCACATCCGTTTCATCGGTCAGGGTAATATGAAAGTAATCATCCCGCGCCATGCCCTCATAAAATGGTCGGGACGTCACTTCCATATAGGTTCCCCTGATCTCCCGCAGATCGTGGCAGGGCCGCAGCGGTACCGTGCGCACATGGATATTCCCCTTTTCTTCCAGTTCCACAATGGAGACGGATTTCTCATGTCCCGCCTCGGAAAAGGAATATTTTAACGGTGATCCGCAGTAGCGTACCGTCTCCCGCCCCACCTTCTGCGGTCGGTGGATATGCCCCAGTGCCACATAATCAAAGCAGTCAAAAACCGCCCCGTCCACATTGTCTGTGCCGCCCACCGACACCTCCTCCGAATCGCTGCGCACTGCCCCCGTGACAAACTGATGGGTCAGCAGCACATTGCGCCGGCTTTCGTCCACCTGCATATGGTCTATGGCAATCCGCAGGGCATCTGTATAATTCTCCGGATCCTCTTCATCAAAAAAACGCCGCACATGGGACGGTTTTAAAAAAGGGAGCAGATACAGATGTACCTCCCCCCAGGCATCCGGCAATGAAATCGGCGCCACATTCCCATCATAGACCGGTGAAACATGAATGCCGCTCTGTCCCATGAGCCGCCCGCCAAAAGCCACCCGTTCCGGGGAATCGTGATTGCCGCTGATCAGGAATACCTGTCGCCCCCGACTGGCCAGCTGCCAGAGAAAATCATCCAGCAGCTGCACGGCCTCCGCCGGCGGTACCGGTTTATCATATACATCCCCGGCGATCAGCACCCCATCCGGCTGCTCCGCATCCACCACGTCTGTGATCTGTTTTAATATATACCGCTGGTCGTCCAGCATAGAAAACCCGTTCACCCGTTTTCCCAGATGAAGGTCTGATAAATGCATCAGCTTCATACTTCTCACCTCTGCATATATTTTACCATAAAATCTACAGTTCCATCGCAAGTTTCTTTTCCCGGGCCAATCTGGCAACGATTTCTATCAGCTGTTCGCGATCCAGCGGCTTTGCGATATGCTCATCCATGCCTGCAAAAACGGTTAAACAGCTTTGGTCTTTTGATAAATTGCCCATTCATTGATTTGGAGCAAGCCATCTTTACTGCCGGAAAGATACAGGATATCCTTTGCGCAGAACAAATAATCCGGCTGAATATTCTCCAGCACCCGTCCGTCACTTTCTATGGCAATAATATTCAACCCGAACCGCCCCCGCAAATTCGCATCGGCCACACTCTTGCCAATGAGTTGCATCGGCACTTGCATTTTGGAAATGTTAATCTGTTCACTCAGTTGGATAATATCCAGTTCTCTTGCCATTTCCAGACGGGCAGCCAGGCGAACCGCCATATCCCGCTCCGGATAGACGACCTCTGCGCCAAGTTTTTCCAAAATAACACCATGTTCCATACTTGTAGCTTTTGCCAGCACCTTTGGAATCCCCAGGGAAACCAGATTCAGGGTCGTCAGGATCGAGGTATCCATCTGCTCTCCGATACAAACTACAGCAACATCGCAATTCTGAATCCCAGAAGCCTGCAATGTCTTTTTATCCAAACTTTTCACGACATACGCATTCTCCGTTAATTCCCTTATTTCAGACACCTTCTCCTCGTCACGATCCAAAACGATCAGTTCTGCACCGGATTCTGCCAATTCCTGGGCAAGCGCCTGGCCGAAACGTCCAAGACCAACGATACCGTAAGTTGTCTTACTACTTTTATTTCTAAACATAGTGTTCCTCCATTATCCAATTGAAATATTCCCAGCCGGATAGCTGATGCGTTCGCCTCTGCCAAAATACCAGAGTGAGGCCACCGTCAGAGGTCCCAGCCTTCCTATATACATGATAAGAATAGACAGCAGCTTTGCCCCGATCCCCAGATCGGTTGTGATACCAGTCGAAAGACCAACTGTTCCAAAAGCACTCGTAACTTCAAAAAGCGCATCCATCAGCGAAACCTCCGGCTCCAGAATCACCATCAGCCAGGTACCTGCGGATACGACAGCTGCAGCCAACAAGGTTACGACAGATGCTTTCCGGAAAGCATCCTTCGGGATCGCATGATGGAAAGCTTTTTCGGATGTGTTGGTTGCCGCTGCTTTAACACCCTGCAGCAAAACGAAAAAGGTACTCGTTTTAATTCCGCCCCCGGTAGAGCCGGGAGAAGCACCAATAAACATCAATCCCGTCAATACCAGAAGGCCTGCAGGCGAAAACGATCTCAGCGGATAGGTTGAAAAACCTGCTGTTCTGGCTGAAATACTGTGAAACAGAGCACCGAGCCAGGTCACATTTTCCGTCAATTTGAGCAGCAGCGTACCCAAGACGATCAACGCGCCGCTGACTGAAAGCACAACTTTCGTGTGCATGGAGTATTTCTTCCATTTCAGCTTATACTGCCATATTTCCCGAATCACAAGAAAGCCGATTCCTCCAAAAAAGATTAACCCACAGGTAACAAGATTCAGCATCACATTGTTTCGGTACGGAATCAGGTTTTGGAAATTTCCCAATATGTCAAAGCCTGAGTTGTTAAATGCTGCCACGGAATGAAACACGCTGATCCAGAGTGCCTTTAAGGGCGGATAATCCTGTACAAAAACAAGAAAACTCAGCAACACCCCTACCAGTTCAAAAACCAGCGTGGTAAACAGCACACTTCTGACAAACCGCACCGCTCCGCTGTTGGAATTCAAATTTGAGGCCTCCCGAATCAGATTTCGACTTTTTAGGTTTAGCTTTTTACCCATAGCCAGAATGATTCCAGCGCTGATGGATGTAACCCCAAGTCCTCCGACTTGTATCAGCAAAGCAAGAAAAAACTGACCTAGCGGTGTAAAGGTGTCACCGGCATCTACGGCGATCAGCCCTGTTACACAAACTGCGCTGGTAGAAGTATAGAGGGAATCGATATACTTTAGCTTAACTCCTTCCCGCACACTGCATGGAAGAAGCAGGAGTAAAGATCCAACAAAAATGACGGCAACAAAGCCTATTGCAATTACCCGTGCCGGTGATTGTGCATGAAATATTTTTTTCATTTTCTTTCCTCTTTTACATTATGGTCTACCTGTAATCGCTTTTCCAGTGCCGACTGCTTTGCAAGAATCGCGTTCACCTTATCGTGCAGATCCTCAATCATGATCTCTGTCTTCAGATTAACTTTGTAGTCGTTTTCAGCCCTGCGGCGGTCCTTTTCCTCCTGACGGTTCTGGCTCATCATGATCAGCGGTGCCTGGATTGCCGCGATACAGGACAGCACCAGATTCAGCAGAATGAAAGGATACGGATCAAACGCCCGCGCTGCCAACACCGTATTTATCATCATCCACAACACCAGGCCGCCGGTAAACGAGAATATAAACGCCCAGCTCCCGGCAAATTTCGCAATAGCATCCGCCGCACGCTGTCCAAGCGTATACTTTTCTTTTCCGCTCTCCGGACTGACTGAAATCTTACTGTCTGCCAGCAGGTTCAGTACCTCCTCGTCAGTCATATCGTGACGGATATCCTTAAGTACCTCTTTTAGCAGTTTTCTGTTTTCTTTCATGATCATATCTCCTTGGTTTTATCATATCAATACCGGTATCTGTGCCAAAACAGAGACAACCGCAACTGCAGCAAAAATGGCAGCGATGGCCAGCGCCGCAATGATGATTTTTCTTTTCATAGACATACCTTCTTTTTTCTGCCCATCCTCTTTCAGGATTTCCTGCACAATTTTGACAATATAGTTCAGATTTATGGATTCTCTAAAGTATATCACACCATCATCTGACAAGCTATATCTTTGTATTCCATTTTGTCATGCGTTTTAAAGATTTATATGGCAACCGGCTATTATCCATCATTTTATCCTAACGCAGTGCTTTCGTGGGGCAGGCCTTTGTGCATTCATAGCAGAGGATACACTCCGTTCCGTTCTTTCGTCTGCGGGACTCTTTACTGACCTCAACATTCATGGGGCAAACCTGCAGGCATTTCCCGCAGTGGACACATTTGCTCTCATCGCAGTGGACACGCAGAAGTGAAAAATAGCTCATGGGCTTGAGAAATACCGTAACAGGACACAGATATTTGCAGAACGCACGGTTATCCCTGAACACAAAGGCCAGCGCAATGCCCGTGATATAGTAAAGTGCGTTCCCCACAAGGAACATCCGGAACATGATCTCCTCCAGATTTGCGACCCTCAGCAAAAACAGCCCGGAAACCAATGCCAGAGATAACGCAAACATCACATACCGCAGCATCCCCAGCTTTTTCACTCGCGGTTTCTGCGGCTGCCTGTAAGGCAGAAAGTCCAGCACCATAGCTGTCCAACAGGCATAGCCGCACCAGCCGCGCCCGAAAAGCAACGGGCCAAATATCTTCGCTACTGCATAATGGATGGTTGCCGCCTCAAAAGCTCCCAAAAACAGATAGTACCAGAAGCCTTCGATCTGCATATTTTCACAGGAGATTATCCCCAGATATAACAGCATATAACTTCCCACCGCCAGCTGCACAAAATGTCGGGCATAACTTTTCCCCGCAGTAAAAAGTGCTGTTCCCAAAGCAATGCAGCCTCCGATGTAGCTGAAATTCAACAGATAAAACAGGTTATCCTTAACAAGCCACAGAGTAATCGCTACTGTCTCAAATAACAAAAATAACAGAATTGACAACATATATTTGCGAAGCATACTATTCTTTCTCATCATTATCTTCGGTCTCCTCGGTTTTGTTCTGAATGCTTTTATCTTTACTCATAAATGCCTCCTCAGGTATATACATCATAAAATATAAATGGGCATTATAAAAGACACAATCTGCATATTGCAAAATTATTGTAAAATTCTATGCTCTTTTATACCGTCAATCCCATCAGGACTGGCAATTTTCATGCAAAAAATTCCGGTGCAGTATGGGCATGACGCGCACACTGCACCGGATATTTCATTATCTATCTGATATTCTCTTTATTTTTTCCTTTCTGTCTTTTGCCATGCAGGACAATGCCGGTTACCCCGAAGCCGGAAGCAAGCAGCAGCGTAATCCAAAGCAGCCTCTGACTGCTGTCGCCTGTTTCGGGAGTACTGGTGTCCCCCACAAAGGTAACTTCAATGGTGTGGCCTTCGTTGTCTGGGTTCTTTTCACCATACTCCGCCTTGCATACCTCGCAGATGGCCTTCGCCGTGCAAGTCGCCGTGCCGCCTGTGCAATCCCCGGTCTCGGTGTGGCTCGCATCGCGCTTGCAGACGCGGGTATGGGTACCGTCACCGTTAGAGACCCAATCGCCATACATGTGCCCGAGCGCAGCGAGTGACACGTCTTTATATACATCTTCTGCCCAGTCCGCTTCAAAGGAAGCCTGATATTTACCAAGGCCGGTCGTAAGGCAGGTCGGTTCAGTGACGACAGAACAGGATGCCGTGACGGTCTCGGTCTCCACGTGCGTGTCGTCCTTCTTGCAGACGCGCTTCGCAGTGCAGCTGTAGCCATCTTTGGTTGACGTCCATGTGTATTCCGTTTTCCCCCAGTCATGGCCGGTGGCGGGAAGGGTAACGTCTTTGGTCTGCATGGGGAAACCAAAGGCAGTGGAGAACGTTGCGGTATACGTACCGGTGCCCTCCTGCAGGCAGGTCGGCTCCGTTGTCACGGCATAGGTCACAGATGCAACATCGCTGACGTCTGTGTTGCAGTTCTTGCACTTGCTGTATGCTGCGCACATATAACCGTCCGGAACCACCGTCCACGTATAGTCCGGTTCGCTCCAGTCGTGGTCTAACAGGTCACCGGATACAAAGGTCGCCGCATCTGCTGTGCCCTCGGAACTCACGCCGCAGACGGTACAGGACTTGTAATAGACCGCCTTTTCGGTACAGGTTGCCGCAGACTTCAGATACATCTCCTCCGCGTTTTCCGCCGTGAAGTCGTGGGTGGAAAAGACTGCCAGGATGGTCACATCAGCTGCGGGCATGGTAAACGTGAATCTGCCGTTTGCAGTCTCGTCGCGGACAAATTGGACGCCTGGCTGATCCGCTGTCAGGTTCTCGAAGTGATACCCCGTATCAGGCATGGCGGTCAGGACAATTTCGCTTCCTGCCCCCGCATCTGCGGATGTAGCGGTCGCCGTGCCGCCGCCCTGCGTCCGCACCGTGACGGTATACCGCCGCGCCACGAGGTACAGCTTCTGGTCGCCGGTATTGTACTCCACCTGGGCGGCCGCATCGTCCGAAGAGAAGAAGCTCTCATAATTCGTGTCACAGATACCCGAGAACGCAACCGGATAGGTCATGATTGGCACCTTTCGTCCATCATCACAGTCGATCTCCGACCGCACATAGATGACCTGCCCGATCAGCTCACCGTTCAGCTCCATCACAAAATCCAGCTCCGGCACAAATGCCGGGTCATCCCGATAACAGTGCAGCACATAGTGCTCCATGCAGCCGGGCCGGTAAACATTCCAGAATGACTCGCGGGTCAGGTTTTCAACAACTTTGTAATCGTCTTTTGTTTCCGGGCGAATGATAATATTCTCTTCTGACATAACTTTTCTTCTCCATCTTTCATGTTGTTCTTTCCTTCTTTCTGTAACCAGCCTCAACCTTGGCAATAAAGTGATCAATATGTGTCGCCAGCAAAGAAGAAAACGATTCTTTTTCCTCTGCACCGTCATAGACACTGTATAAAAGATACATCGGCCCATAGAACTCCAGCGCCAACTGCATAGCGTCCTCATCAGAATCTGCCAGCTTGCGGAAGATGGCCGCCATGTACTCCAAAGGGCCGCCCGCCAGATAATCGTGATGGAGCTGTGCAAGCTTGGGATCACGATACTGCTCCAGCGTCAGCATTTTACGGAAATTAGAAGAAAACGATTCCTTTGTCCAATGGTCAAACTGGGCAAGGCTGTATGTGCGAATTTTTTGAATTGGCGTATGCAGATATGCTTCCGCAAAGCCGTCCGGTTCCATTTCCGGCATTTCATACGCCTCAGCGCGCTCATAGTCCATCTTGTTCATCCGCTCCACGATCTTATCTAAGATTTCCTGTTTGCCGGCATAGTGCTTATATAAGGCGGCTTTCGTAAATCCCAACTGCCCTGCAATATCATTCATAGATGTCCCCAGATAGCCGTTCTGCGCAAACAGTTCCAGCGCGATTCTCAAAATCCGTTCCTTTGTACCCTCTGCCATAACTATCTCCTTCTTCAAAGTAACCATTCGGTAACTCTATTATAGTTACCGAATGGTTACTTATCAAGAACTAATGAAAAAAATATACCCTTTGTTAAAGAGCTGAAAAATGGGCAGCGGTTTTCTCGCGCAGGGCGTTGTCGTTTGTAATCGTTGCGATTCTGGCATCACACTTTTCGCAATCCAGTCCGCAACAGCCGATCAGCTTATTCAGGTGCCCCTCCTTACATCTATCTGCATATATCTAATTTCTGTGCACATTCCAATCGCTTTGATTTTCTTGAGATGTTTTTCTTCAAGCGCATATACGATTCATATACTGGCGTTGTTCCCTCAAGGAAGCCGCCCTGGTGGCCATGTAATGCTTGCAGATCGACAAAATACTTGTTTCAACACCTCTTGGCCTTTCTTTCTTTCTCTCGTATAATAAGAAAGAAAGAACAAGAAAGGAAGCGTAGCTGATGCTAACATTCGACAACCAAAATATCGAATTCAAACAAGAATACGTCCCTGACATCCGCAAAGAGGTGATGGGATTTGCAAATGCAGATGGCGGTACCGTTTATGTCGGTATCCGTAAAGATGGAGTGGTTCTGGGTGTTTCTGATCCAGATGGTGTGATGCTTCAAATCGTGAATTCTTTAAAGGACTCCCTGGCACCGGACATCATGCCGTTTGTCAGTGTCACTACGATTGAATTAGAAGAAAAAACAGTCATCGAAATTGATGTAACAACCGGAACAAATCGGCCGTACTATCTACGTGAAAAAGGGTTAAAGCCGAGTGGCGTTTATGTAAGAAAAGGAAGCTCTACACAGCCAATGACCGAAGAAGGCATTCGAGAGATGATTCTTCAAAACAGCGGCAGATCCTTTGAACAGTGTAGAAGTATGAATCAAGAACTGACTTTTCACACCCTCCAAACCGAGATACAGAGAAGATCCATCGAAATCGGAGCATCCCAAATGCGGACACTCAAACTGATTGGTGAGGATGGTTTGTATACGAATCTTGCATTGCTGCTATCAGACCAGTGCGAAACCACAACAAAAGTCGCGCTATTTCAAGGGAAGGATAAGGAGCTATTCCGTGACAGAAAGGAATTTAAGGGCTCCATTTTGAAGCAACTTGAAGATGTCTATCAATTTATAGATTTGGTCAATAAAACAAAAGCCACCTTTACCGGTCTGGATCGAACCGACAGAAGAGATTATCCAGAGGATGCAATCAGAGAATCTTTATTGAACAGCATGGTTCACCGTGATTACTCCTTCAGCGGAAGCAATCTGATCAATGTCTATGAGGATAGAATCGAATTTGTCTCTCTTGGAGGTCTTGTATCCGGTCTGGAACTGGAATCCATTTTCTTAGGTGTTTCACAATCGAGAAATCCGAACCTTGCGGCTGTTTTCTACCGAATGAGATTGATTGAAAGTTATGGCACAGGAATTGGAAAAATTGAACGTGCATATAAGACTTGCCCATCCCAACCAGAGTTTGAAACGGCAAAAGGTGTTTTCCGCGTAACACTTCCCAATAGGAATGAGCAGCCGGAAATGGATGTCCGGGTATCTGATAAAGCGGACAAAGATGTATCACTAAATGAACAGAAGTCACTCATTCTTCAATATGCACGGGGAAACGGCAGTGTTACAAGAAAAGAAGTCGAGGATTTGATTAGCGCAGGAACAACAAAGGCTTTCCGGTTGCTTAAAGAACTTTGCGAAGATGGCAAACTTGAGCAAAAAGGAAGCGGCAAGTTGAGCACCTATGTTGCCAAATAAAATCATTGCACAAAGGAATACCCCGGCAATGAAATCAGCTTCATAAGTTTAGTCAAAAAACAAAAGGTCTGAATTCTGTGCTGTGCACAGGACTCTGGTCTCTCCTACATTTTGTGTAAAGTCCAGACAGCTATAAAACAAGAGCAATTTTAATATGAGGCGGCAGACGGCGAAACCGGCTGTCGCCTTAACAACAACATAACGCCGGCAAGGGGGAATGTCAAGGGCGGCGAAGCCATTTATTTTACAAATTATTTTTGGGGGTTGCGTCGCCCGCTGTTTTCCGAGCCACGCACTTCCTCATGGTAAAAGTAATCCACAATGACCGGGTGCCCAGGCTCTGCCCGGCCGTAGGGCAGCTCGTTGTCCACGAAGGGACAGTTGTTTTCTTTCGCCAGCCGTTCCGCTTGATCCTCCAAACCACGAAAGTAGCTTCTGTCTCCCTTGTTGTAGATAGCGTCGTACAGCGGAACCAAGTCAGGATATTTTTTACGAATATAGTCCATGATGTCTTTTTTGAATCCGCCTCGCAGATTTAGATTTTCCAACCATATCAGGTCGCATTGATTTCTGACCTGATGGAAGATAGCCTCAAAATCCGTGATGCCCGGAAAGACAGGGGCAATAAAGCAGACGGTGCGAATGCCCGCATCATAGATCTGCTTCATGGCATCCAGCCGTCGCTTGATGCTGACGGCATCGTCCATATCATTTTTAAAGCCTTCGTCCAATGTATTGATCGACCAGGAGACCGTGACCTTTCCCAATTTTTTCAGAAGGTCAATGTCACGGATTACCAAGTCTGACTTGGTACAGATGAGAATTTCTGCCTCACTGCCCCGGAGCTGTTCAAGAAGCTTACGGGTGTTCTGAAACTGAGCCTCCTGGGGCAGATAGCCATCGGTCACTGAACCGATGACTACGCGCTGCCCTTTGTATTTTTGCGGATTTTTGATTGCCGGCCAATGTTTCACATCCAGGAATGTCCCCCACGGTTCGGTGTGCCCGGTAAATCGCTTCATAAACGAGGCGTAGCAGTATTTGCAGCCATGGGTACAGCCCACATAAGGATTGACGGAATAGCCTCCCACCGGCAGGGCGGATTTTGTCATAATATTTTTGGTTTCTACATCTTGAATCAGAATGCTGCTCTCTTTTACTTCCGCCATGTCTTCTGTTCCTCCAATACCCAGTAAAAAACCGGGGGAAATTCTTGTACCATCTGTGCCTCTCCCATGATAGGAAGCAGATCTTCCTTCATAAATACAGGGATGCCAAGCGCATAACTCCCACCGCCTGCAAATAGGCATAGATGATTATGGTCCCCACAAACCTCATGCCCCGCACGCCTCCCGGAGCGCAGGCAGCAGCTCATCCAGCCGCCCGTCCAGTCCGAAGGACTTCTCTTTGATATTGTCCGCAATGTAGATCTCCCCCAGATTGATGGTCACATAAGTGGCGTTTGGCTCACCGGCCACCAGGCGCATCATCGGAGCCTTGATCAGCTGATTGCGCCAGCCAATGCCCAGCTCCAGAACCACCAGTTTCTTTCCGTGGTAGGTTTTCAGAAAGTTTTGGAACCGTGCCTGGGCAGAGGTATCCGGAATCATTCTCTGTCCCGCGCCCATGTGGATGTCCATGGGACCTCCGCACTTGGGACAACGCGGCACCAACTCTGTGGGCACATGGGCGCCCTGTTCAGCAGCCGATAATTTTTCGGCCACCTCTAAACTTGAATAGAGGGTGTCGTGGCAGGGGCGGGCACACTGCATCGTAAACCAGTTGCCCTCGATCTCATAGATTTTCGTCGGATCGAAGCCACACAGTTCAAAGTGACCTTCTCCGTTTGACGTGACGACAAAGTAATCTTTCTCTCCCACAATGGCCTTCAAATCGTTCATCACCGGCGTAGGCTGGTACTGCCCACAGTAATGATGGACGAGCCGGGCCCAGAAGGCCCATTTTTCCTCCTCGCTGGGCCATCCGGCCATCATGCCCTGCAAAATGCACCCAAGGCCGTACTTCCGTTTAAAATCCCCAAACAGTCTTTCAAAGGCCGCATTGTCCGCAAACAAATGCAGTCCTTCGGTGATGGACAGGCCGTTACTGGCCCCGATCAGGATAGCGTCCGCTTCTCTGAATTTTTCCGCAATAGGGTTCCAATCAATCATATTCGTTCGCTCCTTTTCTATTTTATGGTTGCTGCGATGGATCGCTCCTGCCGGAGGACGGCTAGAGTTTCCGACAAATCTCCTTGCAGATACAGGCTGCGTCCCCTCAGATGCTCTGGCCTATGAGCTGCCTCTTGATTAAGACATGCATAAAAGACGTTTTCGTTTTTGGCAGTAAGTTCCCAGAAGGGTAGTTTGATGATACTAGGTGTCATCTCACCCACACCAAGTTCCAACAGCAGAATATTCTTTCCCGTCTGCTCTAGCAGCCAGCGCCGGAGGAAAGCATGGTAGCGGTGCAGACTATCCTGCCAGAAGGTTCCCTCCAGAAAGGTATCATCTCGTACCCAGGGCACCAGCACCCGCCCGCAATCCGGGCAACGAGGAACAGCCTCCTCCGGCAGGCGAACACCTGCCAAGCAACCAGTCAGCTCCTTCACCAGCTCTCGGTTTTCCCAAATATCATCCCGGCAGGGCTGACTGCATTGGCAGTAACTAAAGTCTCCCTGAAAGGCGCAAATTTGTTTCTGGGGAAATACCCGAAAAAACTGCTGATCCACATTGGTGGTCAGAACAAAAGCAGGTTTGTCCGCAATAAGCGCTTGCAGGTCCAGATAGGGCTGCCCAGTAGGGGCTTCCCACAGGAAGCGGATATATTGACTGTAATATCCCCACTGCTCTCCATAGCTGGAAAAGCAATGGTAGAATCCAGCCAGCGGAGAGGTAAAGCCATACTGTTTGCGAAAGGGAGCCAATGCCTCCGAAAGTGCCGGGGACCAATGGTAGTGGTCGTATCCAGCCGCGCTTGACAGGCCGGAGCCGCCTCCGATCACAACAGCATCTGCTTGATCAATACGCTCGGCAAGTTCCTGAAGCACCGCTTGGTTTCCAACCCTCATTGATTGTTATCTCCGCTGTCCATGGTATCCCGTGCATCCCGTAGCACTTGAGCAATGTCGGCCACAATGGTCATGCCCTTGTCCTCCAACTGCTTGGGCAGGAAGTCATACTTGTTGTTGATAGCAATATATCGAGCATGGGGAAAGCTAAGGGTCAGGTTCCAGAAAGGTTCTTGGATAAACATGGGAGTCATTCGGCCAACGCCCAACTCCAGGAACAGAATTTTGCTGTCTTTGTGTTCCAGTACGTAGCGAGAAATTTTTTTCGTACTGTTCTTCATATTTCTTTCCTTGCAGGAAATTCCCATATCCTCGCACCCAGGGGAATGCCTCACCGCCGCAGTGAGGGCACCGGGGAATGAGATCCGTAGGAATCTTCGTGCCATCCCCCATAGCGGCTACCATATCAGCCACCGGCTTTACAGCATCCCAAGTGTCATCGGTACAACAGGCGGCACACTGGAAGAAACGGTGATCCCCCTGGATCTCTGCCACCTTCTCCTCCGGGTAGAGTTTGACAAACTGGGTATCCTGGTTCGTGGTGAGGATGAAGAAGTCCTTGCCTTTCAGCAAAGCGTCTAAATCCAAATAGGAATGACGCACAGGTGCGGTCTGGGTGGTGTGAAGGAAGGTTGCAAGATACCCCCAATACTCTTCCCTTGTCTTCCAGGGGTGCATCATCCCTGCAAAAGCACCTTTGAAGTGGTACTTCTCGGCAAAAGGGCGGAAATATTTGCGGTAGGAGTCGTTGTCCTCGTAGTAGAAATCTCCGCCACCGGCAGCGGACAGGCCGGAGGCCCCGCCCACTACCACACAGTCAGCTTCCTTTACCTCCTGTACCAAACAATGGATCTGTTCGCTATACGGCAGCGGCTTTTTGTCAGTTAGCTGATAAGGCGTACTGCCGGAAGCATAGATAGGATAGTGCCTGGAATAATTCATCTGGGTCTGCATGACCAAATCATCATAGAAGTTCATTTTCACCATTCCTTTTGATTGGGTGTTATTTTTATTTTTACTTCAAAACATTTTAGCATCCTCTTGCGTCACTGTCAATATGTTGTTATAATAAAAATAACATCAAAACAAAAAAGGAGATCAGGCCATGAAATATTCTACCCGCCTTAGCGATGCTGTTCATATTCTGGCTTTTATCGCTCTGTACCCAGACTGCGACCTGACCAGTAACAAGCTGGCAGAGAGCATTCAGACGAATCCTGCCTATGTACGCCAGCTCATGTCCGCCCTGCGGAAGGGAGGACTGCTGGTCAGCGTGAAGGGACATCCCCGACCTGCTCTGGCTCGTGAGCCGGAGAAAATCACTCTGCTGGATGCCTATCGGGCAGTAGAGGGCAACAAGCCCCTGCTCCATCAGGACATCCACACCAATCCTGCCTGTGGCGTGGGTGTAAATATCCAACTGGTGCTGCGGGATTTTTACTTGGACATTCAAAAAACAGCGGAACAAAGAATGCAAGAAATCACGCTGAAAGATGTGCTGGAACAATATCACAAGAAATTAGAAGGGATGCTCTTGCAGCGTTCTTTCAAACCGTAGCTGATATTTTCAAGCAGCTGGGGGATGGCAGCCGTATTCGCATTTTGGGGTTGCTTTGCCACTGTGAGGAATGTGTTATCAATCTTTCAGCCATGGTAGATATGAGCGGTCCTGCAGTTTCTCACCATCTCAAGCAGTTGAAATCAGCAGGTCTGATCGTTAGCCGCCGGGACGGAAAAGAGGTCTATTATAAAGCGGCTGATACCGAGCAGGCCCGAAATTTTCATCACATGATTGAGTCGCTTGTAAAAATCGCCTGTCCGTCGCAAGTAGAAAAACAAAAAGGAACGCCATGAAAAAAGAAGAATCCAAAGTTATCGCTCAAAAACTTCAAAAGATTCCAAACGGCACCCTCGCCTTGAAGCATTGCCGGGCTGGTGGAACGGGTAGCACACTCTTTGGAGAACAGTTTCGAGCGGTTACCGCTGGAAAAGGGTGCATGGAGGCATATGAAGCTTTTCCTGGAATAGAGGTATCCTTCAATGTTTTTCTTGCTTCAGAGGTCAAGTTTCGGCATGATGCTTCGGATTCTGTTTTAGAAATTTACTATTGTCGCAGTGGCCGCGTGGGTTGGAATATGCAAAGCGGTACTGCCGTCTATTTAGGTACAGGTGATGTGACTGCACACAGTATAGCCTGCTGCGCGGATTCCGCCATGATGTTTCCCCTAGGATATTCAGAGGGAATTTCCATTTCTGTGGATCTGACACAGCTCTCTTCCATTTACCCGGAAGTTTTAAAGAATGCCGGTGTGGAGGCAGACCAGTTACGGGATCGATTTTGCTCTGGAAAGCCATCCGCAATCCCGACCTGTTCCGATTTAGAGCATATTTTTGCTCCACTCTTTTCTGCTCCTGCGTCCGTTCGAATTTCCCTCTTGAAATTGAAGGTGCTGGAAATTTTGATTTATTTGAGCAACATGAAAGTACAGTTTACAAGGGACTACACAGAGTAGGTATCTGACGGGAGGGGTTCCGCCCGTCAGATTTTCCATGTGATGTTCAAGCTGTCGCTTGTAGCGGCTATGGTGGTAATCATTAAATCCACCACCCGCCGCTTGTCGTCAAAGGATACATTCTCCCAAGTGTCGAGGTAGCCGGAAATCTGACTGACTTGTTCCGGGCTAATGGCTTCCACCGTCAGTTCCGCTATCCTCGCCAGAAGTTCCTGCTTGCGTCCGTCCAGTTCCGCTATCTTCACATTCACATAGGAGAGCAGCACATTGTTTGCGCCCGTCAGACTGTCCACCAGCTTTTCAATCTCGCCGTCCACATGGGCAAGCTCCACTTGCAGGGCGGCAATTTTAGGGTTTGCCTTTGCCGCTTTCTTTCTGCCTGTCAGCGTCTTGTAGCTTGCCAGTTTCTTTACCATCTGCTGATAAACAACCGTTTCCAGTTCCGAAGTGATGATTTTCCCGCACCCGGCACAGCTTTTATTGTCCAGCCGTTTTGTGCAGCGGAGATATTGCTTCCTCACAGGATTGTTAATGCTCATAAGGGCATACCCGCAGTTCCCGCACTTGATTTTTCCCGCCAGCCATGTGTGGGTGGCTTTCCGGGCAGACTGGATTTTCATGTTGTTCATCAGCTTCTTACGACAGGTCAGCCAGATGTCGGAGGGGACAATGCCCTCATGGGGAGCCAGTACCAGCATTTGGCCTTTCAAGTCGTTCTTCTTGCTGGGCTTCACATCCCGCCCTTGATACAGATAGCAGCTGTTCATGCCAGTAAAATCGGCAGCGTCATTGACAATGACCGTCCCTTGACTTTTGAAAAATTCGTACACATCAAGGTCTGCCTGCACATAGACAGGATTGCGTAACATCTGCGCCAGCGTGGGGCGTATCAGCTCTTTGCCATGGAACAAAATCCCCTGTTCCGCAAAGTACCGGGTAATGTCCCCGTAGGAGGTTGTGGGCTGGGCATACATCTCAAACATCAGCCGGATATTTGCTGCTTCGTCCGGGTTTACCACCAGCTTCTTTGTGTTGATACCGTCCATCTTAATCGGCTCTGTATGGAAGCCGTAAGGGGCTTTCCCGCCCATCTTGAAGCCCCGCTGACTGCGGGAGTAGTAAGCGTCCGTCACCCGCTTCTGTATCGTTTCCCGTTCAAGCTGGGCGAACACGATACAGATATTCAGCATAGCCCGCCCCATCGGGGTGGAGGTGTCAAACTTCTCCGTAGAGGACACAAACTCCACTTCGTACTTTTGGAAGAAGTCCATCATCTTCGCAAAGTCGAGAATGGAACGGCTGATGCGGTCGAGCTTGTAAACCACCACTTTCCGCACAAGGCCGCTTTCAATATCCCGCATAAGCTGTTGGAATTGTGGACGCTCCGTATTTTTCCCGGAATACCCTTTGTCCTTGTACTCTTTGCAGTTCCCGCCTTTCAATTCGTATTTGCAAAACTCAATCTGGCTTTCAATGGAAATGCTGTCCTTTTTGTCTACCGATTGTCTTGCATAGATTGCGTCTATTCGATTGTTCATATTGTCGCTCCTTTTCTTAAAAAAGAAACGGAGCTGCTGACACCTTTATTATACCGCCAGCAGCCCCGCAAATCAATGATGGCTTCGGAAAACCTTATGCCCCGGCTTCCTCACTCTGCCGTTTGTCGGCATACTTGCGGAATACCTCATAAAGCTGCTGTTCCAGCTCCCGGCGTTTTGCCGCTTCCTGCTCCGGCGTGAACACCGGGGAGAGATTTTCCAGCGTGATTTCCTTTCCTTGAAAAGTCACGACTTCGGTTTCTTTCTTGTATCTGATATGCTCCATAGTACCTCCGTATTTAATTTTCAAAGTGCAGTGCCGCCATGCTGCGGCGTGAAATGTTTTCTGTCATCAATCACCTCTCCTTTGTGTGCTGCTGCTGCCGTTTCAGTTCTGCCAGCACCTCCGGCGGGATACGGTCTACCAGCCGCTGAATGTCTTTCAGCTCGCTTTCCAGCTTTGCCCGTTCCATCGTATCTTTCATCTTGCCTTTTTCACTGGCTTTTGCTCTGGCTTCCAACTGTTCATTTTCTGCTAAAAGGTCGTTTATTGTGACCTTGTATTTTTTGAGCTGACCGGAGAAATTCTCCATCTGCGGAAACCACTTTTTCAGCAGGGAGAGGGCTTCCTCTTTCTTCTTTCCGGCGTTGAACGGGGTAATACCGTCCAGCGTGGCTTCAATGGCTCTTGCCTGTTTGGAGAGATTGACCGCCTGCTTGAACAAACGGGTGGGGATATGCTTCCTGCCTGTCTTGCTGGCACTTTCCCCACGCTCCAAGTCGGGATATTTCTCCACCATGTAGGCGTGAAAATCGTCCTGCCATTTTGTGAGGCTGGCTCTGTTCCCAATAATCTCCTTTGCACACAGGCGGTTGTCCTCTGTCAGCGGGACAAAGACCAAATGCAGGTGGGGCGTTTTCTCGTCCATGTGTACCACCGCCGACACGATATTTTCTTTCCCTACCCGCCCGATTAAGAAATCAGCCGCCCTCTGGAAAAACGCCTGTATCTCCTTTGGGGATTTTTTCTTGAAAAACTCCGGGCTGGCGGTTATCAGCGTATCGACAAAGCGTGTGCTATCCTTGCGGGTGCGGCATCCGGCTTGTTCAATGCGGCTCTGAATGAAATGGTAATAGCGGCTCTCCGGCTTGACGATATGGAAATTGTACTTGCTCCGGCTGGTGTCAATGTCGGGGTTGCTGGCATATTGCTCTTTCTGCCGTTCGTGATGGGCTTCCAGCGGTCTTGCCGGATTGCCCTTGTGCTTTTCAAATCGCAAAATTGCGTGTTGTGCCATTCTGCTCCTTTCCCAATCCCTTTCCTATCCGGGGTTTTCCACAGGGAAAATCTCACAGGAATTAGCTCGGATAGGATTGGACTGGATAGAATATAAATCAATCTTTTTATCTTTGTATTTCTATATACCGTCCGGTTTTCGTACTTCAAGAGGATTGATTATCGTACTTGTGGAGTGCGGTTTTCAGTCCGACCGCGTTCCATAACCGGATTTCTTGAAGTCGGTGTTTGGAACCGCTTCGTAGGATTTTGGGTAAATGCGGTTGGGTTTTCCACAGCCCTGCTTCTGGATCTCCACCAGTCCCGCATACTGCAATTCCCGTAGGGTATTGACCGCCTTCTGCCGCCCGCAGTGGAGCAGCTCCACTACCTCGTTGATGGGATAGTAGAGGTAAATGCGCCCATATTCATCTGCCCAGCCGTTTTTCCGGGACAGGTCTGTCCGGCGCAGGACAAAGGCATACAGTACCTTTGCTTCGTTGGACAAGGGCGTGAATGTGGGGGCTTCAAAAAGGAAATTAGGAAGCCGGGTAAAGCTGACCGCCTTTTCCGGCTGATGGATATAAATGGTGTTTGTCATATCGTGTTTGTGGACGGTTAGAAGCCTGTTTCCGGGGGCAGACGGTAGTTTCTATTGCCTGCCCCTGTTCTGTGCTTGCAAAGCCTTGAAAATCAAGGACTTTTCAGCCCCTAACTGTCCACACAAGACCTCCTTTTCCGTTCACTTTCTGTTTTCTGCCGCCTGTGAACTCTGGCGGCACAGTCGGGACAGTATTTCGCCCGGTTGGACTTGGGGACGAACACTCTGCCGCAGACCGCACAGCGTTTTAGCTCCTTATCCCGGAAAATCTCTGCTTCCAGCGTCCTGTCCAGCGGCAAAACCGCCCAGCGGAACCACTTACAGCAGACTGAGAAAGAAACCGTCTGCGGGCAGGTGCAGGTGTCCCCATCGTCAAGGAGCATACAGTTCCCGTCCTCATAGTTGCAGCACTCCCGGCGGATCAGGGCGTTTGCCTGCTTCCTCTGTGCCGGGGTCATGCGGCAGAGGGTACCGTCCGGCTTGCGCTCCAACGGTGGTAGGCGTTTATATGGATTATCTTTCATGCGTCCCTCCGTTTTTCACTTTTGCCGTTCTCCCCGAAAAGGCTTCCTGCCCCATTCCTGCGGCGTGTTCCGGCGTTGGCACGCTCCCCACAGCTTCGGGACAAGTTGTCCCGAAGTGACTTCTGGACAAAGTGTCCAGAAGTTGGCTCCTTGCGGTGCTTCCCCTGCCGGGGTATTCCTTTTCGGACGGTCATTCGGTTTTCAAGGTGCGGCTCATCGATGAACTACCCTAAGTCTACACCTAAAAGACCGCCCGTCCCGTATATCCATAAGGTCGGAAATCAGCCTGGAAAACAGCCTATTTCCACGCTCTCGGAATTGTGGTAGAATGATAAATAACGAAGAATTGCGGAGGTTAGGAGTATGATATACGGAGCAATCAATGAAAAAGGCGAGCGTTGGTATACGCAGATGGGAAGGGTTTTTGACGCAATTAGGAACAAACAAACAGAATATAACTGGCTGATTACAGATATTGACTGCGTACCTCAAAAAATTGAAGAACTTTGTGATGGCAAAGATTATTGCTGGATTACAGGAGAAGAACTAAGCAGAATTGTTGAGGAAGATGATTGGCAATGGGTGTGGGCCGTTCTTTCCGGTTTTAATAAGAACATTACTTTAGCAGAAGTCATGCAATATCCAAAACCATATGCAGATGGCTATGAAGGTTTTTGGAGAAACCCTCTTTCAATACAACACCCATTAGCTACTATTGAGATTGTGCCGTGGGATAGTTCCCTAACTTTGTTTTTCAGTAAGAAGGAAGATTTAGTCAATGATTTTTTTGAGGTTTTTCCCTTTTAGTGAAGACCTTGCGATCTACAATTCACGACAATAACTATTTATAGGCCGGTAATAAATATGATTTAGCAGACAAGGAGGTATTGCATGGAACTATCCATACAAGAACGATTGAAAGACCTGCGTGTGGCGCGTGGGCTGACGCTGGAACAGCTTGCGGAGGAAATCAATCTCTCCAAGTCTGCGTTGGGCAGTTATGAGGGGGACAAACTCAAAGACATCAGTCACTATGCCATTATCAAGCTGGCGAAGTTTTACGGCGTGACCGCCGATTATCTGCTGGGGCTGTCCCAAACAAAAAATCACCCAAACGCCGATCTTGCAGACCTGCGTTTGAGTAATGATATGATTGAACTATTGAAAAGCGGGCGGGTGGATAATTCCCTCTTGTGTGAGCTGGCGGCGCACCCGGACTTCCCCCGGCTCATGGCTGACCTTGAAATCTATGTGAACGGTGTGGCGGTGAAGCAGGTGCAGGCCGCAAACGCCATAGTGGATACCATGAGCGCAACGATTATGAAGCGGTACAATCCCGGCCTGACCGACCCGCAGCTACGGCAGCTTGTCACCGCCCATATTGACGATGACAGCTTTTGCCGCTATGTGATACAGCAGGACATAAACAAGATAGCCTTCGACCTGCGGGAAATACATAAGGATGATTTTTTCAGCGTCCCGGAGGATAACCCACTGGAAGATTTTTTGCAGACCGCCGAGGAAACCGCCAAAGAGGGCAGCGACCCGGAACAGGTAGCTTTGGCATTTATCTGCAAGCGGCTCAAATTGAATTTGAAGAAGCTGTCCGAAGAAGAAAAGAAGTGGCTGAAAAAGATTGCACAGAAGTCGGACTTGCTGAAAAATCCAAACCCACAGCGGGGGAGGAAATAAGAGAGCGATAAATAAGAAATCTGAAAGGAGTTATCAATATGAGTTATGATTTGATGGTTTTTGAGAGAACAAAGCCATTGTGGATAAAACTGCGGAAACTCAAGAGGCTTTGGGTCTTGTCAACCCCCATGAATCATGCTAAAATAGGCGGGTATTTAAATACCGTGCGGACAGGAACCGCAATGTGCTGAAGACTGTTCTGGAGGATGCCAAGGGCAGCCGACTGGAGGGCATCAGCTTCGGCGATGTGAAAGCCGATCTGCATTATACAGAAAGCAAAGATACCGTCTGCCTGCTTTACTACCCGGAAATCAACGAATTCCAGGGGCGGAGAACCGTGCAGGCGGTCATTGAAAGCTGGAGATAGGAAAAATACAAAAAAAAGACATAAGAGGAGAGAATGTTATGACAGCAAACAGAAGGTAACAGCCCGTTATGCGGAGATTGCCCGGTTTCTGGGCCTGCATTTTAACGAGGAATTCTGTGTGGCTTATGGAGAAAAAGACGGATTTACATTGCGCGTCAGCGGTCTTGATACTGGCAGGGGTATCGAGTACGGTATGGTCTGCATATCAGTCGGTGTGGCTGAGAACGGCGTGAAGTTTGAACCGGATAAACAGTTCCGCAAGGAACATAAGGGTATCATGGGCGTGGTGCAGGAGAAGCATACGGTCCGGATGACCCTGAAGCGGTATACCAGGGTAGAGAAGATCAAAGACATCCTGCAGGAGTCCCTTCCGGCATTTCTGAATATGCTGAGAATGGAAGGCTTCACCAATGGATGCGAGCTCTGCGGCGAAATGAAGGAGACCGGCGCAGCTTACGTGGCAGGCAATGCGATCTGTCTCTGTGATGAGTGTTACGACAAGGCAACCCAGAATGCGGCGGCTTACACTGCCAACGAGAAGAATAAGAAGGAAAACCTGGTGGGTGGCGTCGTAGGCGCTCTCATAGGCTCCCTGCTCGGCGCAGCCAGCATCATTCTGCTGAGCCAGCTGGGCTATGTGGCGGCTATTTCCGGCGTCATCATGGCAGTCTGCGCCCTGAAGGGCTATGAGCTGCTGGGCGGCAAGCTGACGAAAAAGGGCATCATCATCAGCGTCGTGATAATGATCGTCATGACCTACGTGGGCGACCGTGTGGACTGGGCCATCATGATTGCCAGAGAACTGGAGACCGACGTCTTCTACGGCTACCGCCTGGTACCGCTCCTGCTTTCCGAGGAAGTCATCGACATGACCAGCTACGTGCTGGGTCTGGTACTGCTATATGCCTTTCTGCTGGTGGGAGCTATCCCGACTATATCCAACGCCATGCGCAAAGACAAGGTGGCAGGAACCATCTGTAAACTGTAAAAAGAAAGACGAGAACGGCCCGGGCTGCGAACCATGCAGCCGGGCCGTTTTGCAACAGTCGGAGTTAATGTCCGGAAACCCCGCCATCCTCGCCCCTCCCCTTGAGTTTCCGCAAAATGTAATTTAAAAATAAATAACTTCTTCTAAAGCACCAATCTGCCAGCTTTTAATGAATCAAAAACGGCAGTATTCCAGATTAGAGGCACTTTAATAAGCCCCGTCGTGAACCGGACTTTAGAAGACTTATTCTTTTATCTATTTAAGCGACCAGCTTAAGGCAGATCTGACGGTATGCCGGACGTTTTGTCCGAAACCAGAGCCGGACGCCTTCTTTTGCATACGATAGTATGCCACGGATGCCTTTTGCCAGTCGGTAATAGCAGAAATATACCTTTCTCTTTACAGGATCTGCTGATTTTATAATTGAAACCTTTACTGCACTTGTTTCGGATTCCATTGAAATCATTGCCAGAAATGCCATACATAAGGTGATATAAAAATTAAGTGCATTGATTGCACGAAGCTTCCGTACACGGAAGTTTTCAAATTGAAACATCTGCTTTATGGAAATGAAAGAAAAATTCCCGCCCATGAATGGGGAATATGCACCAAATGACGATGCTCTTGATGACGATGAAAATTTGGAGTTGCATATGGTTGATTACAGTATTGGATATAATGTAATTTACGCTGTGTTTTCTTGGTCGGTAGCAGACGAGGCGTATGAACTTATGCGTAGTTTAGCTCAAAAACACAAGGTTGGATTTTTTGATGTGAGTGGAGATGATGGCGATATTATTTTGCCAGATGGGATTATGATAAAATAATATGATACATACCTATTCCCATTCTCACTTACCGGGAAAATAGCAAAGCCAGCCGAGCCAGTCAACGGTCAAGATGAACGGCGTATTTCATGCGCCGCCGTTGACAGTCCTGCCCGACTTTGCTAATGGGCAATCAATGCGGGAAAGCCCTAAAACGGCTTCCCGCCCATTTCAAAATTTAGAAAAATTTGGTTATGGAGGGAGTTGCAATATGTGACTACTGTCATAATATTCAGGAATGGAAGAAATTTAACGCACCGAAAGATTATCTGGCGTGTATCGAATACATCCAACAGCTTGTGACAAATGGCGGTTTTGAACTGCTTGAGGAAGAATCCACTTGCCCGTTGAATCAGGTAGAGACCGAAGATGGATGGGCGGATGAAATTATGGTTCACATGGTACGGTGCAAACACTGTGGACAAGTCTTTACCTGTGTTGTCAACACTTATCGTGGTAGTGGTTCTTTCAAAAAGGGTAAAGGTTGACAAGTACGCTTGCTTATCAAAATGGTTCGGGACATTTTGTCCCGTAGTCCGGCGTGGGACGAGGGACGGGGGCTTTCATATCCGCCCTGTCTGCTGATGAAACCAGTCCTGCGCTTGCAGCTCCACGCCACGCAATCACAGAGCCCTGTTTTCCTGCCGTTTCAAATGCCCTTGCCCTCCCCGGCGGCAACGGCATTTTCGCAGCAACGCCGACAGAGCGTATAACACACTACACTTTGCAAGCAAAGTCGTGTGCCAAAGGGAAAGCCCCTTTGGAAACCCCGGACAACAAAACAGGCTGAATATCTCGCACTTCCCCGGTGCTTGATATTCAGCCTTTATTTGTTGTCAGCAGCCCCCGTTTCGTGGTCTGCGTGTAGTTCCTTGTAAACTGACCTAAATCGGAGCATAAAGAATTGACTCAATACTTCTCCCAGCAAACCGAATTGATAAAAGAAATTCATCAACAGCTGACAGAGCACTTGGATCAACGATTTACGATTGCAGAACTTTCCAAACAGTATTTGATAAATACCTCCACTCTAAAGGAGATATTCAAGGCAGTCTACGGTCAGCCTATCGCCACCTATATGAAGGAATTTCGAGTGCGTCAGGCTATGAAATTATTACGGGAAACAAATGACACTATCGCGGATATTGCTTCCCAGGTAGGCTACCAAACCCAGGGAAAGTTTTCAAGCGCTTTTCAGTCTATCGTCAAAATGTCACTTTCCCCGGAAGCTTTGTAACATACCGATCCTCCAGCAGTTCCATCTGCTGTATCACCTGACGAGCATAACCGAGAAATTCAGCACCATCTTTTGCCAGCGTAATTCCGGTCCTACTGCGGAGAAAAATGGTGATACCAGCCTCTTTTTCCGTTTCTTTGATGGAATTGGACAGACTTGGCTGTGATATAAAAAGCAGTTTTGCCGCTTCGGTAATAGAGCCAACTTCTGCTACCTTCAAAATATATTTTAATTGTTGAACCGTCATTTCTTCATCCTTTTTATTCTTCCGACTTCCCGATTTATCTCATAGTACCATTGTCAGCGTACCTGCACCGATCAGTACAGTTCATATAATCAGCATAAACGTAAAGCTCATGCTGTTAAGCTTTCGATCTTGATTTGGCTGTGAACTCTGAGATAACAACTTTGATGACCTCTACTGTCGATGCCATCTCTTCATTGATATTGAATTCACGACCCGTCTGACTTTTCATAAAGAGCGAAAGGCCTCGTATTTTCTCCTGCACATCCTCTGTTAATTCTGCACGGCCACGCCCAATCACAGATGCAAATGATGCTCCGTATTTGCAAGCTACATCTCCGCCGGATATAAGCTCAACATCACTTTCTACCTCAATGCACACATTTGGATTACTTCTGATCAGATCCAGCTTATGCCCTTCTTTTGCGCAGTGCATGTAGAAAATCAAGATACCCTCTGTATATTCGTATCCGTAGTGAAGTGGAACGATGTAGGGATAATCAGCATCAAACAAAGCAAGATAGATAAATACCTAAAGAATCGTACACGATTCCTTTTTTCAAATTTTAAAATTATACAATCTGGAAGTTGTCACTCTGTCAGTCGATTCTCCTCGCCCCAGACACAGAGCTGATCCAGCACAGTCATCAGCGTTTTTCCTCGTTCCGAAAGCGTATATTCCACCTTCGGCGGGATCTGCGGATACTCGGTGCGGACGATCAGTTTATCCGCTTCCAGCTCCTTGAGATTCGTGCTGAGAGTTTTGTCGGAAATGGTTTTCAGATACCGTTTCAACTCATTGAATCGCACCGTCTCAAATTCCATCAGGCAGTAAAGAATGACCATCTTGTGCTTGCCGGAGATCAGCGACAACGTATAGGCAAAGCCGGTATCTTCGAAATTGGCGTTCTCAATATAGTTCTGTATCATTCACTTTCTCCTAAGATAGTACCTGTCATAATTACCAGTACTTGAATTTACAATTCGCGTGGATATAATTATAAGCAGGATGAACAGTCCTGTCAATATGATCACAAGGAGGAGTTATCATGAGAACAAAACTGAAAATTACCGAAGGCATTTTCCCCATGCCGGTTCTGATGGTTGCAACTTACAACGAGGACGGCAGCGTCAATGTCATGAACGCCGCATGGGGCACCATGCAGGAGCGGGACTCCGTTGTTCTGAACCTCACCGAGACACACAAGACCGTACAGAACATCAAGGCACGGGGAGCATTCACCGTCAGCATTGCCGATGCTGCCCACATAGTGGAAGCAGACTATTTCGGCGTAGAGTCCGGCAATAAAGTTGCCGATAAATTTGCCCGCAGTGGTCTGACCGCCAGCAAAGCAGAAACAGTAGATGCCCCTGTCATCAACGAGTTCCCGATCTGCCTGGAGTGCAGGTTCATCGAGTATCAGAACAATGCATACGGATGCGGCGTCATCGGCAAGGTGATCAATGTCACTGCCGATGAGAGCGTTATGGTGGATGGAAAAATTGATATGTCTAAGGTCAACGCCATCGCATTTGACCCCTACACCCACGGCTATTATAAAGTCACCGAGCGTGTGGGCGAAGCATTCCGAGATGGCTTAAAGCTGAAAAAGTAAGGTGCGCAGAAAATGGGCTGTCGCAAAATCATCAACAATAGATGATTAAGCGGCAGCCTCTCATCGTTAGTATTCAGTGCTCAATAGAAAATCTGCAATGTGCATACTTTTGATTCCCTGGTAATTGCCTCCGGCAAATTCATCGGTTCTTAAAACATACTTCGGATAGTTATCCCGGATTTCCAGCAGCCGTTCATATTCGCGCTTTTCTGTTTTTTCGGATTTAATCTCCTGTGTGACCTGCACATACAACCGGTCATTCTGCTTCTGCGCCACAAAATCGACCTCACCATCCGGCGTTTTTCCAATCGTCACGGTATATCCTCGTCTGCAAAGTTCCAGATACACCACATTTTCCAGACTGGAAGCGACGCTGTCCGGTGTGTAGCCCAGCACGCTGTAACGCAAAGCGGTATCGGCAAGATAAAACTTCTCCTGCGTTTTCAGAATCTCCTTTCCGCGCAGATCGTATCGAGAACAGCGATGAAGGAGATATGCTTTCTCCAGCTTTTCCAGATAGCTGTACACCGTTTCATTGTCGATAGAACGATGCTCTGATTTCAGATAATCAGAAATTGATTTTGCCGAGAATGAATTTCCCACATTCGCAAATGTGTACCGAACCACTCGTTCCAGCTGGTCGATCTTGCGAATCTGGTTTCTCTTAACAATATCCGAGAAAATCGTGGAATTATAGATATCCCGGACAATCGTATAAACCTCATCCTGTGAATACTCTCGCAGGTGCGTTGCAGGGAAGCCGCCCAAGCGGATGTAGTCTGCCAGTTCAGCATGGATATCCTTTACCTGTGTATACTGCTTTTTGAATTCCAGATATTCCTGAAACGAAAGCGTATAGATACGGAAGGAAACATATCGTCCGGTCAGGTAAGTCGCTATTTCTGAAGACATCATTCTGGAATTGGAGCCTGTCACATAAAGGTCAACATCATAATCCGTTGCCAAAGTGTTTACTACTTTCTCCCAGCCTTCAATTTCCTGAACCTCATCCAGAAAGAGATACGTTCTTCCCGTTGGACTGAGCTTTTCTTTGACAGTCTTGAACATATCCTTCGCTGTCATATCCTCATAATCCATGGAATCGAAACGCATGCTGACAATCCTCTCAGACGGAACACCATGCTCCTGTTGCAGCTTCTCCATGATCATTTTAAGGACTGTGGATTTTCCGCAACGGCGAACACCCGTCAACACTTTTACAAAAGGTGTGTCGGTGTATGCCATAATCTTATCAACGTAGAGCGGTCTGTTTATCATAGGAACCACCTCCATGATTCCATAATACCGCAAACGCATCAAAAAATCAATAGAAGTTGCGATTACAAACCGCAACTCCTGCTGATTTTCATTGATTTTTTAGGTTGTGTCGAATTCTGTCCTTCTCTGCTTCAGAATACCGTCGTTTACCCGAAAAGCCCAGAAAGCAACGGCACCAGAGTCGTGCCGATCAGTGCCACACCGCCGCCAGCCATCAGCTGTTTCATGCCCTGAGACTTTGTACCAAATAGCGATAGGTAATCCTTTGATATAATCTCCGGATTTTTCCCCGCTCCACACCGTGCATGCAGCTTTCACCGTACACGGCGTTCCATCGAATTCAACAGCCAGGGTTTTTCATATACGATTTACACACTTCGTAACAGCATATTTATCAAAGAATGATTACAGGCATTTCTGTCATAGTTCGAAGTTTGTTAAGCTTTGCAAGTTTAGAATCATCTAATTGCAGTGGGTTCATCTCAGCAAATCAGACAAGCTGTATTCTCCTTTGGGGATATTTGCTGTTCTGCGATACTCTTTTATGGCTTTCACCAAGAGCTGAGGGTTACTGAAATACTGCTTCACAAAATCATACGACTTCACATCATGCATCCGAAGATTTGTTTTACAAAATTCGCTTGGTTTTTTTTCAGAACGCTTAAATTGATCATATGCTCCTTCCGCATGAATAATCAGCATTTCAATTTCTGGCGCAGTAATGACATTTACCACATCAATTTTCTGCTCATATGCTTTACTCAATCGAAATTCCTCTCTGCGAGAATCCAAAATTTTTCCGTAGGTATCGCTCCTCGAATCGTTTAGCACTTCTGCAACGGATAACACGTTCTTCCAACATTTCTTCTCTGTTGAAAATCAGAAGATCATTATCAACCAGTATGTCGATAATAGCTTCTTCGGCAGAGCCTTCACATATACACGCCTTGTATTTTGCTAATTTCATTCTGCCGCCTCCTTAATTGATCGAAGCAGCCAGGTTTTTCTTCAAGCGCATATACGCTTCATGTGCTGGCGTTGTTCCCTCAAGGAAGCCGCTCTGATAAGCATCACTCTTTTTAATATCATTACGTTTCAATATATCACTTATCCTCCAAGGGTTGCTCCATCTTCTTTCAATTCTCGCATACAAACCCATGATAACTTAGATGGTGACACCCACCAAGCTATCCACCAAGTTAGCCACCAAGATTCAACGCCGTCAGCAGTTATATTGCACCTAATCCCCCCCATTTCCAACTCGTTCAAAAGCGAATCCTGCGGAAGCGAGGCAAACACATCATTCTCGACCGCACAGCGTAAAGAGTCTGTATTTCGTTTCAGTACATCCGATGCAGAAACAGCAGAAACCTGATATACGCCTTCCTCCAGATGTTTACGCAAAAACACATAACTATGCTTTGGCAGGTTCAAATCCAGCATATCTGTATCCCGTGCTGTACACAGGGCTCAGACCGTTTCGCTTTCCTTCTCTGTTATGCCTTAACCAACGACCAGCCTTGGCTCTTAGTCTGGAGCTGTACCATGTGGGCAAAAATGCCGCCCTTATGCAGCAACTGTGCAGGCGATCCCTGTTCTGCTACTGCTCCATCTTTGAGCACCACAATCTTATCTGCACTGGAAACAGTGCGCATTCGGTGAGCAATAATGAGAACCGTTTTATCCTTGATAAGTCGTGACAGTGCTTCCTGAATGGCAGTTTCGTTTTCCACATCCAAGCTGGCGGTGGCCTCGTCCAGCAGGATGATGGGCGCATCCTTCAGGAAGGCGCGTGCAATGGAAATACGCTGGCGTTCTCCGCCGGAAAGGGCGCAGCCGTTCTCGCCGATGTTGGTGTTCCACTTGTCCGGCAGCTTCTCGGCAAATTCCTCGCAGTTTGCCAGCTTTGCTGCCGCAAGGGCTTCCTCGTCGGTGGCACCTTTGCGCCCCAGACGGATGTTTTCGAGGATCGTGTTGTCAAACAGGGTCACATCCTGAAACACAATGGAATAAAGGCTCATCAGTTTTTCCGGGTCGATTCGGGAAACCTCCATACCTCCTACGGTGATGTGTCCCTTCTGGTAATCCCAGAACCGTGCCGCCAGCCGGGAAACAGTGGTCTTGCCGCCGCCGGAGGGGCCTACCAGTGCCGTGACCTCCCCCTGCTTTGCGGTAAAGGAAACATCCCGCAGCACCGTCTCGCCGGAGTTGTAGGCAAAGCCCACATGGTCGAACACGATATCACAGCCCTGATTGGTCAGCTGCTCGCTGCCGGTCTGCAGGGGAGCGTCCAGAATCTCGTTCATCCGCCCCACATTGGTGCGCATGGCGATGACCGCCGCCAGATTCTGCAACGCGCCCTGCATAGGGTCGTACATCCGGGATGCCGCCATCAGGAACAGAAACAGAGTCAGCACGTCGATGCCACCCTGCACCAGCAGCACCGAACCGGTGAGCGCCACCGACGCAATACCCAGCTTGAGCACCATGCCGGCGGAGGACACAAACAGCGCTGTTTCCAGCTCTGCCGTGATGGACTGCTTTTCCACTGCTCGAATTTTGTCGGAAAGGCCAGACAGATACCGCTGCTCCGCATTGCTGGCTTTCAGGTCCCGGAGAGTCTCGATGTACTCCTGAATGCCGTCCGCACAGGCCATTTTCGCAGCCATGGTCCTGGCCTGCACCTTATCCTGTACCCGATAGCTGCCCACCACGATGGCAGCGGATACCGGAATGACCCACAGAGCCGCCAGTGCCATCCGCCACTCAAAGGCGAACAGGCTCAGGGCAATGAGCACGGTGGAGATGAGGGAGCCGAACAGACCTGGGATGAAGTGGGAGCAGTCCTTTTCCAGTACCTCGCAGTCCGCCATGATGGTGCTGGTCAGGTCGGCAAGGTCTCGCTTGCCGAAAAAGGACAGAGGCAGCTTCCGCAGCCGCTCCGCAAGGGTCAGGCGGCGGGTGCCGCTCTCTTTATAAGTGGTAAAATAGGTGCCGTTGTACTGGAACCATGTGGTCAGCAAAATCAGCACAAAGCAGGCAACGCATCCCAGCAGATAAAAGGTGCTTCTCCCGCTCGTAGAGCCTGCCAGCAGGTCTTTTACCAGAAGATACAGCAGCCCGGTGGGCAGCATGAACGCCATGTTCTGGAACGCACAGGCCAGAACGCCCTTTACAAGCCCCTTTGCGCCCTCCGGGGAGCTGGCTGTGGCGTGTTGAATTTTTTCGATCATTCCTTACCCCTCCTTTGCGACCTTCCACTGCACCGACGCCTGATACTCCTGCCACATCTGGGCAAACAGGCCGTTCTGCGCGCACAGTTCGTCCTTTGTGCCGGATTCCACAATCTGCCCATCCTGCACCACATAGATGCAGTCGGCGTTGGCGACGGTGGACAGGCGGTGTGCGATCATCAGCACCGTTTTGCCCCTTGGCAAGCTGGGCAAAAGCGGCCAGCACCTTAGCTTCATTGTCCGGGTCAGCAAAAGCGGTGGCCTCGTCCAGGATCAGGATGGGCGCATTTTTCAGCATGGCGCGTGCAATGGCAATGCGCTGCTGCTCGCCGCCGGAAAGATACACGCCCTTGGTGCCGATAACGGTATGGATGCCCTCCGGGAACTTTTCGATAATATCCATGCACTGCGCTGCTTTCAACGCTGCCAGCACCTCGGCTTCGGTGGCCTGCGGTCTGCCAAGACGGACATTATCCAGAATGCTGCCCTTGAGCAGGCGGCTGTTCTGGAACACAAAGGAGATGGTATCCATCAGCTCTTCCTTGGGGATTGCCCGCACATCCGATCCGCCCACCCGGACGCTGCCGCTCTGCACATCAAAGAACCGGCAGACAAGGTTTGCCAGCGTGGATTTTCCGCCGCCGGAAGGGCCTACAAAAAGCCACGGTCCGTCCCGGCTGGATCTCCAGCGAAACGCCCTTGATGACCTCGGTTTTTCCGTCATAGCTGAAACGCACGTTCTGCAGCGCGACGGAAGCATCCTGCGGGTGCTGCGGAACAACCTGCACCTGCATGGGTGCTGCCTCCAGCACCGAGTCGATGCGTGCCAGCGCATCCGCTACCACCATCTTGTTCTCGCTCATGTACATTATGCGGGTCAAAGTCAGGGAGATCACCGGCGTGATGATGATATAGAACAGCAGGTTCAGCAGAAATTCCGGGGTCACGCCGTGAGCCGTGAACAGCAGCCCACCTGCAATCAAAAAGGCGAACACGCCGTTGACGGCGGCGGTGTAGAACATCATGGGCAGGCGCAGTTCTTTGGTGTAGGAGATGACCCACTTTTCGTAGTCATCAATGGCGGCCTTGAATTTTTTGAAGGAAAATATACTCTGCCCGAAGGTCTTGACCACCGGAATGCCCCGGACGTATTCCACTGCCTCATTGGACATGGCCTCCAAGGCGTTTCCGTACTGCCGCATTTTTTTCGACCATCCGCTTGCCGGTCATGGTCGCCATAATGAGGAAAGCCAGCACCACCGGCGCAAGGCTCAGCAGCCCCAACCTCCAGTCGAACGCCAACAGCAGCACCAGCAGCCCCACCGGGGTGGCAATGGCGTTGTACTGGTCGGGCAGCTGGTGGGCAAGATAGGTCTCGGCGGCTCCGGTGCTCTCGTGGATGATCTTGCGCAGCTTACCGCTGCCGAAATTCTCGGCAAAGCCCAGTGGGAGCACCGCCAGATGCTCCGACACTGCCAGCCGCAGATTCGTCGCCACCCGGAACGCCGACAGATGGGAGCACATCAGCGCCGCAATGTAAATAAGGTAAGACAGTACTGCGAATAACACTGCCATCCAGCCGTAATGAGGGATGTTCACCGCCTGCGCATAGTCAGGTGCGACAGCCAGCACATCCCGCAGGATCTTCCAGATGTACACAAAGGGCACCAGTGCCACCAGTGCGCTGACCGCAGACAGCACCCACGAGGCATAGGTAAAATATCGGTAGTTCCCGGCATAACCCATCAACCGGGAAAGATCGGACTGTTTTTTCACGAAAGAACCTCCTTCAAAAAAAATTATGCAAAAATCGCAGCGTTACCCTTTCTTTTTGTACCCGCAGTCGCAGTAGGGTCCGCCGGAGGCAAGGGTGTACTGCCGCACAAATTCGGTCACACCGCCCGCTTCGCTCATGGTGTAGTCCAGATGGCACAGGGCAGGGGGCAGGTCGTACAGACCCAGCTCCTCCATCAGCACACAGATGCCGCATTTAGTAAAGCGTCCCTCGTAGCCGCTGCCATCCGGGTATTCGTAAAACTCCATGTTCCACGAATAGGGGTTGCGGTCGGCTGCTTTTGAAAGGAACCGGCAAACAGCGCCCACATCCCAAAGGGCATTCCAGCGTATTTCATTGCAGATACCTCCCGGCTTCCGCTTCCAGTGCCTGCCATACCGGGTAGACTGTGCCATGTTCATCGAAAAATTTCTTAAGATCCCGGTTCAGCGCACTCATTTCGTCGATGGCGTTCATGGCATGGTCGGAGGCGCAGAGCTTGCCCAGCGAGGTGGCACACATCAGCTTGAAAAAGCGCAGGCAGGTCTTGCGGTATTTCTCCCCTTCAAAGTCTGCATCCTCCTTGGGCAGAATGGTGTGCCCGGCATCTCGGATGGCGCGATATCCCTCGATGTTGGCATCCAGCACACGGTTCAGGTACGCGGTATCTCCCCTGAGCTTTTTCAGGTCGCCATCTGTCTTATAGCAGGCGAAGGCCGCAGGCATCACAAACGCGGCATGGCAGAGCAGATAGTCCTCCATGTTCGGCTCGTAAACAACCTTATATTTTGTGCCGTGGAAGATGCGCCCGATCAACTGTTTATTGGAGGTTGCACCCGTCAGCTGCCCGATGGTGATCTTCTTCAGGTCGATGGAGACCACCCGGTCAGCCTCCCGATGCCCCGCAGAAAGCGCAAAGGCAAACAGGACATTCTTCCCCGGCAGCGCCGCCGCCAGCGCCCTCGCCTGCACATTGTTCCCCACAAAAACGATGTTCTTCGTCCGGTTCGCCCGCAGCGTGTCCAGAACGGAATCCAGCTGTGTATAGCGCAGGACCACAAAGATCACATCGTACATTGCATCCGGTGCAAGTTCAGTCACCACCGGAATGCGGCTGACCGAGGTGCGGAGCGAAAATTTGTCCTTGATCCGCAGGCCGTTCTGCTTGATCTCCGCAGCCCAGTTTCCCCGCGCAAGCAGAGTGACATCCTTTCCGGCGCGCAGCAGATTTCTTGCCAGATTGCACCCCAGAACGCCTGCACCATATACCAGAATTTTCATAGCTTACCTCCAAATCCGATCTTCACGATCTGCATTTTCATCCCGTTGTCCCCGACCTTGGCGAGAAATCGGAAAAAGCCGCTGACGGAAGGGTCTTTCAGGTCGTTGTAGCCCATCATATAGCCCCTGCTGGATACCCGTAACCGGCTGTCCCACTCGCCAATCTCCTTGGGAGCATCCGAAACCGCGAAATATGCCCCTACATCCTTGATTTTCGCCGTCCTGAGCCACGTTTTGGCGATCATCTTCACCGCCGTACGGTTGGCAGCATCAAAGACCAGCACTCCGCCGGGGAAAGCGTCCGCCATCCACTGCACCAGTTCCCGAACCTGCTCCGTCAGGAAGTAATAGAACACCCCGGAGGCAAAGAACACCGCCCCGCCGGAGGCATCGATCTTGTCAAACCATGCGAGGTCTTTCAGGTTGCAGGGGATATTTTGCTCCCGCTCCCCGGCGGGCAGCAGCTGCTGCCGCAGGGCAATCACATCCGAGAAATCCAGATTGTAGATTTTACAGCTGCCGTTGTCGCAGGCTTTGCCGGTGTTATCCAGCCCACAGCCCAGATTGACCACTGCCGCGCAGGGGTGGTTTTTCAGGTACGCCTGCACTTCAAAGGCAAGGTCATTCTGCCGCATGGCGACCTCCAGCGCCCCGAAACGCTGCATCAGGCTGCGGGAATTTTTCTCTGCCTCTGAAAAGTCGTAGTCGATCTGGTCGATCAGACGCACCGCCGTTTCGTCCCGGTAAAGGTTCGGATACAACTCCGTACACAGCTTCCGGGAATACAGCGGGAGGATCAATGTCTCCTGCACGGTGTTTTTCTCGATTTTGTATTTCATAGGTTGTTCCTCCCTCAGTGAGTAAAAATAGTCATCATTACCGCCAGCACCATCGCTATGACTGCCATGCCCACCGTGCCGAATGGCCACTTTTTCTGCTTGTTTTTGGCAGTAATGTAGGGCTTCAGATCCTCTGTTCCGGGGATCGTCCATGCGTTCGTGTGCCCCACCCAGTAACCATCGATCAAAAAACGGTCAATGAGATTCATAACGGATAAGATGACCAGCAGCTGCCAGAAGCCCGCCGCAAAGCTGCGCGCACCGTTTATCCCATAGACACAGACCAACACATAGCTGATATAGCCGGGGACGCAGACGGCTTTGAACAGCAGGCTGTTGCGTCGGATGCGTTCCGGGCTTGTAAGCCCCAGTTTTACGCACCGCTGCTGCACCGCCGGGCTGTAAAGATGCACCATCCCAACAACCCCCCTTACGGATGCCCGCAGCGCAGATCAGAACCAGCAGAACTCCCAACCCAAGACCTTCCAGAATCACCTGTAAGAGCATTCCCTGTTCCTCCTGTATCCGTTTTCGTCCCGGTATTCGGGATGCTCCCTTGCATACGGGTCTTGATCTCCTCTGCTATGGGTATTGCCCCGCGATAGCATACGCCGCCTCCGGGCAGCATGACCATCAGTTCTGGATTTTCTTGCCCAAATTCAAAGTATTTCATCTGCATATCCCCCACGGCAGTAAGTATCCGGCAGCAGCAAAAGCATCGGAACTGTTCTGAAATTCACAGCCTTTTTATCTTCCCACACCTTTCAAGTACCCGCTCTTTGCTTTTTCTTCGGTATCGTCAGATTCATCATAGGCATCGTAAAGCGCATTGGGGGTGTGGGCTCTTTTTTGAAAGGCGAGCACAGCTCATTTTCTCCGCCAGACGGTCATAGTTGTATCCGGCATCAATCATAATGGTGGTATCGCCCTTGCGGTAGAAGAAGATATTTGCCACCCACTCTCGCACACAAGCGACATTTTCATCGATCCAGCCGGTGTTCAAAGGCTTAAAGATCTCCCTGACCCGGTACATCCGGCTCATTGCTTTTCTTTGAAATTCCGTTGCTTTTTTCGACATGATTGCACCTCATTTCTGTGCTGTGACGCACAGCCAGCCCTTTTTATTTTTGTGACTCTGAACCCTGCCAAAGTCTGCTTGCTCCAGATACACTTTCAGATCAGCATCCGTATAGATGGTCATACCGTTAATGATTCGCGTCCATTTGTCGTCTTTTGCTGTTTCGCCGTTTGCTTCGTTACAGATGAAAAAAGTCCCGCCGGGCTTCAGCACCCGATAGACCTCTCTGAAATTTTGCGCAAGCTCCGGCCAGAAATAGACCGTTTCAAATGCGGTCACTACATCAAACTGCTCCGCTTCAAACGGCAACTCTGCTACACTTGCCTGCTGCACAGTACACTGCCCTGCTGCAATGGCACCTGCATTGACCTTTCGCGCTTTTTCTACACTGACTGCCGAATAGTCGATGCCCTGCACCTTGCCCTTGGGACACAGCTTCAGCAGCGTTTTGATGTTCGCTCCACCGCCGCAGCCGCAGTCCAGCACCATGGCATCCGGGGCAGGCTGCAAAAAATGCAATCCCCACGCTGCCATTGCGCTGTGCCCAAAGTTCATCATAGCAACCATGATCTTCCCGCTAAAGCCTACGGGCTTGCGGGTGTTTTCAAAGAAGGACATATCACACCTCCGATTTCACACATTCCGTATAGGTCAGCGGAAAAGAGGCCTTTAGAACAACACTTTTTCGCACTGTCCAATCATTCTGTTGCAGAAATTTTAGGTATTCTTCACTCGTCCACTTGCTGTGGAGAGGAAAGCCTGCCAGATTCATGAAAAAGGCTTTGACCTTGCCGGGAAACGAGTTCCCCGCGTGGGTGAAGGTCGGCGCGATGAGCACGCCGTCCTCTTTCAGCACCCGCTTGATTTCTTGCAGGGCTTTTTCCGGCTGCGGCACGATGTGCAGCGCATTGGACACGATCACCACATCAAAGGACTTATCCGCATAGGGCAGGCGGAACATATCCTGCACGGAAAAGTGCAGCTTGGCAGAGCGGTTATCACGCTTGGCCTCGGCAATCATCTCCGCGGAGGCATCCGTCGCCTCGATGTGCGTTGCCGCGTTCACAATGTGCTTTGCAATCAGTCCCGTGCCGGTCGCCAGCTCCAGCACCGTTTTGGCTTTCACCACCGGCCGGATCAGCTTATACATCTCTTCGTATGCCGCCCGATCCTTTCGCATAAAGCGGTCGTAACGACCGGCATTTTTGTCCCAGAAGGTCTTTCGTTCTTTCATAGCCGTTGCCCTTATCTCTTCTTTATTTTTTGCCGCATTGTGCCTCTCGGAAAGGATTCAAAGTGCCGCTAAATTTTCCCGTGCAGGCATCTGTCCCGCCGCTCTCTGGCGTATTCCAGCAGTGCATTGCACGCCGGACAAAGCGCCTCGCCCCTTGTCCCATGCACGCCACAACAATACCGGCGCACCATGAGGGTAACGGTTTCGATCCCCTTTTCCTTGTTCAAGTTCTGAAGTCCTTTCTGTTTTATACGCAGTTAGTCTCCTATAACCATCTGGTGGAAGAAAAGGCAGGCCACCTGTATGCAGTCTGCCTTTTGCCTGATGCGAAAGCCCGCAGACGCGCGGGGCTTACAGCACCAGCGAGGGCGCGGTGTAGACCCGTGCCTTCAGCTCGCTGTTTAGCATATACAGCCCCTTGCTGTCACCGCCGAACAGCTCCATCTTGGTAATGAGGTCGGCGGCGTTCTTCTCCTCCTCGCCCTGTTCCTTGATGAACCAGTCCAGCATCTGCATGGTGCGGAAGTCCCTGACCTCGTATGCGGCGGCGTAGATGGCATCGATGCTGGCGGTGACCAGCTTCTCGTGCTCCAGTGCCTTTTTCAGCGGGGCCATGTGGTCGACTCGTTCCCACTCCGGCTTTGCGATAGCCTCAAAGGTGACGCCCTCGCCGTTATTCTGTAAATACTGATAAAACAGTATGGCGTGATCCCGTTCCTCCTGCGCCTGTACCCGGTACCAGTTCTCAAAGCCGTCCAGTCCGACGGCGGCGTAGTAGTTGGCAAAGTCCAGATACAGATAGGCGGAGTAGAACTCCTTATTGATCTGCTCGTTGAGCAGCTTAGATACGTTAGCGTTCATGATACTTCTCCTCCATAAGATTGTCTTTTTCCTGCTCCCGGCAGGCGGGGCAGATATACCGTACCCAGAGCGATGCTGGGATGCTCCCTTTTCATCTCCAGGAACACCTGCTCCGCCGTGGGATGCTGTTGCAGCTCCGTTACGGCGGCCAATATCTCCTCTGCGTATTTTGGCATACCGCCAACCCTCCAAATGCAAGAATGAGCCTTATTCTTTTGCTTTTATTATATCTATATTTTTTTCTCTGTCAACAACCACAAAGGGCTTGTGCTCCAAAAGCTGCCTCGAAGTACCTTGACAGTTTTAACTGTATCTGTTATATTTCAGTATAAACTGTATCAGCAGCAAACACAGTTGCATTGGAGGTTGATTATGCGTCAGATATTGCTTTTCGCGGCACTTGCCGCCGTGCTTGCACTGCTTCTGGTGAGCTGCGGGGGAACCAAGGACAAGCCGGTGCCGACAGAAGAGGACGCTCCCGGCAAGGCGGCGTATCATAAGATCAGCGCCGAGAAAGCCTATGAGATGATGGTCTCGCAGGAGGTCGTGGTGGTGGATGTCCGCACCCGGGAGGAATACGATGGCGGGCATATTGAAAACGCCGTCCTTGTGCCCAACGAGAGCATCGGGAGCGAAATGCCCGAGACGCTGCCCGATAAGGAGGCGACGCTGCTGATCTACTGCCGCAGCGGCCGCCGCAGCAAGGATGCTGCACAAAAGCTGCTGGCGCTGGGGTATCAGAGCGTCTACGACTTCGGCGGCGTCATCGACTGGCCCTACGAGCTTGTGAAGGAGGGATGATTGTGGACGGTTCTTTTAATCTGGCCGTCCATGCGCTGGTCTGCCTGAGCCACAGTGGACGCTCCCTCAGCAGCGAAGCGCTGGCGGAGAACATCTGCACCAATCCCACCCGCGTCCGCCGGGTGATGGCGGGGCTGAAAAAGGCGGGAATGGTGGAGACCCGGGAGGGCTTGGACGGCGGCTACCGCCTGACGGCAGACCCCGCAACCCTTTCTCTCCGGCAGGTGGCAGAGGCGGTGAATACCCGCTTTGTGGACTGCGCGTGGCACAGCGGCGACATTGACCGGGACTGCGCCATCTGCTCCGGCATGGCGGGCGTGATGGATGCGCTGTACTGGAGCATGAATGAGGAATGCGCCGCCTATCTCTCGCACATTACGATCACGGATATTGAAAGACAGCTTTTCACGCAGAAATAGAAGGATTTTACGATGCTTACCATTACGACCAACAGCTTTGAAAATGACGTCCTGCACGCGGACAAGCCCGTGCTGGTGGATTTCTGGGCCCAGTGGTGCCCCTACTGCCGCCGTATTGCCCCGGCCTTCGACAAGGTGGGGGAGCAGTACGCCGACACGCTCATCGCCGGCAAGATCAACTACGACGAGGAGCCGCAGCTCATCGAGCGTTTCGGCATAGACACCATCCCCACGCTGATGCTCTTTAAGAGCGGCGAGGTGATCGGCTCTGTGGTAGCGCCCGGCTCCAAAGCCGCCATTGAGACATTTATCCGGGAAACGCTGGCGCAGTGAGGGCGTGGCTATGGAGCAGATCTATGATACGCTTCCATGTAGCACACTTCGTGTCTCCTTAGAAACCGAGGGCAACGGTCAAAGCCATCCGTTTGCACCATGGTCAAAATGCAAAAAGTGCAGCCGCAGATATTCTCTGCGGCTGCACTTCGATCCATTTTCAAAGCTTCGGCATCACTCAACGCCATATTGTTGTCTAAATAAATCAGCGACGATGTTTTGCTTTTGAGGCATCGGGCGGCCGGACGAAGCCAGACTCGCCGCCTACTCCGCGCAGAGCTCCGCCACCAGAGCGTCCATCTGCGCTTCGCTGGTTTGGTTCAGTGCGCCGCGCAGCAATACCTCTGTTTCACACAGTCGGAGTTCCTTCATCTTTTCCAACTCGGCACGCATCAGCCGCGCGGCAGCAGGGGCCCATGAGCCGTTTTCCATGAGGCCGATCCGGCGGTTTCGGAATCCCTTTGTCTGTAAATGATCCAAAAAGGCCTTCATAGGCGGGAACAGTCCTCCGTCATAGGTGGAGCAGGCCAACACCAGTTTCCCACAGTAGAATGCGCTGGTCACGGCATAGGAAAGGTCTGTTGCCGTCAGATCGCACATGGTGACTTGCGCACCTTTTCCCTCCAGCTTGCTCTTGAGGGCCTCCGATGCATATGCGGTATTTCCATGGATGGACGCGTGGACGATCAGGATGCCCTCCGGTTCTTCCGGTTTCCATTGTGACCAGAGATCATAGAGCCGCAGATACTCCCCCAAGTCTTCTGTGAGCATGGGGCCATGGAGCAGGCAGATCGTTTTGATCTCCAGCGCGGAGATTTTTTTCAGCAGCACCTGCACCTGTGCGCCATACTTTCCGACGATGTTGTAATAATACCGCCGGGCCTGCGGCGCCCAGGGGGCACGGGCAGTCCGTTCCAGTGAACCGAAGCGGCCAAAGGCATCCGCCGAGAACAGGATTTTTTCCTCCTCTTCATATGCTGCCATCACCTCCGGCCAGTGTACCATCGGCGCCAGCAGAAAGCACAGCCGGTGCAAACCCAAGGAAAGCGTATCTCTTTCGCCAACCTCCAGCATACGGTCTTCCGACAATGCACCTGTGCCGAAGAACTGCTTGATCAGGGTAAATGTTTTCGCGTTTCCCACGATCTTCATCTCCGGGTACTTTTGTGCCAGCCGCATGAGGCTGCCGGAATGATCCGGCTCCATGTGTGTGACCACAAGATAGTCGGGGCTGCGCCCCTCCAACACCCGCGCCACATTGGAAAGCCATTCTTCCGCCGCCCGTGCGTCCACGCTGTCCATCACGGCGATTTTCTCGTCCAGAATGACATAGGAGTTGTAGCTCACTCCCATAGGCTGGACGGGGTACTGGTTTTCAAAGAGTGCCAATGTGTTATCATCCACCCCTACATAGCGGATGGCATCTGTTACCGTTTGAATGTTCATAATACAAAACAACTCCTTATCATCTGTTCAGGACCTGCATCTCTGGGTTCTTCTCCCCGAATTTCTCGCGCAGCGCACTGCAGATATCCTCCCGGGACTTGCCCTGCTTCTCACCGTTTTTAATGAGCTTGTACGCCTGAAACAGCGCCGAGGGGCCGATCTCGCTGCTGAAAAAGCCGATGCCCTGATTCCATGCCAGCAGCTCGAACACATCGTCCAACGCGGCGCTCTCCACACCGTGGATATATGCCTTTACCAGCTCCCGCGCCGCCTGCCTCATCCGGCCCGCACCGACAGCGTTGGTCAGGGACAGCAGCAGCCGCGTTTCGTAGGGCAGTACGCGCTTCTCGCTCTGCCATGTGGTCTCCCAAAAATCCACGGCGATCTGCCCCAGCTTTTCATCGATCATGGGATAGTTCAAAAGAGCCAGCGGCTTGAAGGGAGCGGAGCTGTCGCCTTCCTTCTTCTCTGTGCGGCAGAACCAGACATGGAACTCCGCCTCACTCCGCTGCTCGGTGTGGTGCTCGTAGCCCAAGCCCTCCATGACAGCGTACAGTGGATGCGGCTCAAAGGTCTGGATGATGTGCAATCCTTCGCCCACCTCCAACGCCTCGGCTCTTTTCTTCAGCCCTTCAAAGAAGCTGCCCTGTATATGGCGCACATCCACCGTCTGAAACCCCTGCGCCTTATTCTTCCAGTTTTCGTAGCTCATGCGGTTATTCTCCTTTCTTCACTCGATAAAACCAAATATGATATTCGCTGCCGCTCACCTTCTCCGTGTGATGCGCAAAGCCCATAAGGGCCAGCACCGGGTACAGGGGGACAGGCTCGAAGGTCTGGATGATATGCAGTCCTTCGCCGTTTTTCAGCGCGGCAGCCTTTGCCTTCAATGCGGGGAAGAAGTCCATCTTTTTGCCCCGCACGTCCATCACTTCAAATGTGCCGATTTTGTCCTTCCAGTTTTCATAACTCATAGTCTTTGCCTCTCTTGCAGAAAGCTCACGCCTCTTCAAAGGAATCCTTACCCACGCCGCACAGGGGGCATTCAAAATCCTCCGGCACCTCGCTCCATGGCGTTCCCGGCGCGATGCCGCCCTCGGGATACCCCACGCCCTCGTCGTACTCCCAACCGCAAACGGTGCATACATACTTCATTGTGCTTCTTCCTTTCTTTTTCTAATGATTTTGTTATTCTTCCACCAGCCGGCCGTCCACCGTCACGGTGACCACCTGCCACGGGATGAACTTCCCGCTCTGCTGGAGTGCCTTTTTCGCCGCCAGCTCCAGCCCGCAGCAGCAGGGTACCTCCATGCGGACGACGGTAACGCTCTTGATGTCGTTTTCCCGGATGATCTCCGTCAGCTTTTCGGCATAGTCCACGCTGTCCAGCTTGGGACAGCCCACCAGCGTGATGTGTCCCTTGATGAACCGCTCGTGGAAGGCGGCGTAAGCGTAGGCGGTGCAGTCGGCGGCGATCAGCAGCCGCGCCCCGTCAAAATACGGGGCGTTTACCGGCACCAGCTTGATCTGCACCGGCCACTGGGAAAGGCGGCTCGTCTGCTGGGCTTGCGGCGTTTCATGTTCGGTCCTCCTGTTGCTTTTGTGCGCTCATTGTACTATACTAAAAGCAACAAGTCGGTTGAATTTTCAACGAAAGAGGCCTTTTTATGAAAGAATTTTTTCCGGTGCTCCATACGGCGGTGCTTTTCTCCGGCATTTCCGATGAGGAGCTTGCCGCTATGCTCTCCTGCCTTGGGGCGAGGATCGGCACCTTTCCCAAAGGCTCCCGCCTGCTCCGCGCCGGGGAGTCGGTGGAGGAGGTGGGTCTCGTGCTGGCGGGCAGCGCCCTCATCGTGCAGGAGGATATCTGGGGAAACCGCAACATCCTCTCCAAGACCGGGCCGGGGCAGACCTTCGCGGAGGTGTTCGCCTGTGCGCCGGGAGCGGTGCTGAACGTGAGCGTAGAGGCGGAGAGCGCGATGACGGTGATGTTTCTACACATAAGGCGTGTTTTGAGCGTGTGCCCCTCCGCCTGCTCCCACCATAGCCAGATCATTCACAACCTGCTGGGCGAGTTAGCGGAGAAAAACCTGCGGCTCAACGAAAAACTCACCCACATGGGCCAGCGCACGACACGGGCCAAGCTGCTGTCCTATTTTTCCGGTGAGGCGCAGCGCCGGGGCGGCTATGAATTCGACATTCCGTTCTCCCGCCAGCAGCTTGCGGATTATCTCGGCGTAGAGCGCAGCGGGCTGTCGCTGGAACTTGGAAAAATGCGGGATGAGGGCCTGCTCGACTTTCACAAAAGCCATTTCCTTCTCAAAACGCCGGAAACTGACCGTCCCTTTCCTTCTGCGCGTTAAGGAGTCCTCTTTGGGCGTATTGGCAAGTGCGGATAACCCCCGTCAGCCACGGAGCGTCGGGGTTTTGCAGATGGAAGAAGCAGCTACGGTCTGTAGAGATCGGCAGGACAGCGTCAGCGCGTACAATCTGATTTGATCATACCCACAGCCGCTTTGGCTGTGGGTATTTTCTGTTTGAACTCCAAAAGCTTTGCAGAGCTCAAGGAGCCTAAGCCTTCACCGCGTCCAGGTATCTTTTCTTTTTGCGGTGTGTATTCGTAATACTGGAAAGTGATCTGCCGTTTTTCCTGAATGGCGTTATGGATCTCATCCACGCTGTAATAAATACACTCATTCTCCGGTTTGGCGGTACCTTCCATATAGATATGCCGATCCAACTGGCGGGCATGAGATTCACTGGTGAGCTTACCCAGCTTTTCAATAAGCCGTTCGCTTTTCTTGGCCGTAATGAAGCGGGAGGATTCCACCGCGTCCACCAGCAATTTTAACTCCGGCAGTTCAAATAACCGTTCTCCTACGAAGTATCGGTTCTGGGTGCTTTTGACACAGACGATGTCCATGCCGTTGCTTTGCAAGACTTCAATAGCGGAATATACGCTCTTGCGCCCTGCCTGAATGCCATGTTCCCGCCAGTAGGCAAGAATATCCGCTACGGAAGGCGGATGCTGATCATCCGTATGCTCATACAGATACTGCTGTAAGAGCAGCAGACCGTATTGGAATTCATTTTTCATACCGCTTTCCTTTTCTATTTCCACATTTTTAGGAACAATTCGTTACAGTACTTCTTTATAGCTATCCCTTTCGGGTGATATACAAGCCCTCGCGGTGATTAAGTCATGACTTTTTTCTGCTCACATTTTCGCGGCAAATCTCCAAGGCAGGGAGCGGCAATCATAATCGTACAACCGGAGCAGCGCCGCGCCGATTTTCTCAAATCATGTGACGTCGTCACAGTAAAACCGCTTGTCACGCGGTATACTATGCATAAAAACACAGCCGCAGAGTACATCTGTGGCTGTGTTTTGTGTTCAGTTGCTCACTGTTGCGTGGACTGGATATGGAGAGACAACATATCTCCCGATCTTACATGGGTTATCTTATCTACCATCACTCTGGCAGTTTGCCTTGCAGATATGTCGGCATCCCCACTGCAGTCGTATCCGGCCTGACCTTAAACATGGCTTTTTCAATCTACCTCCCTTATCGGTTTTCCGCGATATATTTCTCCGCCATGTGAACTGCCATCGCGCCGTCCGCCACGGCGGTGACCACCTGACGGAGGGGCTTCGTCCGCACGTCGCCCACGGCGTAAACGCCGGGAATACTGGTTTCCGTGGTCTCTCCGGCCACGATATAGCCGCCGCCGTCCAGCGCCAGTTGACCCACCGCCAACGCCGTGGCGGGCTGTCGGCCCACGCTGACAAATACGCCGTCGCAGTCCACCACGCTTTCCTCACCGGTGACGGTGTCCCGCAGGCGTACGCCGGTCAGCCTGTCCCCGGAAAGCAGCGCGGAAACGGTGCTGTTCCAGCGGAATTCCACATTTTCGGCCTGTTCCAGTGGCTCGTGATAGATCTTGGTGGCCCGCAGGGTGTCTCTGCGGTGGACGAGGATCACCTTTTTCGCCACGCGGCTGAGAAGGAGGGCATCTGCCGCGGCGGAATTGCCGCCGCCCACCACGACCACCGTTTTGTCCTTGTAAAACATCCCATCGCAGGCGGCGCAGTAGGCCACGCCCCGGCCCAACAGCTCCGTCTCTCCGGCAACGCCCAGCGTTCTGGGGTCTGCGCCGGTGGCCAGCACCACGGTTTTCCCCCGGAAGATCCCCTCGCTGGTCTCCACGAGCTTGGGAACCGCCGTCAGATCCATGCAGAGAACTTCCGCGTATTCGCTGCGTGCCCCAAAACGCTCCGCCTGCTTTTGCATCTTCTCCGCCAGAGAGAAGCCGTCGATCCCGTTCTCAAAGCCGGGGTAGTTGTCGATCTGCTCGGTCAGGGCCATCTGCCCGCCAGCAGACAGCTTTTCCAGCACGACGATGTCCAGCCCCGCCCGTGCCGCGTACAGGGCGGCGGTGTAGCCGCCCGGGCCGCCGCCCACCACGAGCATATCATAAACATGATTGTTGTTCATATCTGAACCCTCCGTTATTTCGCCAAGGCTTTCTGAATGAAGCGGTCGATCTCTGCCTTTGAGCCGGGCGCGGTGATGGAATCCACGGCCTTTCCGTTCCGGTACAGCACCAGAGTTGGGATGACCTCGATCCCCTCGGCCCCCGCCAGCCGCGGCTCCTCGTCAATATTGATCTTGCCGACGGCAAGGCTGTCCGCGTATTCCTCTCCAATCTTCTCATACGCAGGGCCGATCCTCCGGCAATAGCCGCACCAGGGCGCCCAGAAATCCACCAAAACAGGCTTTTCCTCCCGGATCAACTGCTTAAACTGCTCCTGATTCATGTTCATAGCTGCCATATCTGTCAGCTCCTTTCCTTTGTTTGGGTATTCTCAAGACTCCGGTCTCGCCCCACACCACATCGTGACTTCAACCTGAGATGACGGTACTCTGCCCTTGGGACATAAAGCAGATGAGTAAGACCCTCATCTGTACGAGAATAGCTGCGGTTTGTTGCAGCTTATTCCGCGCAGAGCTCAGCCACCAGAGCGTCCATCTGCGCTTCGCTGGTTTGGTTCAATGCACCACGCAGAGACACTACCGTTTCGTAAAGGTGGATATCCTTCATCTCCTCCAATTTGGTGCGCATCAGCCGCGCGGCAGCAGGTGCCCAAGAGCCGTTTTCAATAAGGCCAACCCGGCGGTTTCGGAATCCCTTTGTCTGTAAATGTTCCAAAAACTCCTTCATGGGCGGAAACAGTCCTCCGTCATAGGTGGAGCTGGCTAAAACCAACTTCCCGCAGTAGAACGCACTGGCAACAGCGTAGGAAGAATCTGTCACAGCGAGATCACATATGTTGACCTGCACGCCTTTTTTCTCTAATTTACCCTTGAGGGTCTTCGCCGCATGGGCAGTATTTCCATGGATGGATGCGTGGGCAATCAGTATGCTCTCCGATTCTTCTGGTTCCCATTGTGACCAGAGATCATAGAGCCGCAGACACTCCTCCAGCCCTTCTGTAAGCACGGGACCATGGAGCGGGCAGATCGTTTGGATCTCCAGCGCGGCGGTCTTTTTCAGCAGAGCCTGCACCTGTGCGCCATATTTCCCGATAATATTGTAATAATACCGCCGGGCCTGCGGCACCCAGGGGGCACGGGCAGTCCGTTCCAGTGAGCCAAAGCGTCCGAAGGCATCCGCCGAGAACAGGATTTTTTCCTCCTCTTCATACGCTGCCATCACCTCCGGCCAGTGTACCATCGGTGCCAGCAGGAAGCGCAGCCGGTGTGAGCCCAGAGAGATCGTGCTGCCCTCGCCAACCTCCAGCATACGCTCTTCCGACAATGCACCTGTGCCGAAGAACTGCTTGATCAGGGTAAATGTTTTTGCGTTTCCCACGATCTTCATCTCCGGGTACTCTTGCGCTACCCGCATGAGGCTGCCGGAATGATCCGGCTCCATGTGTGTGACCACAAGATAGTCGGGGTTGCGCCCCTCCAACACCTGTGCTACATTGGAAAGCCATTCCTCCGCCGCCCGTGCGTCCACGCTGTCCATCACGGCGATTTTCTCGTCCAGAATGACATAGGAGTTGTAGCTCACTCCCATAGGCTGGACGGGGTACTGGTTTTCAAAGAGTGCCAATGTGTTATCATCCACCCCTACATAGCGGATGGCATCTGTTACCGTTCGGATATCCATATAAAAAATACCTCCTATTCTGATGTCTTTGGTTTTCTTATAAATCGTCTATCAGTGCGGTGCTCTTGGCGTAGGCGGTACTGCGTGCCTCAAAGAAATCGGTCTTGACCATATTGGCGTCAGCGTACTGGCTGACCCATTCCATGCTCTCCGGTTCGCTCTCAAAGCCCGGATACAATGCCGGATAGCCAAGGCTCGTCCAGCGAAGATTGCCGAGATAGCGGATGTAATCGCTAATCATCTGCCGGTTCAACCCCGGGATGTCGTCGCCGATCACATAATGCCCCCATGCGATCTCCTGCTCCACGCCCTCACGCATCATCTCGCGCAGCGCTTGTACGCTCTCGGCGGTGAACAACTCCGGCTGCTCCTTTTGCAGCTCCGTGATGATATTGCGGAACAGCCACAAGTGCGTGTTCTCGTCGCGGTTTATATAGCGGATCTCCTGCGCCGAGCCGGGCATCTTCCCGTTTCGGGAGAGATTGTAGAAGAACATAAAGCCGCTGTAAAAATAGATGCCCTCCAAAATATAGTTCGCCATCATCACGCGCAGCAGCGTGGGAGCGCCCTTCCGCTCCTGAAACTCGTTGTAGCAGTCCCCAATGAAGGTGTTGCGGCGCAGCAGATGCTCGTCCGTTTTCCATTGGTAGAGGATGTCATTGCGCTCCACGGGGGAACAGATGGTGTCGAGCATATAGCTGTAGCTCTGTGAGTGGACACACTCCTGAAACGCCTGAATGGACAGGCAGAGATTGACCTCGTTGGCTGTAATGTAGGCGCCGATATTAGGCAGGTTCGCTGTCTGAATGGAATCCAAAAAGACAAGAAAACTCAGAATTTTATCGTAGGCGCTGCGCTCGGCTGACAGCAGGCGGGGATAGTCCTTCACATCCTGCGAGAGATTGATCTCCTCAGGGATCCAAAAGTTGTTCATGGCCTGCCGGTACCAGTCGCTGACCCAAGCGTACTTCATATTGTTGAAGTCGTTGAGGTTGGTGGTATTGCCGCCGATCATGCGCCGCAGGCGCACATCAGGGTCGCCCTCCGGGTTAAAGAGGGGCTTTTTCTTCAGTTCCATCATGCTATCCTCCTTATGACGAGCAGCTTTCACAGGCCTCGACCTCAAGGGCCTTGCTGCGGACATAATAAATGGTCTTGACGCCGGCCCTCCACGCCTCCAAATACAGTCTGAGCACCTGACGCATGGAATAGTCGTTGGTGATATAGAGATTCATGCTCTGCGCCTGGTCAATATGTCTCTGGCGAAAGCCCGCGGCGCGTACCGACCAGCTTTGGTCGATCAGATGCGCCGCCTTATAGTACCACCATGTATCCATAGAAAGCTCCGGAGCAACGCGGGGCAGCATGCTGCCCTTTTTTTTCCTCTAAAAAGAATTTCTTCATAATTGGATCGATGCCCGCCGACGTGCCGGAGAGGATAGATGTGCTGGAGGTGGGTGCGACAGCCAGCAGATAGGCGTTGCGCATTCCCTGCACCGCCACCGTTTCCGCAAGCGCCCGCCACTTTTCTGAGGTATAACCTCGCTTTTCAAAATACGCGCCTGTCTGCCAGTCGCTGCCCTCAAAGAGCGCATAGCGGCCCTTTTCCCGTGCCAGTGCTGTGTCCGCCTTGACGGCGGCGTAGTTGATATGCTCGAATACCGCATCGGTGAAGGCAAGGTGCTCATCGCTCTCCCATCGGATGCCGCGCTTTGCCAGCATGTGGTGGTAGCCGCTGACGCCCAGGCCGATGCTGCGGTACTTCTGATTGGTAAGCCGCGCGTATTCCAACGGGTAGAAGTTGAGGTCGATCACATTATCCAGTGCGCGGATGGCCGTTTCCACCGTGCGTTCCATATAGGCCTCGTCCTCCACCGCCAGATTACCGAGAGACAGACTCGCCAGGTTGCAGACCACAAACTCACCGGGGCGTGTGGCCGTCACCACCACTGTGTCGCCGTTCTCCGTGTGCACCTCAGTGCTGATATGCTCGATGGGCGCCATGTTCTGTGCGATCTCCGTGCAGAGATTGGAGCAATAGATCATTCCCGTGTGGCCGTTTGGGTTCATACGATTTACGCTGTCGCGGTTGAAGGCGAAGGGCGTGCCGGTCTCCACTGCCGAGCGAAGCACCAGCCGCACGATGTCCTTGACGGTGACGCTGCGCTTTTCGATGCGCGGGTCATTGACGCAGTCCAGATACCGCTTCTCCCATTCCGTACCCCAGTAATCCTCCAGTGCGTAGCCCTTGACCGTGAGGATCTCATGCGGACACATGAGATGCCACGGCGCGTCTATGTTCTCCTCCGCCAGTCGCCAGAAGAGATCCGGATAGCACACGGCGGGGAACACATCATGCGCCTTCATGCGGTCGTCGCCGTTGTTGGTGCGCAGTTGAAGGAATTCAGGCAGATCCCGGTGCCATGCGTCTAAGTAAACCGCCGCAGCGCCCTGCCGCATCCCCAACTGATCCACCGCCACGGCGGTGTCGTTGACCAACCGGATCCAGCGGATAACACCGCCCGCCGCCCCTTGAAAGCCGCGGATGGTGCTGCCTGCAGCGCGCACCTTACCGAAGTACATCCCCATTCCACCGCCAAATTTAGAGACTTTTGCGAAGTTGTCCAGCGAGCGGTAGATGCCGTCCAGACTGTCCGGCACAGTGTCCACAAAGCAGCTTGAAAGCTGATGGTAGGGCTTTCGTGCGTTGGACATGGTAGGTGTCGCCATCGTGACCTCCATACGGCTGAGCATATCGTAAAAGCGTTTTACCCACCCCATGCGGTCAGAGCCTTCGTTCATAGCAAGATGCAGCGCGATACCCAAAAACATCTCCTGCGGTGTTTCCAGCGGCACGCGGCTGCGTGACTGGATCACATAGCGTTTGAGCAGCAGGTCAAGGCCGGAGTAGGTGAACAACTCGTCCCGTTCCGGGCAGAGAAAGTCCTCCGCCATAGCGATCTCCTCGTGGGTATAGTGGGCAAGAATATAGTCACCGTAGAGTCCCTTATCCGTCAGATAGCGAAGCCTGCCATAGAGGTCGCCGACGCCGCGCCCCTCCCATTCCTGTGCGTTGCGACAGCGAAAGGAGTGGTTCAGAAGCCGCGCCGCGATGAACTCCCACTTGGGTGCCTCTGCCGTAGTCAGCTCTACCGCTGCCTTGGTCAGTGCCTCAGCCCTCTCATCCTCCGTCATGCCCGGGCGACAGAAGCTCTCAAACTTCATTTGAAGCGCCGCGAGGGAGTAGATTTCCTCGGTAAAATCCATCTGGATACGGCGCAGCACCTCGTCAAGCGAGTTATCCCCCACCGTCTGCGCGATGGTATGCCGGACGCGGCGCAGCGCAGACCGCTTTTCGCGATAGAGGATGTACGCCTTGGCCACCTCATAGTGTCCGCGCTCCATGAGCGTCCGCTCCACCTCGTCCTGCACACGTTCCACGGTGAGCGGTACTGTGACGGAGAGATTGTCGAGAACGGCGGCGAGGATCTCCTCCAGTTCTCCGCCCCCAATCTCCCTTCCCTGTCCATCAAACGCCTTTTTCATGGCGTTGAAAATTTTCTCCTGTTGAAAAGGAACAGACTTCCCGTTTCGTTTTCTGATCTCCATTTCGATCCTCTCATCTTCTCCGGTCACTTCTCATGTCCTTTTGGGCAAAGAGCGGGCAAGCGCAGTATCACGCTTGCCCGCTCTGTTTTTGAAAGCCGGTTTTTCTGCAGCCGACACGGCGGGGCTGTTTGTTGTCTGTTGTCTTGGTTTTGTCTTCCCTGCCAGTTACTTCATAGATTCCAGAATGGCGTCCGCCAGTGCTTCCAGCTCAGTGCGCTTGTCCGTGCCCATGGACGAGGCGAGGCTGAGCCGCTCGTTGAGCACCGTCATGTTCTTAAGCTCATCGTTGACGAATTTCTGCATGAGGTCACCGGACTTCACCGCCCATGAGCCGTTTTCAATGATGGCAAAGGTGCGGTTTTGCAGATTCAGTGCCTTCATATCCATGAGGAAGTCATGCATGGCGGGGTAGATGCCGAGATTGTAGGTCACAGAGGCCAGGACAATGTGACTGTACTTAAACGCCTCGGAGATCAGCTGGGAGACATGAGTGGAGGACACATCGTACATCGCCACCTTGCTCATGCCCTTATCGCAGAGCGACGCCGCCAGCGCCTGCGCCGCGTTCTCCGTGTTGCCGTACATGGAGGCGTAGACGATGAGCACGCCCTGGGTCTCAGGGGCATAGCGGCTCCATGTGTCGTACTTTTCGATGAACCAGCCCAGATCCTTGCGCCACACGGGGCCGTGGAGCGGGCAGATGTACTTGATCTGATCCAAAACGCCGCCGGCCTTTTTCAGCAGGAGCTGGATGTGGGGGCCGTACTTGCCCACGATGTTGGTGAGATAGCGGCGGGCGTCGTCCAGCCAGTCCCGCTCGAAGTCCACCTCGTCGGCGAACAGCTTGCCGTCCAGCGCGCCGAAGGTGCCGAAGGCGTCGGCGGAAAAGAGGACGCCGTCGGTGACGTCGAGGGTCACCATGGCCTCCGGCCAGTGAACCATAGGCGCGCCCACAAAGGTGACGGTGTGCTTGCCAAAGGAGAAGGTGTCGCCCTCCTTCACCTCGATGCACTCATGTCCGTCCACATGGAAGCCGAACTGCCGCATGAGCATGAATGCCTTCTCGTTGGAGATCAGCTTCACCTTGGGATGGCGCAGCAGGACCTCCTCGATGCAGGCGGCGTGATCCGGCTCCAGATGGTTGACCAGCAGGTAGTCCAGCTCGCGGCCATCCAGCACATACGCCAGATTTTCCAAAAGCTGGCGGCAGGCAGACCAGTCCACCGTGTCAAAGAGCACCGTCTTTTCATCCAGCAGGCAGTAGGCGTTGTAGCTTACGCCCCGGGGAATGGGAAAGCAGTTTTCAAACAGGGCCAGGCGATGGTCGTTGGCGCCCACCCAGTAGAGATCGTTCGTTACTTTACGCACGCAATACATCTTATCTTACCTCCTTCACGGCTCAAGCCTTTACAAATTGATCCTTCGTCTCCGCGCACTCGGGACACACCCACTCGGCGGGAAGCTGCTCAAAGAGCGTACCGGGTGCGATCTCGCCGTCCTCGTCGCCCAACTCCGGCACATACTCGTAGCCGCAGCCGCTGCAGACGTAGCGGTCGCCGATGGGGGTGGGCTTCGGCGGCGTGGGCCGCTTCATCTTTACCATGGGCGGCGCGGGCAGCTTTTCGCCGCTATCCAGCGCAGCAGTGAGCAGGGGCAGGATCTCCTCCACATCGCCCACGATGCCGTAGTCGCAGTTCTTGAAGATAGGCGCGTTACCGTTCTTATTGATGGCCACGATGGTGGAGGCGTCCTTGATGCCCTTAAGGTGCTGGGATGCGCCGGAGATGCCGCAGGCGATGTACAGATTGCCGGTGAACTTCTGCCCGGACATACCCACATAGCGGTTCAGCGGCAGATATTTGAGAGTCTCCGCCACAGGGCGGGAAGAACCGATGGCCGCGCCGGCGGCCTTGGCCAGCGACTCTACCAGTTTCATGTTCTTTTTCTCCCCGATGCCCTTGCCCGCGGAGACCACCCGCTCCGCCTGCGGGATGGGCGTATCCATAGGGATGCCCACGGAGAAGTCGTGACCATCCTTCTTCAGCGCCGCTACAAGGTCGGCCACCTGCTGGGCAGCATCCCCTTCCCGGAAGATGGTCTTTTTGCGAATGCCGGTGATGGGCGCGGGTTTCTTGGCCGCCGAACGGCTCTCGCCGCCGGAGCTCTTGCCCAGCCTGCCCACCAGATGAGAGGCGATGACCACCCGCTGGATCTCGTTAGTGCCCTCGTAGATGGTGGTGATCTTGGCGTCGCGGTAGGCCCGTTCCACCTCCATGCCCTTGAGGAAGCCACTGCCGCCGTGGATCTGCAAGGCATCGTTGGTGACCTCCAGCGCGATGTCCGAGGCGTACATCTTCGCCATGGCGGACTCCATGCCGTAAGGCGCGTGCTGCTCCTTCAGCTCCGCCGCGGAGTAGATGAGGAACCGGGCGCAGCGCAGCTTGGTGGCCATATCCGCCAGCTTGAAGGCGATGCTCTGCTGGGCCGCGATGGGCTTGCCGAACTGGACGCGCTCCTTGGAATAGCTCAACGCGTGCTCAAACGCGCCTTGGGCGATGCCCAGCGCCTGCGCGGCGATGCCGATGCGTCCGCCGTCCAGCGTGGACATGGCAATCTTGAAGCCCTCGCCCTCCTTGCCCAATAGGTTTTCCTTGGGAACCTTCACGTCGTTGAAGATCAGCTCCGCCGTGGAGGAGGAGCGAATGCCCATCTTGTCATAGTGGTCGCCGAACTCAAAGCCCTTCCAGCCCTTCTCCACGATGAAAGCGGAGATGCCCCGGGTGCCGATGTCCGGCGTGGTGACGGCGAAAACCACATAGGTGTCCGCCTTAGGGGCGTTGGTAATGAAGATCTTGCCGCCGTTGAGGAGGTAGTAGTCCCCCTTATCCAGCGCCGTGGTCTCCGTGCCGCCGGCGTCGGATCCAGCGTTGGACTCCGTGAGGCCGAAGGCGCCGATCTTCTCGCCCTTGGCCAGCGGAACCAGATATTTCTTCTTCTGCTCCTCGGTGCCATAGGCGAAAATGGGCCATGAGCCGAGGGAGACGTGGGCGGAGAGGATTACGCCCGCGCCGCCGTCCACACGGGCCAGCTCCTCCACCGCGATGGCGTAGCTCAGGGCATCAAGACCGGCACCGCCGTACTCCTTGGGGTAGGGAATGCCCATCCAGCCCAGCTTACCCAGCTTCTTGACAGCCTCCTCGGGAAACTCATTGTTCTGATCCATTAAAAATGCGAGGGGCTTGATCTCCTCCTCCGCAAAACTCCGGATCTTCGCGCGCAGCTCTTCGTGCGCCGCCGTGGTTTGAAACAGCATACGGGTACCTCCTCTTAAAATTTTACAGCTCGCTTGTATCTTGGGGATCGGATCCGCCGGTCAGCAGCCTGCGCAGGCTCACGGCGCGGAACGCCTCGTCCTGCTCTCGCTGCAAGGCCGCCAGCTGACAGTGGATGGCGCACCGCCCATGCTTGTCCTGCCAGCGGCATTCATATCCCGGCTCCATGCAGGCGCACAGGATGCCCCGCTCCCCCATGACCTCCATGAGATCGTAGAGGGAGGTCGCGCCCAGATCACAGGACAGCGCGCAGCCGCCGAGGGCGCCGCGGCTCACCCGCACCAAATTGCCGGCGGAGAGCTTGCGCAGGATCTGGTAGGCAAACTGATTGGGGATCAATTCCGTTTCCGACATCTCGGCCACCGAATGCTTCTCCCCGTCCAGCAGCACCCGCAAAATGCGCAGCGCGTAGTCCGTCTCTTTTGTGATGATCATGCTCCGAATCCTCTTTTCGCTTGCTTGTTAATGCCATCATATCAATCTTGATAAATTTTGTCAAGATAATTTTCAAAAAAAAATATCGCTTTAACACAGACCGCCCCAGCCCGGGTCAGCTTCGCTTTCCATTCAGCGAAAAGCCATGTTCCTTACAATTATAGAAGCCGAAAAAGCTGTGCCGTGGCAGTCCGCCGAAAGCAGAAAAGACTATGACTGAAAACCAGAAAGCGGAGAAATTGGTTGGGGCTCGCAGGGGTCGCCCACCCAAGGCGGATGAGGCGATCCCTGACAAGCCTAAGCCATCCAACCGAAACAAGCAATAAAGTGCGTGCTTTTCATTTTATATTCGACACATTATGTTATGATAGGAAAGGTCAAGCTCCGTCAGTTCCAAAGCTGTCATTTTTGCGCGAATGGCCGTTGCCAGTACATCAATGCGCTTGTCAAGCCTTTATTATCTTCTGGTAAACTTGAAATGATGTTTCCAGACAAACCCAAAAGCAAAAACCAGAAATACACTACCGTTCATTCCAAATAACCAAGAAGCAGGGCATTGGGTCTCATTTCCCATTGTCCTGCTTCTTTTCATTCCAGATTATATTCGCATCATTTACCCATACATCCAATAAATGTCCATGGTAATCTTGCTGCTTTCATGGCCTGCCAGGTATTGAACCGTTTTGGGATCTAGAGAACACTGGCCGTCCTCATAGCGTTATTCTATTTTCATCATGCGGTAGCCCACACCAATATGTGTTTGAATATATTGTGGAGACTCCTCTGTTGGCTCCAGTTTTTTTCGCAATGTTGCCATAAATACCCGCAGCGAAGCCACATCGTTATCCCAACTGCGGCCCCAGATATTTTGTGTGATAAAGGTATGGGTCAGTACCTTGCCGACATTCTTGGACAGCAGACACAACAGCTTATACTCAATGGGTGTCAGGTGAAGTTCGTTTTCATCCAGATAAGCGCATCCCCCGGCATAATCCACTTTCAACTTACCATTCACAAATACAGAACTGGCAGTAAACATCTCTGCCGTCATCAGAGAAAGTCTTCGCTGCGTCACCCGAAGTCGTGCCAGCAGTTCTTCTACCGAAAAGGGCTTTGTCAAATAATCGTCCGCTCCGGCATCCAGCGCCTTGATTTTATCGTTATCCTCGCTTCGGGCGCTGATTACAATAATCGGAACATTGGACCAGGAGCGAACCGTTTGAATGACTTGAACGCCATCCATATCCGGCAAGCCCAAATCCAGTAAGATGATTTCAGGATTGTGCGATGTGGCCTCCATAATGGCTGCCGAGCCATTGGGCGCTACCACATAACGATAATCATTTGTTTTCAATGTGGTTGTAATGAGATTTCGTACAGACGGATCATCCTCAACCACTAATATCAAAGGTTTATTCATGAAGTTCTACCTCCCCTGCAGGTAATGTAAATTTAAAAGCAGTGCCATTTGGCTGATTGTCTGATACGGAAATCGTGCCGCCGTGGGCGGTCACAATGGACTTACAGAGGGACAGCCCCAATCCAAGGCTTCTGCGGCTGTCGACCACTTTATTGGCCCCACTATAAAACATATCGAAAATACGGGGTTTCTGCTCATCGGGAATCCCAGGGCCGTTGTCGGAAACGGAAACCGTGACCCATTGCTCTTTTTGATCGGTATGTATTTCAATTACTGAACCGACAGGGGTATATTTGATGGCGTTGTCAACCAAATTGATAATCACCTGAACGATCAGCTTCGCGTCAATGTGGGCAAGGATAAAGTCTTTACCGCTGGTCACACGAATGGTGTGTTCTTTACTCTTTCTGTTGATGTGCTTCAGTGCTTCAGAAACGACCTCATCCATGAGTTCGATACTCCGAGTCAGATTGACCTGTCCGCCCTCAATTCGTGTGACTGCCAACAGGTTTTCAACGAGATTAATCAGCCACATGGAATCGTCATAAATATCGGTAAAGGTCTGCTCCCGCAATGCATCGTCCATCTTTTTATAATTTGCAAGCAAATTGCCTGCGCTGCCGGAAATCGCTGTCAAAGGGGTTCGAAGATCATGAGAGATTGCCCGCAGCAGGTTAGCACGAAGCTGTTCATTTTGCGCCAGAACAGCCGCTTCCTCTTTTTCTTTGGCGTTTTTGATGTTTTCAAGTGCCAAAGCGCACTCGCCCAGAATAGAGAGGAGTACGCTGTTTTCGAAAGAGTCCAGCGGAATACCGTTCACCGCAATACCAGCCACTCCATATACATGCTGGTTGACCCGAATCGCAAGGTATAAACACTTTGCACTGGATAATGTATCTGTTGTGGCACCGGCGTGTTTATTGTTTCGGAAGACCCAATCGGCGACTGCTTTCTCGTTCTCAGAAATTAAATCTTCCTGAATGCTATTAACAGCACGAAAAACGTTAGGGGTGGCAAGTTCTTTACCATCAGACAGGTAGACGACAATATCTTTTTTCAGCAGCTTCATGAGCTGCCCTGCCGTAGCGGTGATTACCGCATTCTCATCCTGCTCTTTTTGCAGAAGCTGGTTGGTTTCAAAAAGAATCTTTGTACGGTAAGCTGTATGGGCAGATTGTTTCGCATTTTCTTTCAGCCGGGTAGCGAGAGATCCGGAAAGCAGTGTTACTATAAACATAATGGTAAAGGTAACAATATAGTTCGGATTGTCAAAATGGAATGTCAGTCTCGGAGTGGTAAAAAAGAAATTGAAAACCAGCACACTGACAACCGAGGTCAGAATTCCGCACAGTCGGTTGGTTGTGATTACAGCGGTCACAAGTACGCCTAATATGTAAACTGCGATAATATTACTCTCCGTGAACCCAAGAGCGTCAAAGCCACAGCCAATTAGTGTAGCTACCAGCAATACGACGATACTCTTCAGAACATCACGCAGGGGCATCGCATCTACCTGCGCCTTTCTCTTTTTTTCCTGATAGCTGGTTCCTGTGCTGGCATCCGGTATCACATGAATATCCAGATTAGGTACGCTGGAAATCAGGCGTTCCGTCAAGGTGGGCTTGCTGAAAATATTCTTTCGTGCAATGGTACTTCGTCCAATTACGATTTTTGAGATGCCGGAAAGACGGGCAAATTCCGCAATCTGATAAGGCACGTCATCGCCATAACTTGTCTCAATCGCAGCGCCAAGTTGCTGGGCCAGACGCTTATTATCCTGCAAACGCTTTTTATCATCGTCACTCATCGCCGCTATATTTGGCGTTTCCACATAAAGAGCGGTAAATGTCCCCCGAAAGGCTCTTGCCATCCTTGCAGCAGTCCGAATGATTTTTGCGTTGGATGGCGACGAGGAAAGACATGCCAGAATGCGCTCGTCTGTATGGTAATCGCCTCGGCTCTGTACTCTGGCGCTTTCCGTCAGCAAGTTCACCCGGTCAGCGCACCGACGGAGGGCGATTTCCCGCAATGCGGTGAGATTTTCCAGCGTGAAAAAATTAACTGTTGCCCGCTGCGCCTGATCTTCCCGGTACACATTTCCACTTGCCAGTCGTTCCAGCAACTCCGCAGGCTCAATATCCACCAGTTCTACCTGATCTGCTTGATCAAAGGTGGAATCCGGAATGCGCTCCCGCACAAGAATTCCGGTGATAGAGGCTACTGTATCGTTGAGACTCTCGATATGTTGGACATTTACAGTCGTATAGACATCAATTCCAGTATTTAGCAGTTCCTGAACATCCTGATACCGCTTCGTGTGCCGACTGCTTTCGGCGTTGGTATGGGCCAACTCATCCACCAGTATGAGCTGGGGATTTCGCTTGAGCGCAGCATCAATATCAAATTCACGAAGGGCCATTCCTTCGTAAGCAACTTGTTTCACAGGAAGCTGCTCCAAGCCGTCCAGAAGTGCCATCGTCTGGGGTCGGGCATGGGGTTCTATGTATCCAGCAACCACATCGATGCCACGCTCCTTAGCCTGATGAGCCGCCTGAAGCATGGCATAGGTCTTTCCGACACCTGCGGCATAACCGAAAAAGATTTTGAGTTTTCCGCTTTTCTTAGTGGATGTATCGTTACGGATCGCACGAAGAAGCTGATCCGGATCTTGTCTTGGCAGTTCCATTTTAACCCTCCTATCTGTCACTCAAGTAAAAGCGATTCCCTTTTTCAATATTATAACACACAACGTCAAAACCTACATCTGCGACTGATCCACGGCAAATTTGTTCAGGCATCCAATGGAAAAATCGACGACAGGTGATTTTTTGGAATCCCTCCATAGTGCTATTTGTGTGATTTGATTCTGGGTAATCGGCTCAATGGGCAAGTCAGCATGTTCCATCACAACTGGGGCGCAACGAAGAAGCACCATCCGTGCATTATAATGAGTTTTTTTTGATATGTCTGTATTCTCTGGTAAAAAAATTATGTCCAATTTGTGTGTTTCCAGTTCTCTGCACAATTCACTTTCTTCTCCGCTGAAAATATGGATAGAGATATCCGGATGCTGCTTTCCGTAAGTCTCGAAAGCATCTGCGAGACCGCCTGCCATTAATGGGTTGGAAAAACCAATTCGCAAGCTGTTTTCGCCGTAAGTCAGAGCAGTTTCTTGTCTATTCCAATTGTTTTCCAGAAAAACATCCAGTTTATTCATCAGAAAATACCCAAAAATAAATATAGCTGATGTACTTACAAGTAAAATAACATCCTGCATGGATTCACCCCCCAATTCCTTTGATTTTTCTTGAAATCAAGTATGAAAGCACTTTTGCAAATTTCTGTTACTTCCCAACGCCAACATGGTATCTCCTGCTTTCAGCACTGTGTCTGAAGAAATAGATAACTCCAGCTTGCCGCTTTTCTTGATTCCCATAATGTTAATATTGAATTTTTTACGAATATCAAGCTCTCCAATCGAATGGTCCGCCCAATCTTTGGGAATGGGAATCTCAAACATGGCATGATTTTCATCCAGTTCTATGTAATCGAGAATGTGATCCGCACTGTAACGGATTGCTGTCCACTTTGCGAGCTGTTTTTCCGGGTAGACTACTTCATTTGCACCGTTACGCAGCAAAAATTTTTCCTGAACATCAGTTGCAGCTCTGGAAACTACAAACCTCGCTCCTAATTCACTGAGCAGAGAAGTTGTTTCCAATGAACTTTGAAAGTTGTTGCCGATGGCCACAATGCATACATCATAGTTGCGAACACCGAGAGATTCCAAGAAATCGGCATTCGTACTGTCTCCAATCTGTGCATTGGTAACAAGGGGCAGAACAGCCTCTACACGTTCCTCCGAAGTATCTACCGCCATCACTTGATGACCCAAATGATTTAAGTGCAGGGCAATATGCTTTCCAAATCGCCCCAGACCAATTAGAAGAATTGATTTCATAATGTCTCCTTTATCCTACTGTTATTTTTTCCTTTGGTAGTTTTGAAACTTTCTTTTGTGCACTGGACAAGGCCGCAAAAATTAATGTAAGGCCACCGACTCGTCCAAAAAACATCAGCAGAATCAAAACACTCCGTGAGAGCAGATTCAGTTCCGGCGTAATTCCCAGGGACAGGCCGACTGTACCAACAGCTGAGGCAGTTTCAAAAAGGCAGGTAAGCATGGGAAGTCCTTCGGAAACGCTGATGATAAGGCCACCGGTACAACATAGCGTGATATACATTAGCGAAATTGTCGCTGCGTTTTTTACGACATCATCATCGATGCGACGTCCAAAGAGGTGTGCATTTTCTCTGCGCCGAAAGGTGGAAATTGCAGTAGTCAGCAAAACAGCAATGGTTGTTGTTTTCAAACCGCCTGCGGTAGACCCGGGACTACCGCCGATCAGCATCAGCGCAATGGTGATAAATTGTCCGGCCTCACTCAAATCGGTTAAATCCACTGTATTAAAACCCGCCGTTCGCGGTGTCACAGCTTGAAAAAGAGAAGATAAAAGCCGTTCCTTTTGGGTGAGATCAGCAAACTCAAAAAAATAAAAGTACATTGCCGGAACGATCAATAAAACCGCTGTGGTACAAAGAATCACCTTGCTCTGCATCCGATATTTGTGCAAATGCAATCGATTTGTCCGAATATCATCCCAAGTCAGAAAGCCAATGCCGCCAAACACAATCAAGAACATAATCGTAAAGTTTACGACTGGATTCGCTGCATAGCTGGTCAGGGAGGAAAAGGGAGTGCGCACACCCAACAGATCAAAGCCTGCGTTGCAAAAAGCAGACACGGAATGAAACAGTGCCATCCAAAGGCCAATTTTCCCGAAATCACGGCAAAACACCGGTGCCATCACGGCTGCACACAGCAGTTCCATCACCAATGTCACCCTGACGATAAAGCCAGTCAGGCGAACGATTCCTCCTACCTTTGGCGCTGAAATCGCCTCCTGCATGGTACTGCGCTGCATCAAAGAAATCTTCCGCCCGGAAAGCATTGCAAAGGATGCGGCTACGGTAATAACCCCCATGCCTCCAATCTGAATCAGCAGTAAAATGACAAGCTGGCCGAAGGCCGACCAGTATGTTGCCGTATCATGTACAATGAGTCCGGTTACACAGACTGCTGAAGTAGAAGTAAACAATGCCTCCGAGAAAGGCGTTGCCAGTCCGCTGCGGCTGGAAAACGGTAACATTAAAAGGAAAGTGCCGAAAAGGATCACACCGAAAAAACCGAGAATGATAATTTGAAACGAAGTCAACTTCCTTTTTAACAACACTACCCTCATAACTGCAATCCTCCTTTATGCCCCTTTACGTGTTCTTAATCATAAATCAAATGGAGTAAAGAAGGTAAAAGAGAATGCGTATCTGTATTAAGGCCGTCTAAAGATGCAGAACTTATTCTTTTTATCACGAGCTTGCGCCAGAAATTCAATCAGCCGTTTCCTTGTCAGAATCCTGCATAAGACATCACAATTTTTGCTATGTTCATTTATTCATCCAGGATACCATCCAGCATCAGATTGACCTCCAACACATTAACGGTTTCTTCGCCAAAGATGCCAAGGAATCGACCGTCGGTGCATTTTCGGATGATCTTGCGTACTTCATCATCGGTCATATCATTCGCTTTCGCAATACGTGCTACCTGATACTCCGCTGCCGCCGGGGAAATATGGGGATCAAGCCCACTGCCGGAACAAGTAACAAGATCCACCGGAACAGCTGTTTCATCCATATCCGGGTCGGCAGCCCGGAGCTTTTCCACCCGCTCTGCCACGAGCTGTGCATACTCCTCGCTTGCCGGAGAGATGTACGCCGTATTTTTGTGGCTTTAATTACAGAGGATTTTACAGGTAACAGAACAAGGAAAAAGCTTACCAGTCAGCGAATGCTATTAACATTATTCCATACGTCCATAGATAGAGGGGCATATTGAATATTGGGGCATCAGGAAATTCAAGAATTTAGGACATAAGATATTATGAAACAAAATGCAGGGATTTAAATTACAAAGATATAGATCCCTGCATCTGTTTTGAGAGATAATCACCAAACCGAAATCTATTTATCCATACATCTTATAATATGATTGCGTGTAACACTTTCTGTTTTCACACATTCATTGTAATCTAATTCTGTTAAATTACTTATTATATTAATAACGCAGTTTTTAAATTTTTAAGGAGAGACACAAGGCCAGAAAAGTGGTTTTGCAATGCCAGTCAGGCGAGTTGGTTCTCCATAAGATACGCCAAAGGTTTCAATCTGAATCTGTTCGATGAAGACAGGATAAACAGGGGTGTTGATCTTAACATTCGGTTCACCTGGATATGGAACAGGATAAGTTTCCAATTGTTCAAGACGTCGAATCTCTTCCATGCCATTTACAATTTTTCCGAAAATAGGATAAACGCCAGTGATTGCCGGGCAATCCGCAAGTGGAAAGAAAAATTCTCCGCCTGCAATCTCTGGTGCGCCATAACCGCCAAGCCCAATTGTACCTGGAACAGCTTCCAGATATTTTCCGGATTTTACATCATTGGGAATGAAATAGCAGGCTTTGGGATTATGAAAAGCATGGTAACTCATATCAAGAACCCAGCCTGGGACGATTCTCTCAATTGGGTAATGATCATAGACACCTTGTTTTGCAAGATATATAAAACTGGTAACTGCATTGGGGGCAATATCGGGGTAAAGCTCAATCTGAATAACACTGCCGTTTGAAAAAGTTATTGTGGCAACTGGATTTTGTTTCATTTTTTTGCCTTTCTGTAAATAGAAGATATCATTTATTGTCTGTTTTGCTTCATAGTAACACATTTCTTTTTCCAAATCTATATAGACTCAATAGATATTCTGCACTTCATTACCATAACAGATTGCTTTGGTAAAGTATATATGATACACTGATACGCAAGAATGGAAAAAATTGCAGTAGTGGATTTTGTACATTTGACAATAACATACGAGGAGGAACCTAATATGAAAGTTGCAACTGACATTGGCGGCACCTTTACTGATCTGGTAGCGATTGATGAAAATGGATCGCTGATTCTGGAAAAGGCACATACCACACCGCCGAATTTTGATCAGGGTGTTATGGACGTTCTGAAAAAAAGTGGTGTAGATATGAAAAGCATTGAGGCTTTTTTCCATGGAACCACAACGATCATTAATGCACTGACAGAAAGAAAAGGTGCAAAAACAGCCTTGATCACAACAAAGGGTTTCCGGGATATTCTGGAACTGGCGAGAGGTAATCGTCCGGATTTGTTTAACATGGTATTTGAAAAACCAACACCGTTTGTTCCGCGTTATTTACGCCGTGAAGTGACAGAACGTATCAGCTATAAAGGTGAAATTCTGACACCATTAAGTGAAGAAGATATTCGCACGGCAGTGGAATATCTGAAAAAGGAACAGGTGGAGGCTATTGCTGTCTGCTACATCAATTCTTATGCAAATGAAGAACATGAACGTAAAACAGTTGAAAAAATCAAAGAATTATGGCCGGAAGTATATGTATGCCCGTCTGTTGATATCACGAGAGAATGGCGTGAATATGAAAGAACCTCAACAGCTGTTCTGAATGCATACGTTATGCCGGTGGCATCCTCTTATCTGAATCGTCTGGGACAGAGACTTACAGATGCCGGAATGCCGGAAAACCGTTACATCATGCAGAGTAATGGCGGAACTACAACATTTGAACAGGCAAAACTGACTCCTGTTAATATTGTAGAATCAGGTCCTGTAGCCGGTGTGTTTGGTGCTTCTATTCTTGGAAAAATCATTGGCGAACCGAATATTATCGCATTTGATGTGGGTGGAACAACAGCGAAATGTTCTCTGATCGATCAGGGAGCAATAAAAGTAACTACTTCTTACTATATCGAAAAAGACGAAAGACATGCAGGCTATCCGATCATGGCACCTGTTATCGATATTGTAGAGATCGGAAATGGTGGAGGATCCATCGCATGGATCGATGAAGGAGGATCTCTGAAAGTTGGACCAAAGAGTGCAGGTGCGCTTCCGGGACCTGTTGCTTATGGAAAGAACGGAACAGAACCCACCACCACAGATGCCAATCTGATTGCAGGACGTCTTTCTGCGAAGAATTTCGACATGGAAGTCTCTCTTGACAATGTGAAGAATGCTTTGGTGGAAAAAGTCGGAAAACATTTTAATATTTCTGCGGAAGAATCAGCAGAGAGCATTATTCGTGTGGCAGATTCTAATATGAATAATGCGTTAAAGCTGATTTCTGTACGGCGTGGATATGACCCTCGTGATTTTGCGATGGTTGCATTTGGAGGAGGAGGCCCGATGCATGGACCGACACTCGCCAAAGAACTGAATATTCGTAAGGTCATTATTCCGGTAGCAGCTTCTGTATTTTCAGCATGGGGTATGCTGATGAGTGATATTCGTCATGACTTTATTCAGACAAAGATTCTTTCATTCCAGAATGCTTCTATGGATGAACTGAATGCGATGTGGAAATCACAGATTGATGAGGCACATAAGATACTGGCATCTGAGGGACTTAAGGAAGATCAGGCTGTATTTACTTTTATTGCAGATATGCGTTATGCGGGACAGGAACATACGGTACAGGTACAGGCTCCGGCTTATCCATGGAAAGAGGAAGATCGTGCTGAAATCATGAATCGTTTCCACAAAACACATGAGCATTTCTATACCTTCTCATTGCCAGATACACCGGCAGAGATTGTAAATCTTCATCTTGTGGCATATGGTCAGTTGAACAAACCTGCATTACAGAAGATTGCACCTCAAAAAGATGATATTTCCAGCGCATTGAAGGAAACACGTCCTGTATTCTTTAACGGTGATGGCTGGCTGGATACACCAATCTATGATCGGAGCAAGCTTGGATTCGGTGCAAAAGCACAGGGTCCATTGGTTGTAGAAGAGCCTACTACCGCAACTGTAGTTTGCCCGGGACAAAGCTTAAGTGTAGATGAATACGGTAACCTGATCGTAGAAATGGAGATGGAATAATGGCTGAGAAAGAAAAGATTAATCCGGTCACACTGGATATTGTAAAAGACTCTTTGATTGCAGTAAGTAACGAAATTTTCTATGCATTTGCACAGACTTCCATGAGCCCGATTATTTATGAAACACTGGATTATGCCAGCGGTATTGCAGATGCTGAAGGTCGACTGCTTACCCAGGGAAATGGTGTTACCGGATTTATCGGTATGATTTCACCCATGATTTGTGCAGTTGTGGAGAAACATGGAAAGGAAAATCTTCATCCGGGTGATGTATATATTATCAACGATCCGTTTATGGGCGGAGGAACCCATATGTCCGATGTTGGAATGGTAATGCCTATATTCTATCATGACGAGCTGATTGCTTTTGCTGGTAACAAAGCTCATTGGAGTGATATCGGAGGCATGGCACCAGGATCCTTTACGACTGATGCAACAAACCTTTATCAGGAAGGTATGTGTTTCTCTGGTACAAAACTGGTGGATCGCGGAGAACTGGTGGAACCTGTATGGGATCTGATGCGCAGCAATATGCGTTATCCGCAGATCTCACAGGGAGATATGTGGGGTCAGATATCCTCTCTTCGTACAGGTGAAAAACGTATTTGTGAATTATGCGATAAATATGGGGCAGACGTTGTAAAAGGATCTATGGAACGTCTGGTATCCCAGGGCGAAAAAGTAGCCCGCCGCCGTCTGGCTGAGATGCCAAAAGGCACATGGGAAATGGATGAATACATGGACAACGATGGACATGGCAATCCAGTTCATTTACAGGTAAAAGTTACCATTACCGATGATGAATTTATTGCTGATTTCACGGGTAGCGATCCGCAGGTAGTAGGATGCGTGAATTCCGGAGCAACGGCAGCATATGCAGGTGTAAAAGTAGTCTTTATGTCTGTGGTAGGACCAGAGTTGGCCGTAAATGATGGTGTATTTGCACCGCTGCGGACAATCTGTGAACCTGGCAGTGTATTGAAAGCGAATCGTCCGGCAGCAACCTCCTGTTATTATGAAAGCATGATTTACGTTATTGACTTGGTATGGAAAGCACTTGCACCGGTTTTCCCGGAATCTCTTGGTGCAGGACATTTACTTTCTGTATGTACCGTATTGATGGCCGGAAAACATCAGGACTTTGGAAATGATTATCTGATTATTGAGCCAACTGTTGGCGGATGGGGAGCTTGCAAAGGCCATGATGGTCAGGTAGGACTTTTCTGTGTTGGCGATGGAGAAACTTATAATGTGCCGGTAGAGATGGCTGAGACTCGTTATGGAATTCGTGTAGATGAGCACAGTCTGCATACTGATGGGGCAGGTGCGGGAGAATACCGTGGCGGAAGTGGTGCGGTTCGTGTATACCGTTCTATGAATGAGAATCAGACCTTTACAGCATCTTTTGGTCGAAATAAATGGCCGGTATGGGGTGCAGCTGGTGGAAAAGACGGTTCTGTAAATTATTTCCAGTTTATTGATGCAGATGGAACCGTAAGCGAACCAATGGGAATTGCAGCACGCCGTGTTATGAATACCAATGATGTTGTGCGTATGGTTACAGCAACTGGTGGTGGATATGGTAATCCGTTTAAGCGTCCTGCTGAAAAAGTAGCTATGGATGTTAAGAATGAATATATCACTGTGGAACAGGCCAAGGCTGACTATGGTGTTTTGGTTGATCCTGAAACATTCAAAGTGCTTGGATTGACAGAAGAACGTCAGAAAGCTGAAAAATAATATCATATTCAATGTATAAAGTAGATGCCGCAAAATCACTGAGATAAGGAATTTTGCGGCACTTCTTGTTTAGGAGATTTTTTAGTACTTTTTGAAAATATACTGATATTCTCAATACCTTTGGTCTCATAATAGGTAACCAATATCTTTTTGAATTCTACGACATAATTTACGAAGGGTGAGGAGCCCTATTAAGTCGAAAGGAAAATCCACAATACAAAATGATATTCTTTTTTTCTGGATGTTTCTGTGATATACTTATATGCAGTCGTATCAGACCGGAAAGGAAATATTATGTTACAAAAATTATATGTTTTTTTCAGGAAAGAAACCGTTTTGTCAATCGCAATGATCCTGGCGCTTCTTTCTATGTTCTGGGTCAGACCGGATAAGGCTTATTTTACTTATATCGATTTCAGGACTCTCGGGCTCCTCTTCTGTTTGATGGCAATTGTAGCTGGTTTGAAGGCTGTTGGTGTTTTTGATATACTTGCCAAAAAATTGCTGATGGGAACATCGGGAACTGTGGGTGTGATCAGGCTGTTGGTACTCTTATGTTTCTTCCTGTCAATGGTGATCACCAATGATGTGGCATTGATTACTTTTGTTCCTCTTGCACTGATCATTGTGCATAAACTGCCAAAGGAACTGGGCAATTACTGGCTTCTTAAAATAGTAGCCATGCAGACAATCGCTGCTAATCTCGGAAGCATGCTCACACCAATCGGAAATCCGCAGAACCTTTATCTATATGCCAGAGCAGGGATGTCCACGGCAGAATTAATAACCCTGATGCTTCCCTATTCCGCCACAGCACTTATCCTTCTTCTGATATGGATACAGGTAGCCGCTGCCAAAGCACCTCACGTATGCGGTTCCGAAAAAAATAAAACTCTTTTAGGATTCTCTGACAGAAAAGAACTTAACATGGAATACCTGGCCGCTTACCTGATCTTATTTACAATCTGCCTGCTCACTGTTGCACGTATCATTCCATACCAGATTCCTCTTGTATTGGTTCTTATATATATGCTGCTAAGAAACAGGGAAAATATAAGCAGAGTGGATTACTCCCTGCTTGCCACCTTTATCGCATTATTTATTTTTATCGGCAACCTTGGAAGGATTCCGCAATTCAGCAGTTTTCTGGAAAGAATCATGGCAGGAAGGGAAACACTTACTGCTGTTCTTGCTAGTCAGATTATGAGCAATGTTCCCGCTGCGCTTCTTTTATCCGGCTTTACAGATAATTACCGGGCTTTAATTGTCGGAACCAATATTGGAGGTCTCGGCACTCTGATTGCATCCATGGCAAGCCTGATAAGTTTCAAATATATTGCAAAAGAAAACAGGAATCTGAGAGGGAAGTATTTGGGAATATTCACAACCTCCAATATTATATTCATGATATTCATGTTAATATTGTATTTTTTTCTTAGATAAAGGTTTTCCCGGAATTACAAAAGCTATAACAATTCTTTCTTCGCAAAAAATTCTCCGCGGCACTCTCCTCCTCTTGGCTATCGTATGTGGCAGAAAAAAGAATCTAAACTGGAACTGGCAGCCTCCATGATCCGGCAGATTATGCCTGAATTTCACAGCAAAGATCATATCATCATCCTTTGTGACAGCTGGTATACAAAACAGAATCTGGTATCCATCGTTGATGAATATCCGAATCTGGATCTGATTGGCAATGCAAGGATTGATTCTGTCATGTATGATCCTGCTCCTGCACATACCGGCCGCAGAGGACGTCCCGCCAAACATGGGAAGAGACTTTCTGTTGAAACAGATTTTGCTTTTTCCAATGAAAAGATCGGAGATTACTATATCGGAGCACACCGTGTGATCACCAACCTTTTTGGATGTCGGGAAATTCAGGCTTATGGTGGGGAATATAACTTATCGCTTATGGTGGGGAAACCCGCTATTTGCTGCTTTGTGGCAATAGAAAAGCGCCACATCGCTGCGGCGCTTTTGCTTTGCCCGGAAGATGGAGCGAGGGGGCTGTTCAGTTATCTGTTGTGCTTTTTCTTGCTGGCAACAACGGCTGTTCCAATGGCTGCACTACCGCTGACAAGCATAAGGACAACCAGCAAAGCAGGGTTGCTGGTGTCGCCAGTCTGCGGAATGGTGTACTGAGGTGTGGCTGTTGCAGCAGGTGCCGGAGTGGCCGTGGCAGCAGGTGCCGGGGTGGTCTTGTCGGCGTCCTTGTATTGCAGGGCAGCAATCGCATCTTCAATAGCCTTTGCCATAGCGTCAACCTCTGCCTGCTGGGTAATGTTCTTACCACGGGTCACAGCATTCACAGCGGCTTCCACGGCGGTGAAGTCCTTGTAGTTATCCTTGTTCAGTGCATTTGCTTTGGCAATGGCTGCATCTACCTTTGTATAATCTGCATCCTTGTATTGCAGGGCAGCAATGGCATCTTCGATAGCCTTTGCCATGGCATCTACTTCGTCCTGTTCGGTAATGCTCTTGTCACGGACAACAGCATTGACGGCAGCTTCCACGGCGGTGAGGTCCTTGTAGTTGTCCTTGTTCAGTGCATTTGCCTTGGCAATGGCTGCGTCTACTTTGGTGTAGTCGGCAGGTAAATAAGTCATTGCAACCGTCTGCGTATGCGTTGCCGCATCGGCGGTGATCGTTATATTGCCGGTGTATGCTTTGCAGTTATCGGCTGTTACTTCAACAGGGTAAGTTCCTGCTTCCAAACTGACAGAGCCGGTAACCTCCTGACCATTCACTTTAACAACAACATTGGTCAGACCGTCCGGCGTTACAACGAAAGAAACCGGATAGACAGCCTTTGTGATAAAATGAACATTTTTATAAAGTGCAAAGTACTGATTACCGCTGGAAAGCAGGTCAATTTCTGTTCCTTCCGAGTCTACAGCTTTTGCATAGTTCAGATGATAGCCATCGGCAATCACAGGCACACATTCATCGAAAATTGCAGGGATATTATTCGCATTCGTATTCTTTGCATCAATCTCTGCTTCTTCTACGGTAAAAGTACCGTTACCGCCCATCGGGTATTTACCGTCAGTGGTTACTTTGGCGCCGCCCTTGATCAGAATATCGCCATTAGTCCATATTGCGCTGTCCGCAGTAGAGGTGCATTTTACCTCGCCGCCGTTAACCGTCAGATTGCCCTCGGTAAACAAAGCGGGATAATGGCTTGTTGCTTCCACCTTGGAGTTGATAATTTCAATTTTGCCCGCGCCGTTTTCATCGCCCATATACACTGCGTTAAATTGATCCTCGCTTGCAATCAAAGCAACCTCACTGTTGTTTTTGATTTCCAGTTCCTTGGCGCTTGCAGCAGTGTAATAGGAAGAAACCGCAACCTTTGCGCCGTCAATGGAAAGTATTCCTTTGTTATAAGAAGTAATTCCGCAGCCCTCAGCAGAAGTTATATCAAGCTTTGCACCTTCGGATATGCTGATGTTGCCATTAAGCGTATAGAGTGCATCCCATTTTACATTGATTGTAAGCTTACCGTCACCGATAATATTGTAATTATCACTGCTACCGTCTGCAAAAATTCCGCCGCCGTTATCTAAAGTAATGCTGTTTGTGCCGGAAAGTTTGATCGTTAAATCGGTGTCTCCGACTACTCTGATACCGTACTTAGGACTTTCATCGCTTTTGCCGCCGTTTGTAATTGCGGCATTGTTAAGCGTAAGGGTCTTTGTATTCGGGTCATAGCTTGCGGTTCCTTCTCCACAAGCGATAGAGAGCTTTTCGCTTGTGAACTGTTCGCCGTTTACATACAGATTGTAGTTTTCCGTAGCAAAGGCTACGGTCGGTAGCAATCCAGCTACCATTACAATGCTGAGTAGGACTGCAAATAGTTTTTTCTTCATAAGAGTTCCTCCATTTTTTAATTGTCCGCTATTTACTTCCTCCGACAGCGGACACGCCGGAGAAGACAGAAGGTTTAACCGGAAAAGATTGATTTGCCGGTCGTGGTTAGGACTTCAATATCAAACCACCATCCTTCCGGCAAACGCTAAAAACCAAAGCCAAGGCATAATGCGCCCTGTCTCCGGCAACTGGTTCGTTATAAATTGTATGAAATAAGACTTGACACGCTGAAAAACGGCGCTATGCTCCTGCCGAGCCGAGCCATTTTCGCGCCTTTGAGTATCATTGTCAAGCCCTCCTTCCGTAATTTTAGTAAGAAAAGAATATCAATCCCATTCCTCAAAAATATACATAGATATTATAGCAGATTGTCCATAAAACCACAAGTAGCGTTCAAAATATTGTCGGTCACTATTCTAAACGCATTACCTCTTCCATTATTATCCCGACTTTATGACTTCTTGAATACTATCTGAAAAAGAAAAACCGCTGTCCAGCCGACAGCGGTTCATCGTCATATTCTGTTTTCAGAATAGCCAAGCAAATAACGCTGATGCAGCGACAATCAAGGCACTTCCTGCCAGCGATAACAACATCGGCGCTGCAAATGGGCATAACAGCAGCGCCACAAGCGCCGAAGCTGCCGCCTGTGCATAGCTGCCATCCAGCAGCGCGAGGAAAGCCGCAAAGCCGCCCAGCCCGGCAAGAATCATACCAATGCTGCCGCAGATACCATACAGAAGATTAAGTACAAATCCTGCCGCATAAAGCAGCGCAATCACTGGCAACGCAAGTAAGCGCACAATCCACAGTACAACGATGTTGTTTCTTAAACGAGAAAACATTGATACCCCAACCATTCTTTCAGCAGTAGATCGACTCATTCAGCACAATCTCGGAAGCCACATTCTGCACATTGTTCATCTGCTGCAAAATCCTAACTTTTGGATTTTCTGCACCCACAGCATTTGGTTTTCCGCTTTAAGCGCTTCCGTTACGCTCTCCTTTTCGGCAAGTTGTTTTACCAGCCGAGAGAACAGTTCCTCTGCCTGCTCGTTTAGGTCGGCAGGATAATCGTTCAGCTTTCCGCTTATCAGCAGTTCGGAATAGAGTACCTTGCGGTGCTGTTTCAGATACCGCAAGTGTCGCTGTCCCCATACGCCGATGGGTCTGCCCTCCGGCTCGTCCTCTCCGGCAATCAGATAGTAGTCCCCGACAAGCTCATAACGCAAGCCTGTCCTTTCGTCTGTGATGAATTTTTCCATTGTGTGTTCCTCCTTGAATTTATATTGCTTCTCCGGCTTTCTGCTCGGATTGCTTACGATGATAATAGGCAAGCTGTTTCTGCCTGCGGTTGATTGCCTTACATTCCTCGGAGCATAGCACCTCCCTGACCGTTGGACGGCCAGAAGGGCATGCCGCAAATCTTGCAGACCTTTTGACGGAAGGTGTGGTTGCCCTTTTCGGCATAGCGTTTCTTTTTCTTTTTCGGCTTGCTGATGGGCTTTCGTGCAATCGGTGTTGCAAAACCTCTGCCTTGTGCTGTTTGGATAAAACTCTTTGCCGCATTGTTCGCAGATACGCTTCGGGTACTTATGACCGTCATTCGCCGCCCAGCGTTCTGCCTTGGCTTTGGCTCGATGGGCAACATTACTCTCACGCTGCCGGTTCTTCTTTCGCTTGACCTTTTCCGCCGCTTCTCGCTCGGCCTTCCGCTTTGCTTCGGCAGTTTCCTTTTCGGAAAGCGGGAGGTCAAACTGCCCGATGAAGTTATAGTAGATGTCCACCTGCTGCTGTCGGTTCGGCTTTTTGCCTATGGCTTCGTGAATAACGATTTTATCAATTAGTTCACACGCCATCTCTTTTGTCAGCTCTGCGGGCTGCTTATACTTCTTGATGAGCCTGATAAACCGCCCGATATGGGCAGAGGACGCTTTTGTTTGCTCCAACTTCTCCTGAATTTCTGATACTTGGCTCTCAAGGCTGTCCTGCTCAGCAGAATATTTTTTCATCAGGGACTTGTACTGCTTTTCAGGCAGCAGACCTGAAATGAAATTCTCATAAAGACTTCCAATCAGGCGGTCAAGCTCATTCAGTCTGCGGTTGATTGTCTGAAGTTCTTCCTTTTGCTTTTGCGGTTTACTGTTCGCCTGTGCTTCCCATTTGCTTTTCAATTCTTCGGCAAAGCCACGCTCATCTGCGATAATGTGGCTTGAAAGGCGTTGGATAGAACGCAGCACCAACTGATAGAGGACTTTGTCGCTGATATGATGGATGGTGCAGTTCACGGTTCTGTTCCCGTAGCTGCTGCATCGGAACGAGTGATAGGGTTCTCCGCTTTTGTAGTAATTCGTCTGATAGGACATCTTACTGCCGCAATCAGCGCAATACACAAGACCGGGCAATAAGCATTCCTCTTGGTGCGTCCCTTCCTTTATACGGCGTGTGGCGTGTTTCAATCTTCTGTGCGCCTGCTCCCAAAGCTCGCTGTCAACGATTGGCTCGTGGGTGTCCTCAAACACAAGGCGTTCCTCATCGGTGGCAAAGCGGCGTTCATCGGTCTTAAAATTCGTTCCAATGGGCTTTCTCAGCACAGTATGACCGAGATATTCCTGTCGGTTTAAAATCTCTCTTACCGTGTTTGCGTTCCAGTTTGTGCAGCCGTACTCTGCTTTTCGGTTGCATTGTTCGGGGTGATATTGGAGGGTGTACGCCGATGGAATCAGCACCTTTTCCTCCGTTAGCTGTCTTGCAATTGCCGGAGGTGTCAAGCCCTCTGCCGCAAGCTCAAAGATGTGTTTTACCACCTGAGAAGCAACAGGATCGACCACTAAGGTCTGTTTATCTTCGGGCAGTCGATTGTAGCCGTAGGGAATGCTGCCGGAGCAGCGTTTTCCGTCGCTCATACGGGACAGGAAGATGGACTTTATCTTGTTGCTGGTGTCCTTGGCGTACCACTCGTTCATTATGTTGAGGAACGGGGTGAAGTCGTTATCCTGCTCCCAATCCCTAAATACGTCGGCGAGGGGACTGGGAGATTTCAGAAGCGCTTTGGCCTGCGCATCCGGCAGATCATTGTATTCCATCGAAAGAAGAATGTCCTCCCGAACCGTGTACTCATAGGTGTGGTTCAGAACTTCTTCCGAAGGCTGGGAAAGCAGCCATTCCCGATAGGTTTCCTGCTCGGCAAACATCTTTTGATATAATGCTGTGTTCAACTCTGCATTGGTCATGTAGTAATACCTCCGTTTTGATTTTGATATAGAAAAAGCCGACTGGCTCTCAAAAGAACACCAATCGGCGATGTATATGAATTTTTATGTTAGCCCTGCAATTCGGCCAATAATCTGTCTGTTTTTATAACATAGGCGTATGCCGCAGGATTGACCTTTCTCATATAGCGAAGAGAAGCCAATTTTTCCTGCTCTATCTTCATATCCAAGAACTTCGCATAGTCATTTACGCGCAGATATTCTGTATCCGACAACAGACATGCAACCATATACATGATCTTAGCAGCTCTCCCAGCGGCAATCTCTGGCGTATAGTTCTCGGCATAAATATGGCTTCTCAGTTCCCGAATACCCTTTACATAAATCGGATATTCCTCTTTGCTCACTTTTCCACGGGATGCAATGCACAATGCAGCTTCAAAAGTATCCCACAAGCAATCTTTACTGTTGCTTTCAATTCCTCGATAAGCGATTTCCGCCTGTGCAATTTTCCCATATGTAGGTCCTATCTGCTGAAAATCTGTAAATATCTCCAGCAGAGAAGATACATCATAGAACTGCTTCATGACTTCCATGTCTTTTCCGCAATTTAACGGAATACCTGTGGTGTGTGGAGCAAATGCTGTCAATTTATCCGCCAGAATGCAGTTTGCTGACGGTAGGGAAACAGTAAGATATTCCGGTTCTGTCAAAAGAAGATCATTCTGAATTTCTTTTTGAACCAGCTCTGAGTAATGATTGTGTTCAAACAGAACATCCAGAAGAATGTAGAATGGTCTGTTATTGATTGGAGAATCATAAGTGAACTTAAAGTGCCTTTTTTCAATATTGTTCTTTCCAATCCACTTCTGTTCCTCAACAGCCTTAAAAGGGAAAATCTCCGATGCTCGATCCAAATACTTATCCAAATCTGTACCCGGTTCAGCAATAATATCAATATCTGTAGATAACCGACGCGGATGTTCCATCAGCAGCATAAGGCAGGTGCCACCTTTGAAAATAAAGGGCATACCAACCTTCGCAAGTGCTTCCAACAGTCCAAACGCATATACAGCACGTTCCAAAAGTACAGGATCTCTGCGACTGGTCCTTTGCAGCTCTCTAATATGTTCTTCGGCAAAATTCTCTTGTAACAGCATATCTTTACCTCTTTGTTCGTAATGTGATGTTTGTTTTCTCTCTAATCAGTTTCTTAATTTTTTTATCAACGGCTCTGCGTGCTGCATATCGAAATAGACAACTCTCATCTACCACATACATGGAAAATGCGTCCTCATATATAGTCGGATATTCACTCTCACTGACAGAATCAAGCAGTAGCGGGTCTGCAACTATATCAACAAGCAATTTCTCCAATCGTGTATGCCATGGGATTCCAGCGCTTTTCGGTGCCTCTGTTGTGAGCTTGTTAATAACAATCATATTGTCGCTCCAATACTGGTGATACATTTCCAGTGTTGGGTTAATAAACACTTTTCCAAAATACTGGTCCTTTAGCATGTCAAACACAAATTCTATTACATCAGATTCCACAGATAAAAACAGAACATTATGTGCAAGTTGATGATTCACAAAATCATTGAGCTGAATCAGTTCCAGGATAGAAAAATCTACCAGCGGATATTGTTCCTGTATCAAAGATGCCACTTCTACCGCCAGATCAGAGTATTCGTGGTCATATGGTCTTGCATTATTACCAGGAAGGCAGTACAGGCCGTTACCAACACGAGCCAGATCACCATCTTTAACCATTGACGCAAATCTTTTATAAAAGGAAGCATCGCTTAATTGATATCCAGCGTTACGGAACGATTGTAATACTTGTTGCCTGTTGAAACATTTTTGATTCTTTACACCTTCAAAATATCTCGAATCGGTCATTCCTACACCTCCATCTGATTATTTTTGCGGCAGTAAACGTCATTTGCTGCCGCTACAATAACAGTATATTCATGTCAAACGCTTTTGTCAATATTTTTGCGGCAGTAATCTCGTTTTACTGCCGCAAAAATAGTTCTTCTATATAGTATGACCGATATCTCCAATTCTATGCACATTCAAATCGTTTTGATTTTTTTGAGATACGCCACCGCATCGGTATGACCACGGAAGTAAATCTGCTGTCGCTCCATATCATCCCGCTGACGTACCAGATGCAGATACTGTGTAAAGGCTGCGTGTTCCTTAGCGGTCAATCGAATTTCTCCGCTAGGTGTAGATATGTATCCTGCTTATAATTTGATGTCTGCCAATTTTCGAAGAACAGGAGCTCCTTTTTTCCAGCTAAAATGTGAGCGGTCTCATCGGAAAAACTAGGCGTATTTTTCCCATCGCCAACGCTAACCGTCGTAGGGAAGGCATACTCTTCTGGTTGGCACAATATTCCTAAATCTGCTAATTGGGAAAATTCTTCTCTGGAACAAGAAATCTGAATAGAATAAAGCCGGAGGAATAGGGGCATAATGCTCCTGCAGGATCAAATCCTTGGCCCAGTTCCGAAGAATCTCTGCCGCAAACAGAGAAGAACGCTGCAAGCAACCAGTCACACTGCGGCTTTCCCCTCAAACAATCAGACGTGCAAAATCCCTTGGTAAAGGATACACTTCCGTTCTCAGTCGCATACTTGAAAGCGCCCTTGAAAACCCGGATATTGTAAAACATTATCTTTGATAAGTAAGCGCCTCATAATCCACCGTCCGGCAAGATCAAAGTAGAGATGAGATAATGAGACCGAGGTATCAGAAGACCCATCGGTACCAAAAGTCTCAAGGAGGTCTCAGGAATGCCGGACGAGTTTCAAACCCTGAAAAAAGAGAGAAGTATCGAAATCATAAAAGCGTGCAACGGAAGCGGTATGCCAAAGCGGCAATGGTGCCGGGAGCATGGGATCAGCTACAGCACGTTCATGCGTTGGCAGAGGATCCTGCGAAATGAGCTTGCGGGAGAGATCATGGTTACACAGGCAGTGGTTCCACTGCAAATCGAGCCGCAAGCTTCCCGCTGTACGCCTGCTCAGGAAGTCACGATACAGAAAGACGGTATCTCCATCAGCATGCACGGAGTAAGCAGCGATACGGCGAATATGTTCGATTTCAACGAGCAAACAAAGCAACCTATCTTGAATTTTTTAAGCAGAATAGCAGATCCCATATTATCGTTGACGGCCGTGCCTACACGATTGACCAATTTTTAAAACTATACTGATTTGAGCACTATCTGGGCTATCCCGGATAGTGCTCTTTGGTTACGGGCGATTATTGTGCGGATACTTTTTTCTTTCTTTTTTTCCCGGTTTATGTTAGACTGAAGCTACTTTGAAAGGAGGCGCCTATGAAACGCTTTTTTGGCCGCGCTTTTGGCGGCATTGACTGTATTTACCCTTACAGGCTGCGGAAAAACAGAGAATCCCGCTGAACCGGTGACGCCGGGACAGGCAGAGGAACCCGCCACGCCCACGGAACCGGAGCTGACGCCGGAGGAAATCGCGGAACAGGAACGTCTGGCGGCGGAAAAGGCCCGTGAAGAACGGCTGCAGGGACTACTGGACTCCATGACCTTAGAGGAAAAGGTGGGACAGCTTTTCTTCGTCCGGTGCCCGGAGACCAACGCCGTGGAGGATATTTCCACCTACCATTTAGGAGGCTATCTGCTGTTCGGACGAGACTACAAGGACGGCGACAACTGGCTGACGTGGGAGCAGTTCATCCAGAAAATCGAGAGCTACCAGGATGCGACCGCTATCCCCCTGTTTATTGGAAGCGACGAGGAGGGCGGCACCGTCACCCGGGCCAGCCGAAACCCTAACCTCTTCTCTGAACCCTTCAAATCTCCTCAGAAGCTGAACTACATCGGCGGCATTGAAGAAATTCTCCGGGATACGGACACCCGAAGCCGGGAGCTGCGGGCACTGGGCATCAATGTAAATTTCGCGCCGGTGTGCGACGTGTCCACCGACCCGAAGGATTTCATCTATGACCGGACGCTGGGGCAGGACGCGAACATGACAGCGGATTATGTGAGGCTGGTGGTGCCGGCCATGACAGAGGGCGGTACGCTGCCGGTACTGAAGCACTTCCCCGGCTACGGTAATAACGCAGACACCCACACCGGCATCGCCGTGGATCAGCGGCCGATGGAGACCTTTGAGACTGCCGACCTGCTGCCCTTCAAGGCGGGGATCGAGGCCGGGACTCCCTTTTGTGCTGGTGAGCCACAACATCGTCAACTGCATGGACCCGGAGCTGCCGGCGTCCCTCTCCCCCTGCCGTTCACAAAATTCTGCGGGAAGAATGCGGCTTTGACGGCATCGCCATCACCGACGATCTGGCGATGGACGCCGTGAAGGCCTACGCCAAGGACGGCGCTGTAGTTGTGCTGGCCTTGCAAGCGGGAAACGATATGGTTGTTACCACGGACTACCGGACCCAGATCCCCGCCGTCATTGCGGCGGTGCAGGAGGGCACATTGGATGAAAGCGTCATCGATGACGCCTGTCTCCGGGTACTGCGGTGCAAGGACACCTTTTTGAGGATCCCAGAAAACAATCCCTGATTGGATATTCCATGAAAACAGCCTGATTTGCTGCATTTTTTTGAAAATGTGCAACCAAAACGCCTCTTTTTTCGTCTTTCCTTGTGAACAGCTATTGGAAAGACCGGTCTATGGGAAAGGAGCATTTCTATGAAAAAGTCTCTGCGTTTTTGCGTTTTACTAACTTTCGCCGCCGCGCTGCTGACGGTCTCCGTCTTTGCGGACACTTTGATAAGAAGAAACCCACCTCATATGCAGAGGTGGGTTTCTTCTTATCATTTTTCAACTATCCAAATATGTTCTGGACTAAATCGAAATGTGTACTTTATATCTTTATTGAAATTAGACTTACCAGTCGTCATTGCAATCACCGTATATTTTTTCTTGCCTCTAAATCCGACCTTGTTAAAATCTGTGACACCGAAGCCGTCGGCACATATAGACATAGCATCCTATTCTTGCAGATGATTACTGTATCATCTGCGTACCTTACAAGAATACCGTGAGTAAATCCATACTTTTCCCACAGTCTGTCCAGTGTATTTAAGTAGATGTTTGCCAATAACGGAGATATAACTGAACCTTGACTTGTTCCCTGTTCAGAAATTGTCAGTACATTTCCGTATAATACTCCTGATACTAACCATTGTCTTATCAGCTTCAATATCCTACGGTCTGATATTCTCTGCTCTACCAGTTTCATCAGCTTATCTTGGTTTACGTTATCAAAGAACTTCTCAATATCTGCGTCTACTACATAATAGCCCTTGTTGTTACACGCTTTTCTTACCACTTCCAGTGCTTGCTTGGCACTTCTTTTCGGTCGGAATCCATAGGAACAATCTCTAAAGTCAGCTTCGAATACTGGCTCTATTGCTATCTTGGTAGCCATCTGCACAATTCTGTCCTTGACTGTTGGTATTCCAAGAGGTCTTTCACTTCCGTCTGGTTTTGGTATCATAACTCGCTTTACTGGGGATGGTTTGTACTTTCCATCCATCAGTTCCGATTTGATTTCTGACAGGTATTTTTCAATTCCCATCTCTTCAATATCTTCGATTCTGATACCATCTACACCACTGGAACCTTTGTTAGCTTTTACCCGTTTCCATGCTTCAAAAAGTATATCATCCCGATATACCTTATCGTAAAGTACATGAAATCTTCGGCTATCGCATTTCTTGGCTGTCAGATATAGTTTGTTTTGAAGTTGTCGAACTTTTTCTTTGGAGTTGTTAGTCTGCATGACATTCTCTCACTCTTACCCTCTCTACAAACGTGAATGAAGCAAGGAACCTTCCCATAGACTGCGTTTTCTTGCACAGGCATTATCGGTACTATGTTCCTCTCCGACTCCCTCCCATCAGAAATACGATTTCGCCAAGCTTATACGCTTTCTTTTTACCTTTCGGTGATGGGTAGGGTCTCTCCAGTTCCGAACCACACTTTTCATACATACCGTTTCCTCTATACCGAGGGATTCCTCTGTGCTGCTTTCCAGTTTCTTCACACGTTCCATGGCTTTCACCCATATACCCAAGGTTCAGCTTCCCTTTGCTCTCTTTTCAGAGACCCTTTTAACGATACGGCAGAATTCACTTTATGTTACGGTCTGTATAATTGCTCGCCCCTCTTACCGAGGTTACTTTATCCACTCGCTTAGTACCCTGCATTACTGCAACGCACCGAGTTTAGCTATACGGCTCACTGGCGATTACCGTGACCGGACTTACACCGGCTAGTGTGGTCCAGCTTCGCTGGACACACGAAATAGAAAAAAGCCGCCACTTCAAAATTAACAGTGAAGTGACGGCTCTTTCTATCGCCGGAATACGAGTTCCTGAAATGAAAAAAAACACCCAGCATTTATACTGTGTGCTACATCAAATTCATATTCAATTATTCAAATTAGCTCAAACTATGCCAAACTGCCACAGCCAAAAAACGAGGGGAAGGAGGGCTGAAAAGCACCCCAAAAATCGGCTCTCGGTTAACCACTTTGGGAACCACTTCCCCCTCTTTTTTGCCCTCTTTTTGGCCAGTTAACCACTTGCGGACCACTAAAAATCGGATGAATTCGGCTCTCGTTTTGCCAAATTTGGTCAAACTTTTGTCACCCGTTTAGATATAGCAAAAGCCCGGAAAACCTTGATTTTCCGGGCTTTTTGAACCATTTTGATATAGTCTGAGCAGTCGATTATCGCTTGCTGAACTGAGGTGCGCGACGTGCAGCCTTGAGACCGTATTTCACGAAACCGAAGCTCGATTTTGCTTGATTTTACGCGGTTTTTCAAGCTTTTTGCTCTTCGTCCACCAGTTCTTAAACCCACGATTTTGTAGGCTTTTGTCGGATTTTAACCCTAATCTTTTTTTGATGTGTCGATTGCTCTGTTGATCACCCCATGTAATTGGGCAGGTTTATTATACTTGACTTTGGCGTAAATGTCCATAGTCACCTTGCTGTTTTCGTGTCCGGCAAGATACTGTACGGTTTTAGGATCAACCGAAGCATAAATCAGATTCGTGATATAAGTGTGACGCAATTGATGCGGTGTCACTTGAAAATCCATCGTATATACCAACTTCGGATTGTTCGGCTGATGCTCACCAAGCTTCGGCTTTACCACATGCTTAATCTTCTGCTCATTCACATAGGTGTAATAGCAGCGTTCTTCCGTAGAACGAACTGCTATGTACTTCCACACCCTCACGAACTGGGATTCAGCCAGAGCGTTACCATTCCTGTCAGAGATCACATATTCCGATTTTGACTTTTCTTTTGCCTCTTTCAAACATTCCACCAGCTTGCCCGGAATAGGAATGTCCCTTTTAGCTGCTGGCGTTTTTAATTCTGTTGAAATTACCGGACGATTATTCACAGAACGCCATGCTCGCCGTACCGAAATATATGGAGTGGCTTCATCCAGGAAAACACAATCCCATCGCAGTGCAAGAATTTCTTCCCGCCGCAACCCTGCGTACAACCCAATCATTACGAAGACATACGGTGGTAATCCCCTGATTGTATCCAGAAGAATTTTCACCTGCTCATCCGTCAATGCCTTCTTTTCCTGCTTTGGTGTTCCGCCTTTTGCGGAAAGCGACGCAGCCGGATTATAACTGATGATTTTGCTTTCTTCTGCTGAATAGAAAACACATTTGATCAGCATATTCATTTTGCTGTACAGGGAAGCTGATTGCTTGGAGATTGGCACCAGCAGCAAGCGAAGGTCATCGGTCGTCACTTCGTCCATATACATATCTCCAATAGCGCCAATAATATATTTTCTTATCGTGCGCTCATATCCACTCAATGTGTTTTCTCGCACACTCGCCGAGCGCATCTTCAACCATTTTTCGCAATACTCAGCTACTGTCGGGTTATTCTTCCGGAATATTTCATCCTCAATACTGCGCTTCATCTCAATGGATTTATCGTACAGCTCTTCAGGAGTCTGTGCATATAGCGAAATCCATTTTCCATCCGCATCCTGCATTCGTGTTCTGTAATATTGAACGCCCCTCTTCATAATTGTTCCATATTCCGGCACTACTTTTTTTTCTTGCCATTATTGCTTCCTCCATTTTCTTGATATATCCAAATTGATCTTTGCTCTTTAATTATCCAGAATGCTGCTCCGGTTCTCAAGGATGTCGGCTATATGTAAAAAGAGCAGGGATTATCCCTACTCTTTTTGATCTCATTCATGAAACTGTCTGGCCTATTCTGCATCCCACAGTGTAAAGGTATCCTCTAATATACCCGCCAGTTCATCCGGTCGGTTATACTTTGCCTTTGCATAAATGTCCATCGTTATCTTGCTGTTCTCATGACCGGCAAGATATTGAACTGTTTTAGGATCAACCGATGCGTGAATAAGATTTGTAATATAAGTATGCCGCAGCAAATGTGGTGTCACTTCAAAGTCTAAGCTATAAACCACCTTTCCATTATGCGCAGCTCTTTCGCCCAGCACTGGTTTCACCGTATGCTTCACTCGTTTTCCATTCTCATAACGGTAGTAGCTCCGTTCCTTTACAGTTCTGGTCACAATATACTGCCAGAGCCTCTTAAACTGCGTATATGAAAGCGGTTCGCCCTCGTTGTTCGCAACAACATAGTCTGATGTGGAATTCTCCTTTGCTTCTCTCAGGCATTTCGCCAGGCAATCAGGAAGCGGTACATCTCGATGAGCAGCCTTTGTTTTCAGTTCAGACATTATTATCGGTCGATTGTGCTCTGTATGCCAAGCTCTGCACACTGTCAAATACGGTGCTGCTTCATCCAGAAAAACTGAATCCCACTGCAATGCAAGAATTTCTTCTCGCCGAAGCCCCGCATACAAACCAAGCATCACAAATACATACGGTGGTAATCCTCTTATCGCATCCAGCAATCTCTCCACCTGATCATCAGTCAAAGGGTTTTTCTCTTTTTGAGGAACGCCCCCGTTCTTTCCAGACAAATAAATTGTAGGATTGTCCTGAATCACTTTGCTTTCCTTTGCCGCCGCAAAGATGCTCTTATAAAGTATATTGACCGATTTGTACACAGACGCTGATTTTTTGGATACCGGAACCAGTGCCAGACGAATATCATCCGCTGTAACATCTGCTATATTCATATGACCCAGAGGCTTTATAATATGCCGGTTTACTTTCGATGTGTAATCCGTCAACGTAGTGGCTCTTACCTGTGCGGATTGTAACAACAGCCACTTTTCGCAATACTCCTTTACTGTGGGGGATGATCTACGAAAAGTATTATCCTCAATCTGCTCTCTCGCTTCGAGCACTTTATCATATAATTCTTCACGGGTTCTGCCATACAACGCCACCCGCTTTCCATCAGCATCCTCAATTCGAGTCCGGTAATATTCCTTACCCGCCATGATGACGGTTCCGTACTGAGGAATCGCATATCTTTTTCTTGCCATCTTCGACACCTCCAAACTTTTAGCTGATATATTCATTATTGCGAATAACCTGCCAATACTCAACGATGTCGAATTCCGCTCCTGGCTGTTCTCTTCTTTCGGAAAGTCGGATTGTTATCCTTCGGCCTTGCACGATGTGTAGACCTTGCAATATACTCCTGAAGTCCAACTTCAGTAAAATAAACACAGCCATTCTCAACATACTGAACGTAAGTGATCAGCCCTTCCATTCTTGCATGATCCAAGGTGTCCAGGCTAATCCCCAACATCTCAGCGGCTTCTTTACGCTTAATCAATTTATCCACCATCAAAATTCACTTCCTTTCGGCATTTGCCTTGTCTTTTTTTCTCCGCCTGTTCCGGAATATAATATCCAAGCTGCACTTTCACAGCTTCATCAATTCCGCGCATCTGTCCCTTACTTACCTTGCCGAGATACCGAATCACACAGGTCTTATCACATGTATCAAGCTGCTCCGCCAATACCATCGAAGATCTTGCCAGCCCTTTTGCCTTCCGAAGGAAATAATGTGTTGGCTGGCTTCTTTTTTTTTGAATCTTCGTTGTCAGAGGAGCAACCGTAATCGTCGGCGAATAAAAGTTGCCGACATCGTTCTGAAGAACCACTACCGGACGAACACCGCCCTGCTTTGATCCTATCGGAACACCAAGATTGGCAAGGTAAATATCTCCTCGCCGGTAAACCCAGTTTTCTTTCATCTGGTTGCCTCCAATCCCATAATCATCTATGGATAAAAGCTGACAAAAAATAATACAACTGCTTTATTCTGACAGCTTTTCTTAAAATATGGTTTCTCTGTACTTTTTCTTGGTACCCCAGAGATCGGGGATTTCTCACAAGCGGCAGTGTGCTTCACTGCTCCATTGGAATTTAACCATCCCGCCTTCTTTATGGCCGGACCGCGAATTACGGAAGTATCATTGTCCCTGACAGGCTTTTTACACCACCGTCGGTTGCAATCCGACATTTGCTGCTGCGATTCCGCTTCGCCCCTGTTGGGCATCATGGCGTGCAGTCGAAGGCTCGTTCTGTCAGTAATGTACTTGGAGAATGAGTATTCAATTTTCATAGTTCATCAGCCTTGTTGCCTTAGCTGTAAAGTAAGTATAAAAGAATGCGGTTTTACATAACACGCCGGAAACTGCGACTTTGCCCACCTAATTTTGCGAGTTCACATCAGTGCTTCCTGAAGCTGCGTAATGGCATCCTGCACTCTCTTTTTCAACGCATCCACATCCTGTCTCTTGCCAATAATCAGATAATCCAGCGTTACTCCAAAGAATTCCGAAAACAGAATCATGTCGTTATAAGATGCCGATATTACTCCGCGCTCAATTTTTGAAATGCGTTTTGCATCAATATCAATCGCCTCAGCCAGAGCCTCCTGCGTATACCCTTTTGATTTGCGCAGCTCTTGAATTCTTGCTCCACATACATGCTGATCGTAATACATACTTTCTCCTTCCGCACAGCCGGTACAGAACCGGACCAACGGAAGGTCAAAAAAGGAGCCGCATGACGGTGAAGAAAAAATCCTGTGCCGATAAAACAGAACATGGGTATTCCATAATTCTGTCTCATGCGGCATTCGGAAGACTTCGCCTGTCAGCGGCTCCACAGCACAGCTATGACTTATAAAATTGTGTTAATAGGGTTATTTATTGTCATCTCAACCATTCAGAGACGAATAGTAGAGCTGCAATCTCCGTAATCTTCTCATCTCCAAAACATTGAAGACGGTCTCACGTCCGCAGGCCTTGCATTTGGTCTGCACATGTCCTCTGGTATCCTCAAAGACGATGATTGAATTATGTCGGCAATAAGGACACCTGACAATCCTGGGCTTTTGCGAAGCAATCGCATCCTTTGCCCGGATGATTTTAATCTGCATTTCCGCAGATGGTTCCGATACTCTGATATTCCTGCTCATGGCCACACCTCCAATGGATCACGATATTCATAATCCTTTTTCCGGTTCAGATAGCCCAGTTGTTCCAAGCGGATAGCAGCTGCCGATCTCGAAACGCCAAAGACACCACAGAAAGTATCTATCTTCACCTGGTCTTTGTTATAAAAACGCCATCCATAACATGTCAGAGGCTTTCTGCTGTTGATGAACCACATCGCCCGATCCACTTCTAACTGGGGCATCAGGATGGCAGCTCCCAGCGAATTGGCCTGCCACTCGTTCCAATCTTCCTGCGTTCTCAGAACGCGGGAACCTTTTTTCCTCACTTCCGGTCTCTTATGGCAGGCTATCTTTCGGTCATCGGCATCCAGCTGAAACAATATCTGGTGAGCGCACTCATGTGCCAGCGTAAATCTGCGTTTTCCGCAGAGTTTCCGAATATTCTCTGGTTCAATGAAACTCTTGTCCAGAACCACATCATTAGTTTTCAGGAAGATGCTCCTCTGACTTCCATCAACCTCTATCTGATATTCTGTATCCACATACGCGGTCAGACCATAGATGCTTCCGTCCGAGGACAACTTTTGAAATGACACCTTCAGGTTCAGATAATCGGATGCAAACTGGTCAATGGGTGTCGGAAGCGCAAATCTTGCCGGATCATCTGCTTCGCTGCCGAAAAAGGACTTTTGAAAATCTCTTATCACTGCAACAGCGATTTCTTCTATTTTTTTCTGTGAAAGGATCATAGGCACTGCTCCTTTGCCTCAACGAACCATTTTTCATCTTCGTTGAACAGAAAACTCTCATGCCCACCGATCATGACCGTATAACGAATTCCGCAGCCGCCCACTTTCGTGGAAGAAGCTCGGCACTTATGCTTCAATCGGTCGATCTCATACACCCGTCCGTCAATCCATCGAATTAGGCGCGGGCGAATATTTCCCTCTGCATCCACATCTAAGTTCACAGGTACATATACTTTTCTACATTTCTGTTCCGACATATTCTACGCTCCTCCTCTGTAAACCGGCGAATGTGTTGACTTCTTTTAGCAAAGAACTCACCAGATTCTACCGGTGCTGTATTAACCAATCATTCCTGTCGGCATAACCAAATCCACTTTTCGCTCTGTCGGCATCTTGCTTTTCTGAAAAAGTACCCCATTTTTAATCGCATCTTTCCCAAATCGGAATCGAATCTGCTCAATCGCTGCGTCCAGCCGTTCCTGGCGATCCAGTGATTTCACGTCGGTGAATAGGTCGTATTGTATCGGACAATCCTCTTCAAACAGGTTGATTGCCCGAACCGTCACTGAACGAATCGGATGCTCCCACTGATAGTTCTTTGCAAACAGTGCAAATGCGGTTTTCGCCAGATAGGTAGGGCTTTGTGTCGGAATACCAATCCGGCACTGCCACTCTTTCGTGTAAAGCTCGTTGTTGCGGATGGAAATCGCTATTCCGCCAGCTTTCTTTTTTATGTGCTCGCAGCTTGGTTCCGATCTCCTGCACCAGTTCCAGCATGACACACCAGACTTCGGCGTTATTCTCCAAATCCTGCATGGTCGTTATTCCGTGCCCAATGCTCTTTACTGGGGAGACATAATCGGAACGCATAACCGGCGAATCATCCAGTCCATTGGCATATTTCTTAATCGCCAGTCCATTCTTTCCAAGGCGGCACTTCAAGAAATCATCCGATGTTGCAGCAAGCTCTCCAATGGTATGAATCCCATAACCGGACAGAACCTTCTCGGTCGCTCTGCCGACTCCAAGCAAGTCAGAGGCGGGAAGACACCAAATCTTCTCCTGGAACGAATCTGCTTCGATGCAGGTAATCGCATCCGGCTTTTTCATATCCGACCCAAGCTTGGCAAAAATCTTATTGAAGCTCACTCCTGCGGAAATCGTAAGTCCCAATTCAAACTTAACCGTTCTGCGAATCTCATCTGCGATTTCAAATCCGGTTCCCATGCAGCCGCTTCCGGTCACATCCAGCCAGCATTCGTCCATCCCATACGGCTCGATCTGATCGGTATAGCGACCGTATATCCCACGAGCCAGCTTTGAAAACTTCATATATTGCTCATAGTGCGGCTCCACGATCACAAGATCCTGGCACTTCTGCTTTGCTTGCCAGATTGCCTCTCCCGTGGAAACGCCAAACGCCTTTGCTGCGTAGTTCTTCGCAAGTACGATACCATGCCGTTCCTCCACAGAACCACACACTGCCACCGGCTTGTTCTTCAGTTCCGGATTCAGCATACACTCGACAGAGGCATAGAAATTATTCATATCACAGTGAAGAATCACTCTTTGCATCCTGTATTCCTCCTCTCCGTTCGTGAAAGCACGAACAACTTTTCACGAACGCATTGACACACAGCATTTCTTGTGATACTATAATTACACGAATTGTATTTCGTGTTTTCATCGTCATTATAGCAAGCACAGTTTTTCGTGTCAATAGGTTTTTATGAAAAAGTGTTCGTGTTCGTTATCAAAAAAGAAAGAGGTATTTCTATGGTCTTCAAAGAAAGGTTGAAAGAAAAAAGAACAGAAGCCAATTTAACTCAGGTAGAACTTGCAGAGAAGGCCGGTGTAACCGCCCGCACAATTCAGAATTATGAGCTTGGCAGCCGCAAACCATCCAATATGGTTACGATCCAGAAGATTGCGGATGCGCTGAATACTACTACTGAGTACCTGCTGGGAAGCAGCGGCACCTATGTCGTAGAAGCTCATGAAAAAGGCGGCGCAAAAGCAGCGAAAGATATTGAAGAACTGGTCAGCGAAGTGACCGGTATGTTCGCTGGCGGCGAATTAAGCGAAGATGCCATCGAAGGAGCTTATAAAGCTCTGACCGATGCCTACTGGATTGCCAAAGAGAACAATAAAAAATACGCCCCGAAAACGAGGCGTAAAAAATCCGATCAGTGATATGTATCGTACACACTTTTCGCTATACTGTAAACTGGAGGTGGTATGATGAATGCGGAACAGCTTTCACGGGTCGGTGAGAAACTGGTAAAACGCTGCGGTTCCAGAGACCCTTTTGAAATTGCAAGGCAGCTTGGTATCAATGTCATGCTTTGCGAAAATTTCGGTTCCCTGAAGGGAATGTACCGGGTGATTAAGCGAAATCGCTTTATTTTCCTGAATAACAGTCTGGATGAAAATATGCTGCGCATCGTGTGCGCACATGAATTAGGGCATGATCAGCTTCACCGGAATATGGCGAAAACCACCCCGATTCATGAGTTCATGCTCTACGATATGAAATCCAAACCGGAATATGAAGCGAACATCGTAGCAGCAGAGATTCTGATGGACAGCGATGAAGTCCTTCGTTACATCTATGAGTATGGATACACAGCCGAGCAGATCGCCAGTGCGATGTCCACCGACATCAATCTGGTTGCGCTGAAGGTAGCGCACCTGGCTACACTTGGCTATAATCTGCACGCGCTGGAACACAAGAGCAACTTTTTGAAATAACGTACCTTTGAGGAGTCTGGACTGGCTCCTCTTTTTTGTTGCACAAATTGTGCAGGCGGTGCTTGCACAATTATCAACCTAACATCTGCATTCCATACAATCTCGATATTGTCCTCCTGTTGTTCTGCGTTATGCTTTCTCCGTGCATTTTCGTATTATTTATTCTGCCATCTGACTTCGCCCTTGGACAGAAGCGGATAACAGATCAGCTGATCTGAATCCAGATTTTCCGCATGCATGTCAACCGCTGTGATCTGATGATTATCATAAGTCGTATAATAGTAAATACCTTTTGCTGTATTACAACAGGACGTGTATATCGTGATCTCATATTTGCCTTCTGTCACCTCACAGCATCCACGCTGCTGATCTACGGATCCTAAGATATGGAAGAACTGACTTACACTCTCATCCTCTTCTTCACCGGAGATCGAATTTAATTTTGTAAAGGCAACTTTCACAAATCTTGACTGGCTGGAAAGATCTCCAGGTATTCCCATTCCACCCATTCCTCTGCTATATGCATCAAGCTGTAATACTCCTGCAAAAGTACTCTCCGGCTGTTTTCTGGATACTCCGGCATAATTATTCAGTGCAAACATCTGACTCGGGAATGGTGGATTATTGGTAAGCACTCCTACCGGATTATCATATACATGCAGCCCATCTTTCATAGACTCAACAACGATACAGGAGTCTTTGTCTGCAATGATCCAGTGAAGCTGTGCTGTCGGCAGCTGTTCACTGAATGCTGTACCTGTCAGTCTCATTGCTGCCAGCTTCTCTCTCGCCTCTGCTACAGTAGCACACTGTGTAAGGATCCATGGGATGAACTCGAACTGTGCCACCTGGCTGACTTCTGTTTCATCTTCCGGCAAAGCCTCTTCATATGCCGCATTGCCGACAAAATTAAGACCTGCCATTCCAAGGCCTTTTTCATTAACAGCATCATAATAAAGCGGATAACCTTCTGCAACAAATGCCATTCCGATCAAAGCATAATGGCTTTTTATCTTCCCGGCAAACCGGAAATCAAATTCGTAATTTCTTGGCGTTATCGTGATCTGTTCCCCATAGGAAAATTCATAATCAAGCGTTCTGCCCATATAAAAATCTTTTGTTTTGTAAGTTGCTGCTGTACACATATCGAACACCTCTTCTTTCTGCTATAATAGTCCTGCAAACAATCTCATAAACAACTGTCCGAGCCATAAATATGCACTCCGTCCTGTGCGGTACTTTTCGGTCACTTCCCTGCATTCATTCGAGGATTTTTCTTTACACAATAACTCCATATAATTACCGGAATCAGACAAAGCCGAAAAAAGAAAGAAGATTAGGAACCGTAATAATTCTATTCAAATTTTCTTCCTGATTCACTTCACTCTGCATGTACGGTCACCTCACTTTCCTTTTTTTTAGGCATAAACCAATAAAATATAACACAAAATGCTAAAGCAAACACAACACCAAAAACATTTTGACTCACTCTAAGACCAACCGCTCCTTGTAGTCCATATGTCTCTGCAGCAATGGCTAAAGCACCAAATGTGTTAAATACTGCCTGCCAGCCATATTGTGCTGAAAATCCTACACCGATTCCACCAAGAATTCCTATATATGCATAGATTGACGAAGGAAGCAGAAAATATAATACTGTAAAACATATAACACCTGCAATATTTCCGACAATCCTTTTACGGACTCTGTAGTGCATATCTTCCATAGACGGCAAAATCACGGACATGGCCGCAATACCAGCCCACATTGCACGTGGCATATTACAAAGTTCTGCAATGCAAAGGACAATCGGTACGCATAAAATCTGACATATCTGCCATTTTGTTCTGGAAGAAGTGATATCAAATTCTTGTATCAGATCTTTCAGATTTCTTTTATAAGTTCTGTTTTTATGATTTCGATAAAATACGAAGCAGGTAAGTGCTGCACCTAAAGCCATTCCGACTAATCGCATCTGATAGCTTTTTCCCGTAACATCATAACCATATAGCAGCAGATACCCAAGAACCAATGTAGATTGATTAAACATGGATGGATTATGGCATCCGAACAGAATCAACACAGCCAGTGCCGCAATATTTAACAGCATTCCCAATACCGGTGAAAACTGATTTGCTAAATGCGGACATACAGTCATAATTACAAAGAACAAAGCCAAAAGCATCGTAGATTGTCCGGTGTGAATCCCCAGATCCGCATTCCTAAACACCATGAGACATAATAAGACTACTACACCTACAATGCTGTTCTCATTTCCAAATAGGATGCTGAAAATACTAACAAACAAAAAACAAAATGCCATTGTAGCAGCTATCTTCACCAGATATACCCACATATGATATAGTTTTTTCTTTTAGTGTTTCACTCTTTTTCAACAGGTTTTTAGAACCTGCCTGATTTAACTGCAACTCCTGATAAAATGTCATATAAATCCTCCCATCTTCTAATTTATCTTAAAACTAGATAATCTCATCTTTCTGCTTTGGCAGCTCTATAACAAATCTGCATCCACCATATTCACGGTTTTCTGCTTTGATTGTTCCTCCGGCACTATCTACAATCCGTTTTACAAGTGCAAGACCTAGGCCATTTCCTTCTGCTTTATGAGATCCATCTACCTGATAGAACTTGTCAAATATTCTGGATTTTACATCATCCTCTATTCCTGGTCCTTCATCTTCCAGAATGAACTTAACAGAATCCTGTTCTTGTTTCAGAAACATCGTAATTGTCCCCTTTGAAGGGCTGAACTTAATCGCATTATCTAAAAGATTTATCCAGATATGCATAAAAAGTCCTTCATTCGCAGTATATTTAACTTCCTCCAATTCTACCTGAAAACCAATTTCTTTTTCTGTCCATTTTGTTTCCAATGAAAGAACTGCCTGGCGGATCTGTTCATCCAGACGATATTCTGTTTTTTTCATTGGTATATTCTGATTCTCTAACTTGGATAACAGCAAAATATTACCAACCAATCCGGAAAGTCTTTGGGTGTTAAATAAGATTTTTTCTACATATTCCTCTTGATCCGGAGACAGTTCTTCTCCCTGAAGCAGCATTGTATATCCTTCAATGGCATTAATCGGGGTCTTAAACTCATGAGAAACATCAGATACAAAATCCATCTGCAGCACCTCTGTTGCACGAAGTTCTTTTGTCATAACGTTAAAACTTTGATAAGATTCTCCAACTTCTGCTATACGGCTATTCGTTTCCAAATGCTGTTCAAAATCTCCCCGAGAAACTTCCTTCATTGCTTTACTAAGTCTTGTAATTGGTTCTAGTAACTTTGCATTAATAAAGGAAGTGATCAGCCCTGCAATCAATGTATTGAAAATCAAAAGCCAGCCAAGCACAGGTATGCTGCCCGGCAGATTAAAAAAATGATTCAAAAAAGCAAATAATAAAGCAGATATGACTGTTGAAAATACAAGTGCCAGCCAGATTGCACCAGTCAGACAGGATCGAATCCGCAATCCTTTTTCTTTCTTTTGTTCCATTATTTTTTCACCACCTTGTATCCAATTCCACGCATTGTTACGATTTCAAAATCAGGGTTATCTTTCAAACGCTCCCTGATTCTTCCTATATGTACCTCTATCGTATGTGGGTCTGCCTCCGTCTCGTATCCCCATACTTCATCCATCAACTGTTGTTTTGTAAATATTCTGCCTGGCGAAGCTGCAAGCTTATATAAAAGCAGGAATTCTTTTTTAGGCAAAACAAGACTTTCCTTATCAGTTGTAACCGTCATTGCATCATAATCAAACTCTGTTGAACCGATCACAATTTTGTGTTCATTCAGTATCTGTGCACGGCGAAGCAGTGCTCCGACTCTTAAAACCATTTCATTCACATTTACCGGTTTTACCATATAATCGTCACTTCCCGAAAGAAATCCCTGGCGCATATCATCAAAGGAACCTTTCGCAGTGATCATAAGTACAGGTATCTGATATCCTGCTGAACGGAGTTCCGACACCAGTTCATAACCATCCATAACCGGCATCATAATATCAGAAATGATCAGATCAATATATTCCTTAACCAATACGTCTAATGCCTGTGCTCCATCCGATGCACTTTTGACTTGATATCCATTCTTCTCAAGCACTTTTTGGAATAGCTGGCTTAATTCTTTATCATCTTCTACAATCAATATTTGAAACACGTTTTCCTTCCTCCTTATTAAAACAGATACCTTGCCCATCCAAGCAGATGCTGTACCAAAAATATTTTTCTCTGACGTTTCTTTGTTAATTCGATTGGCTCTACATGATATGGATCACGATAGGTTCCATCTTCCAATACCTGGCGGGACACTCTTTCATATTCCATCATGCCCTCTTCCAACTGTTTATTAATATCTTTACTGCGAATTACAAGCATCAGTTCCGTATCCAGATATGCACTTCTCATGTCCATATTAAAGGAACCGATTACAGACAGATCATCGTCAATCAGAATACTTTTTCCGTGGTATGAATAACCGCCTTCATATTCCCAGATATTAATTCCTGTACTTAAGATTCTATTTCTGTTTTTTCGCATAATCGGCAGCTCCAAATGGATTTCCATTGTTGGCAACCGAATTGGTCATGATAGAAAAATCCGGAACTCTCTCCGCAATCTCTTTCCATGTATTAGACATCATATCATTGCAGATAATATATGGTGTATGAATTTTCACGCGCTCTTTTGCATTTTTCATTAGTTCTCCCAGTTGATACCAGACTACTGGTTCCTTGGGACCTGTGTGGATAGGATTTGACACTAATGCAATCTTTTCTGTCTCAAAAGTTTCGTCCGTGTAATCGGTATCGCAGATTCTTTCCTTATTCTCTTCAAAATATTTCTGATAGCCGTTCTGCAGCTCTAAAACTGCGTTCTTTACAGATTTTCTATTTGCCAGTTTTTTATTGTCATGAAAATAACCACTGTCTTCTTGTTCCCATATCGTTTCAAAATACTCTAACAACTGATTAACTGAATTTTCTTTCTCAGGTTCATCGCAAACCACTAACACATCTCTGTCATAGTTCTTATGTCCCAGAAAATCACCCAAGAAATAATTGTATGTATTTCTTCCACCAAGAATATATGTCTTACCATCTGCAATCAAATATTTATCATGCATTCTCCCCATCATCTTCCATGGTTTCAACGGATTGGCCTTATTATACAGTTTAATTTCAACATTCTCATGGGAAGATAATCCATAGAAATACGGATTTCCTTCCATATCAATCCAGCTCTCCATTCCATCTACTAACAGACGAATATGTACACCTCTGTCTGCCGCATCATGCAGTGCTCCTAAGATCAATTTTCCACTTTCATCGGATTGAAATGCAAAAGTAGAAAGAATAATTTCCTTTTTTGCATTCTTGATCAAACGCACTCTTTGTAAAAGCGCTTCTGGATTCTTTTCTATGATTACTGCCCGTTCTGTATTTTCACTGCATTCGTTCCATGACCCATTTTTTGTTTCTTTTTTGGTTGTATTGGACACTTCCGGCTGCTTTTTATATGCAACGCAGATTCCGAGCAATTCATAAAAAACCACACATAAAAAAATTGACAGTATAGCAAAAACAATTTTAAATATCTTACGTTTTCCCATCGCACATCACCTGACTTTTTTCATCTTATGTCTATACAATACAAAGTCAGCCTCAATTTAACCTCAACAAGGTTTGTTTTTTTCATCCATGCAAAATCTTCTTTGTACAACAGACTGTTAGATATAGCAAAAACGGCCTTTCAAAAACAGTTAACTTCTAAATCAACTGTTTTTTGAAAGGTCGTTTCATCAAATTCTTATAGCAATCCAGCAAATAATCTCATAAATAATTGTCCCAGTCGCAAATATGCACTTCGTCCGGTTTGATATTGGTCTGTCACATCACGACATTCTCCCATCGTTCTTATCAGATCATTTTTTATTTCCACAACTGCCTGACAATCTGCCATAAAACAGCCGTTTTCAAAATGGTGATATAAACTTCGATAATCCAAATTAATTGTTCCACAAGTTGCCATACAGTCATCTGCCACACTCATTTTTGCATGACAGAAACCAGGGGTCCACTCATAAACACGAACACCATGTTTAACTAATCCATGATAAAAAGAACGAGTTACATTATAAATGAATTTTTTATCAGGGATACCAGGTGTGATAATTCTTACGTCTACCCCTCGCTTAGCAGCCAGACATAACGCATGCGTCATTTCATCTGTTATGATTAGATATGGAGTCATAAACCAACAATATTTTTCAGCTTTATTTATCATACTGATATAAACTTCTTCTCCGACCTGCTCATTATCCATAGGACTGTCTGCATAAGGCTGAACAAAACCTGTTTGCTGTGCTTTATAATCGTAATGAATAATGTATTTACTAAAATCAGTATCATTCGTAGCTTTTTCACTAACAGCATTCCACATTTCTAAAAATGTCACTGTAAGCGACTGAACAGCATCTCCTTCTAAACGAATACCTGTATCTTTCCACTGTCCATACGGGTGTGTGTAATTAAAATATTCGTTTGCTAGATTATATCCACCTGTAAATCCGACTTTTCCATCAATAACTGTTATTTTTCTATGATCACGATTGTTCAAAAACAGATTTAAACCTGGCATAAACGGATTGAATACACGGCAATGAATTCCTATTGCCTCCATTTTTTTCACAAAATCTGTGTTAATAAAGCCTATAGAACCCATATCATCGTAGAATACTCTAACTTCCACACCTGCTTTTACTCGCTCTTCCAGAACATCTTGAATCTTATGCCATGCTTCAGCGTCTTCTATCGCATGATATTCCATAAAGATAAACTTTTGTGCTTTCTCCAAATCCTTAAGCTGTGCCTCTAATCCTTTCACTGCTTCATCAAAATACACAATATCCGTATTCTGATAGATTGGATACTGCGAATTTCTTTGTATATAACTTGCAATATTTCCTGCCTTCGGAATCGTTTCGTTTATTCTGTTTAAGCACTCCTGATTATCGGAAAGCATTGGTAACAATTTGCTATCAATTTCTGCATATCGCTCACGCATTTTATGTGTGCCGCCATTCAAACCAATCAATAAATATAGGCCTACACCCATAATTGGGAAAATTAAAATTAATATAACCCAAGGCATTTTCATGGAAGATGTCTTATCTGATGCATACAATCCCAAAACTAAAATTCCACTTAAAATCCTTGTAAATAGATTTATGATTTCTGCATATTCATTTAAGCGTGTTACAATAGTAATAATAAAAACTACTTCTAGAAGAATGCAGACTATGGAAAAACACAATCGTTTTACTCCGTTTTTTGTTTTCGCTTTTCCTTCTAAAGTATCTTGTTTCATATATATTCCAACCTTTCTACTCGATCAAATTTCTGCTTAAATTTCGTGGAACATACCAATTTTGTCTTTTATTCTCTGCATTTCATTATCTGCTTCAATGATAGCTTTTGCAGAATGAAGTAATTCTTCACTTATCTCATCATAGCCAGGCATTTCTTCAATTCCTTTTTTATAGCGAAGTTGATGTTCCAATGTTGCCCAGAAATCCATACCATTGGTTCGAATCTGTAATTCTACACGCATAGGTGTTTTACCCTTAGCAAAAAATACTGGTATTTCAACAATCATATGATAGCTTCGATAACCATTCGATTTTGGATTTTTTATATAATCTTTTATTTCAATAACTTTAATATCATCCTGTTGGGTAATCAAATCTGATATCATATAAATATCGTCAATAAACGCACAAACTATTCGAACGCCTGCTACATCATTGAGATATGTCTGTATATTTTCTGTTGTAAATTCATATCCCATCTTCTGCAGTTTATTGTAAATACTATTGGGCTTCTTAATTCTTGTTTTTATAAAAGAAATAGGATTTCGATTGTTCTCAACTGAAAATTCATCATCCAAAACCTCAAGTTTAGTTTGTATCTCCCGAATAGCACAACGATACATCATCATTAAATTATAAAATTTTGTAGCATTATTTAAAAACTGTAGTGATTCCGGACTGTCCATCCTGAGTTTTTTTACTTCATCTTTTGTCATGGAACTTTCCTTTCTACCTCATCCCTGATTTCAAAACATTATTTATTTTGATAGTTGATTCGTTCTCCTTGAATTACTGGATAACAAATCATTTTATCACTATCCAGATTTTCTACATGCATATCTACTGCACTGATCTGATGGTTTTCATAAGTATTGTAATAATACCATCCTTATGGCAGACCGTGGTTACGAAAGTTTTAATACCTTTGCACACCTGATCCGGAAGGGAATGTATTTCGTTATCCGCATGAAAGCGTTCCCGGTAATGCTTGTTCATCTTTTTCGGCGAGCCGGTATAGGTGAGCAGCCACTGCTTGCCCTTTCTGTCATTTTCTTTGCCATTTGCGGAATCTCCTGGATTTTTTGCTGATGACTTTGGTTTGCGCTTCTTCGGTGCCGTCAGCTCATAGCTCAAAGAAAGCAGGTCTTTGATGGCATCATCCAGTTCTGGTTTGCCAAGCTGAATACTGAGCCATTTTTCCTTGTTCATGTGATAGGCCGGAAAATAGCCGTCCTGCCCACGAAGAGAGCCGATCAGCAGCGGATCACTTTTCACATTAAGGACATCAACGATGCCTGCTTCCGGCAGTCCCAACTTATCAGCAGATACTTCCAGAACTACACCATACCATTTATTATTGTCATTGTGCCGCAACACCGCATTCCAGTCATGCCAGGGGTATTCCGGCTCTGTGCCGTACTGCTGGCGTATCCATATAAATAATTCTTGTCGTGTCATCTCTTATAACAGCTCACTTGCATCTTAAATTTTCTCTACAATCGCGTTTACATACAAGTCCGTCATATTTTCGCTCAATATATTATTCCGAATACTTCTTGAAATTCTCTGCTTGTTCCAAAACCTCTTTGTAAACATCATCAATGGTTACCGGAGGATAATCAAACTCATCCAGAAGCAAAATCAGGTCAACTTGCAAATTTGCCTTAATATCATCACGGGTAGACCAGTCAGTGTACTTAGCTTTATCATCGACAATGACCTTAATCCTTTTCGACAATTCGATCATCTTATCGTCCGGGTACTCGAACTCGTACTTCTTAGCAACCGCCTTGAGGATGTCATAGAATGCTTTTTCTTCATAGTCAATTCCCATGCCCTTGAAGGAATCTTTTTCCTTTTTAAGTTCTTCAAGGAGCTTCGCAAGCTGCTCTGCCACATCGTCAAGGACTTCGTTAGCGAAAGCTTCATCACGACGGCGATTATTGTACTCATCAACAACCCGCTTGAGGCGGTCCGAGAACTCCATGCCCATAATGCGGTTGACTTTTTTATACTCATCAATCGCTTGAGAAAGAAGCCTCTGCAATACCTTAATTTTCGTGTTTGGAAGCTGGATTGCATTGATCTTATCCAGATACTCATCGCTGAAAATATCAACTGAGATATGCTTTCCGGTTTCAAACAGCTCCTCTATACCATCAGATTGAATTGCCCCCTCAAGAAGTTCACGGACGCGGGCATTCATTTGTGAAATGTCGGGGGCATCACCCTTAGTGAGTTTGAAAAGAATAGAACGCACAGCACAATAGAAGTGCAGATAGTCCTTCTCTCTATCGGAAATTGCATCGCTGGAACTGCATAGATTGAACGCTTGCTTCATACGCTTGACAGCAGCCATAAAGCGAGTTTCCAAATCTTCCGTAAGCTGGACATACTCAACAGCACGGTTGAGGCAAGCAAGCTGCTCTTTCGGTGATCCGTTGAAGTAATCCGTACTATTGAAGTTGCGGAACATCTGTGCCAAAACATCAAGCTGGTCTTTGACAATCGTGACAGACTGTTCGACACCTTCAAACTCATCGGTTTCAAAGTTGGTGTACTTCTTGAGGGCGAGATTCATGTTTTTCTTGATACCGATATAGTCCACAATCAAGCCCTTGTCCTTTCCGGTATAGACACGGTTGACACGGGAAATTGTCTGAATAAGGGTATGCTGCTGGATTGGCTTGTCGATGTAAATTGTGTCAAGTGCCGGTACATCAAAGCCAGTCAGCCACATATCAACGACAATTGCAATTTTGAAGTTGGATTTAACGTTCTTAAACTGGCGGTCAAACTCCTTGCGATCATCCTTCGTTCCCAGCATTTCATAAAGCTCTGGCTCGTCATCTTTATTTCGCGTCATGATGAGCTTGATCTTCTCGATGGGCTTGAGTTCCTTTTTCTCTTTTTCCGTCAGTTGAACCCCGTCAGGGCAAACCTTTTTCTCTGCCCATTCCGGTCTCATTCCAACTATAATCTGATAAAAAGCGTATGCAATCTTGCGATTAGAGCAGACAAACATTGCTTTTCCTGCGACCGTAGCTCCTTCGGCAACGCGGGTCTCATAGTGGTTAATGAAGTCCTCCGCAACTGCATGAAGTCGGTCAGGATCACCGATGATCGCATCAATATGAGCAACCGCCTTCTGGCTTTCCTCAATCTGATGCTCATTTGCACCTTCAACAGCACAACGGTCATAATAATCTTCAATTTCCCGAACCTTTGCCTGATCAAGAGTAACCCGTGCAGCGCGTCCGTCGTAGACAAGGTTGACTGTGATACCGTCTTTGACCGCCTCTGTCATTGTGTAGGCATCGACAACTGGACCGAAGACTTCAATCGTACCATCCACGGGCGTACCGGTGAAACCGACATAGGTTGCATTAGGTAGAGAGTCATGTAGGTATTTCGCAAACCCATAGGTTCGCTCTACACCTTCAGCAGTGACCTTGACTTTTTGATCGAGGTTTATCTGACTACGGTGCGCCTCATCGGATATGCAGATCACATTTGCTCTATCGGTCAGAAGCTCCAAGTCCTCGGTGAACTTCTGGATAGTGGTCATGTACACACCGCCGCTTGTTCTGCCTTGAAGTTCCTGACGCAGTTTTTCGCGGGAATCAATGCTCACAACGGTTTCGTCACCAATGTACTTTTTGGATGCTACAAACTGTTTTGAAAGCTGGTCATCCAAATCAGTTCGGTCGGTAATAATCAGGATTGTAGGGCTATGGAAGAAGGTACTCTTCATAAGCATTCTGGTGAGGAAGAGCATGGTGTAGCTTTTTCCGCAGCCTGTCGCACCAAAGTAAGTGCCGCCCTTGCCGTCGCCTTCCGGTCTGAGATGCGCCTTGATATTCTCAAACAGCTTGACCGCAGCAAAATACTGAGGATATCGGCAAACAATCTTAAGATCTTTATCTGAGCTATCAGGGAAATAGACAAAATCCTTGATAACCGCCAAGAGCCGTTCTTTGCGGAATAGTCCACTCACCATAGTTACAAGGGAATTGATGCCATCCAATTCCTTATCGTCAGCCTCAATCTTTCTCCACGCATAGAAAAAGTCATACGGAGAAAAGAAGGAACCGTATTTATTATTTGCACCATCGCTTATGACGATGAAGGCATTATACTTGAATAGTTCAGGAATATCACGGCGATAACGCACGGTGAGCTGAGTATAGGCGTCCATGATCGTTGTATTTTCTTTGACTGCGCTCTTGAACTCAAGCACAACAACAGGAATACCATTGATGAAGACAATCCCGTCAGGTATGCGTAGCTGGTTGTTGATGCCTTCAATTTCAAATTGATTGACGATCTTGAACACGTTTTTCTCCGGCTCATCGAAGTCGATCAGCTCAATATAAAGGTCCTTCTTTGTGTGATCCTCGCGGTTGAAGATGAAGCCGTCACAAATCATTTTGCAGACAGCTTTGTTTGCCTCGTAGATCGTGCCGGAAATAGACCTCAGGCGAAGGATGATGCTATCAGCTTCACTTGGGGTAAGCCCTTCTGTGGCATACCTATTCAAGAGGTACTTCCGCAGATCGTCGATAAGCAGAACCTCAGAGCGTTCACGATGAATCTGCTCACCATTCAAATAGATATATCCTTCATCCTGAAACAACTCCATAATGGACATTTCAAGAGAATGCTCATTGAAGTTCGCCATTATCATTTCCCCCTAACCGCCTCTGCATTTCTGCTTCAAAGGCTTTTTCTCTTTGCTGGAAGTCATACTCCTGATACTTCAATCCCAAACGTGTCAGCATGAGTGTACCTTCCCAGTCATCAATGTTCGAGTATTGCGTTGCATGGTTTACGTCAGTGAGAACGCCGAGAATCAGACCCGTACAATCGAGTGCAAAGTCTATCATTTCCTGCACATCCGGATATAAAATAGGATGACGGTCTGTCAGGTTTTCATTGCTCAATATACGCTGTTCATCGTTGTGGGCATAGAGCTTATTCCGTTGCATTCGGATATTCTCTCTTTTTTTTTCTTAGCGCGCAGAACCGTTTCTGATACAAGGCTAAAAACTCAGGAAAAGTCAAATCAACCTGAACAGGGATAGTTTCAGCATCTGGAGCATCAAATATAGCAAAAAGATGTCTGCTCATCTCGACATGTTCCTTAAAAAAGAGTTCCTCCTGTGGTTTTAGCTGGTGCTGATATGGGATTTGATAGGAATACGTTGTCCCCTCATGTTCCACGGTCATTGTTTCTCTGTACTCAGGAAATAGGTCTTGGTTTTCCGCGCATTTTGCAAGGAGGGTTCCAATGGACACGACTCCATTTGAGCTATCATACAGTTTGGCAATCTCCATAAAGCAGGCTTTCATCAAAGCTCCGTGGATCGTTTGATAGAACGCTGGTGACAACTTCATTTCTTCCGCGTATTCATGCTGGTTCTTTCGATACTGCTGCAAGATGAGGTAATAGGCTTTTGCGTCAAAAGCTCCTTGATGAAGCTCTTCGGCAATTTTGATCAGCGTATCCTTATCCATTTTTATCCCTCCCTTCGTAGATAAATGATAATTTAGCGGCTTAACTAACCAGACGGCTAAGTAGCAGCTCCCTAATCGTTTCGAGCTTCCGTATTTCTTTCTCGTTGTTCAACTTTCCAGCAAACAGAGGATGAACAACAGAGTTGAATCTATCCAGAACCTCACTATCAGGGATGGTAATTGGAAAGCTCTTCAAGTTTGCTTGATTGATTTTGGGCTGGGCAGCTCCCGTAACAATTGGTGACATATTTGTGTTGGACAAAAAGAGGTACAGGCTATCTTCGGTGAATCCAGCTTTACCTTTTTAGAATGTGAGCGTGGTTGTTTGCCCAGAACTTCCCAATTATATGTTGCAAAAGAGGATGTCCACTATCGTCAACGACATAAATGCCGTCTTCACTCAAAAGAAGGTACTCGCCGTCAAAGATGTAATCATCCACATAGTCTACTATTGAAACTGCACCATAATAAGGATATATACGCGCCATGTCTGCCCGTTCTAACGAAGAGAGCGGTTTCCGCATTGAGTCAAAGAACTCGGCAATTTCATCTACGCTTCCAACCCTCCATGAAATTGGGCAGTTTCCGCCAAACGGTTTATACTCAACAAACCACGCTTTGTAAACTGCTTGCGCAGTCGCAAGCAAATTATCATTTAACCGCCGCTTTAGTTCGATACGTTCTGTGATGGTCTGATACGCCCTCACAATGCTACGTTGCTTATCAATAGAGGGAACAGGCAGTTCCACTTTGCAAAGTTCATCCCAGTCAAAGATTTCTCTAACACTTCCGTGAGACATATATCTGGCGTAGCGATCAAACTCCGGTCTGCTAAACCAAAGCATAAGGTATTCTGGATCAAGCTCATTCTTATTCACAACCTCAAACACGGTATATGAACTTGAAATAATGCAGTCCTTATCTCGTAAAAGGGCAATTGAAATCTTTTCGCCATTCCGAGACGTAACAGGGCCGTATGCAAATTGCCCAGTACGAATAATCTTATAGTTCGACAAGTCTGTTCCAACAATATTCGCAATGGAGGGAATAAATTGCTTGCTGATGCTGACACCAAGCAAATAATCAACTCTCAAATCCCTGTTTCGTTCGTCAACCGGCTGAATGAAATCTCCAAGCAACCTATATCCTTCTTTCATTGTGACACCTCACCCTATGTATTTTCTGTGTGCCAGCTTGACATTTTGCTGTTTGACCATAGCGTAGTGCATAGTCGTGTCGATTTTCTGATGTCCTAAGAGCTGCTGGACTTGCTCTATGGGCATTCCTTTGTCTATGGCTGATGTTGCCAATGTTCTTCGGAACTTATGTGGATGGACACGAGGCAAATTTAGCCTTTTTCCAAGTTCTCGAAGCCGTCTTTCTACACCGCCGATTTGCAAACGGTCATGCGGTGCGGTCAGCGAGACAAGCAACGCTGAACAGGTGTCTGTGCGGCTTTCCAGATAGTTTTGGAGATGGATTTTTGTCCTAGCATCGAAATAAACGATCCGTTCCTTACTTCCTTTTCCGAAAACAACGCATTCCCGTTCATTGAAGTTGATGTCATCACGGTTAAGGGCAACCATCTCACCAACACGCATTCCAGAGGACGCAAGAAGGTCTATCATCGCAAGATCGCGGACATTGCAGCAGTTGTCCCGCATGATTTCCAATGCCTCATCGGTGTAGGTTTCCTTGATCACCTTTGCCGTTTTTACTTTGTGAATCCGGCGTACCGGACTTTTCACGATGTAGTCCTCATCCTCAAGCCACGAAAAGTAGCTGGACAGGATGCGGCGGATATTATCTATCGTGACCTTGCTTGACTTACGGTTTGTCTGATACTCTGTTAGGTACTTTCGCAAGTCCTCAGTTACGATCTCTTGTGGCTCTTTGTCAATGCCGGATAGCATTGACACAATGGTCTGACGGTAATAGCTCAAGGTTTTTTCTGAGCAGCCTTCAATGCGTTTTGCGTTGATGAAACAGACAACCGTGTCGACCTTTGCGCTTTCTACCATGCCCGCGCTGTAACTTAGCTCTACGCCACTCAGCACCCCTTCAAGGACGCTTTGAAGTTGTTTTAACTGTGCGTTGTTCAGAAACGGAAGCATCTGACGCTGCACTTCTTGAATCAGTTGTTTTTTCATTGTCGTATCTCCTTTGTTTATTCTCAGAGAACGACTTTTCAGTGGCAGTTCTTAGGGTAAAACTCTCGCCACTGGTGAGAGTAATGGACGGTAAATGATAATTTAGAGGCGCAAACACAGGCTCTTTTTGATGAACTCTTCCTTCGGGATGGAATGCCTGATTGCACTCTCAGCGAAATTGCTAATGTGAATCCAACTCGAACATTGTCAAAAGGCTGCATCGCTAAATGCTATGATATGTCCTGCCTTCCGACTCGTGGCTGCATCCCAGAAGGCGGCGAAATGAAAGCCTATAATGGCGGTGTCCGGTTCCAAAATGGCGACACCCTAATTGCGCGTATTACTCCTTGCCTCGAAAATGGCAAGGCAGCGTATATTAACATCCTCAATGACAAAGAGGTTGCTTTCGGATCCACGGAGTACATTGTGTTTTCTCCGGTTGATACGATGCCATCTTCATTTTACTATTTTTTAATCCGAAGCAAGAAGTTTCGGACTTTCGCATTACAATACATGAACGGTTCGAGTGGACGTCAGCGAGTATCAGGCGATGAACTTGCCGCGTTCCCTTTGACCAAGCCGTCGCACGAAGCACTTTCTCGGTTTGATATGGTTGCAAAACCTGTTTTGGAACAGTTTAAGGTGGCTTCCCTGGAAATCAACCGCTTGAATGCGCTTCAACAGCTTATTATAGCTTCAATCTCAAGCCGCTAAATTATCATTTTCCGATCTTTTTAAAGCAATGCGGTCGGTGATTGCACGGTAGGACTCGACGATTTCACATTGTCTCGCGTAGGAAGGAACAGGGAGCTTTATACGGCAAAAATCATCCCATGTAATTCCGCCTCGAACACTGCCGTCCGTCATGAACCAGCACTCGCGATCAAACTCCGGTCTGCGAAACCACATCATCAAATACTCTTCATTCAAGATGTCGCGATCAATAATCTCAAACATGAAATATGCCGGAGATACTATTGCGGGGCTACCTTTCTCATAGAGCGCAATCGGAAGACGTTCATCGCGTCCAACGTGCATTGGGTTACAGGCAAACAGTCCCTTGCTGATTAGCTTATACCGGCTCAAATCTGTGCCAATTACATTTGCGACGGAAGGTATAAACTCTTTGTCGATGCTTATGCCAAGAACAGTGCTGGTGACTTCCTCGGAGTTCCGATAATCAACAAGCTGAATATGTTTACCAAGGGGTTCATAATTCGATTTCATAGCCCAGCTCCTTAAACACGGTCAACAGGTCAGCCTTCGACTTCTCTTCTGCAACAAGCAGATCACGAAGCTCGCTTTGCAGCATCTTCATTTTCGTATCAAAGTCGATATTCTCATCACGGTTTACAAACTCAATGTAACGGCTCGGAACAAGGGTAAAACCCTTCTCTGCAACCTCATCAAAAGATGCGCTGTAACAAAACTCAGGCACATTCTGATAAGTTTCTTCATAGCCTTCCTGCTGCCATGCGTGGTAGACGCTCGTGACCTTCGCACGGTCTTCTTCTGTCAGTTCAATGTACTTCTTTTCATAGGGGCTTCCCATTTGCCGCAAGTCCATGAAAAGAATCTCCCGCTCACGGTTACGGAAGCGTTTTACCTCGCTATTTTCTTCAACCACACGAGCCTTTTTGTTCTTATTCAGAATCCAAAGCGTAACGCTGATGTCAGTGGTGTAGAAGAGGTTTCGGGGAAGGATGATGATTGCTTCAACGAGATTGTTCTCGATGAGCTGACGGCGGATTTTCAGCTCTGTGCCATCGTCAGAGAGTGCACCGTTTGCAAGCAGGAACCCAGCAACACCGTTCTGAGATAGCTTTGAAACGATGTTCAGAATCCAGCCATAGTTTGCATTGCTCGTGGGTGGAACTTCATAGCCGTCCCAGCGCGGATCATCAGTCAGCTCATTATCACCACGCCATTCTTTCTGGTTAAAAGGCGGGTTTGCCATAATGTAATCTGCCTTGAGGTCCTTGTGCTGGTCATTGGTGAATGTGTTCGCTGCCATTTCTCCAAGGTTTGCAGAGATGCCGCGGATAGCCAGATTCATTTTGCACAGCTTATACGTTGTGTTTGTATACTCCTGACCGTAGATAGAGACCTTCTTCTTGTTGCCGTGATGTGCCTCCACGAACTTCATTGACTGCACAAACATACCGCCAGAACCGCAGCAAGGGTCATAGAGAATGCCATCATATGGTTCAATCATTTCTGCAATCAAATTGACAATGCACTTCGGCGTATAGAACTCGCCCTTGCCTTTGCCTTCCGCAAGTGCAAACTTGCTCAGGAAGTATTCGTAAACCCGCCCGATAATGTCATTCTCTTTATCGCCCGTGTTGATCTTATCAATCTCGTCCAGCAGTGATGCCAGCTTTGCTGTGTCGATGTGAAGACGTGAGTAGTAGTTGTCCGGCAGTGCGCCTTTCAGTGCGGGATTCGCTTTCTCAATCGTATAGAGGGCGGTGTCAATTTTTAACGCAATGTCATCCTGTTTCGCATTCTCCATGATAAAAGACCAACGGCTGATCTCAGGCAGGAAGAACACGTTGTCCTTCGTATAGAAGGCAACATTGTCAACAAACTTCTCACCGTATTTTTCAGAAATAGCTTTCCTTTGTGCCTCAAACTTATCACTGGCAAACTTCAAGAAGAAAAGACTGAGAACGACGTGTTTGTATTCTGCTGGCTCAACAGAACCACGGAGTTTATCTGCGGACTTCCACAGAGCTTCCTCCATAGAAATTTCTTTCTTAGGTTTAGATGCAGCTCGCGCCATATTGATTTCTCCAATTCATTTTAATATATCTCGCATTCATATACACTACTTTGTAAATATCAGTTTTCGAGGTTTTTGCATAATAATCCAGTTAATATTATAGACTTATCAGCGAACAAAGTCAATTTAGAACCACTCTTCTGCAAGCAGGGCTTTCGTGACACGAAAGCGATTTTCTGCTTGTTGGGGAATCTCCCCAATCCCCATAGAACGCTGCCTGCGGCATCGGGCTGCGCATCCGTTCCGGATGCTTTAACGGCAGTTCCTGCCAAAGAAAAAAGCCCGGTGCAGAATGAGCATTACGCCCACACTGCACCGGACATTCCATCATCGACTGCTTTGTCTATTTTCTTCTTCCTGCCGAACTTCCTGCTCATGCAACTGCTCTTTTTTCTGCTCATCCTCTTTCAGGATTTCTTGCACAATCTTCTGAGCCACAAGCCAATCCTGCATTTCCGATTTGGTCTTGCGGTACTCTGCATAGGAGCTTTTCTTTCGTTCCAGAAGCATCGCATACTCTGCGTTCAGCTCGCTGATGCGCGGGAGCTTTTTGTCAGAACCGTTCTCTTTCTTATAGGCATCAAACGCCTTTTTTCGCTGCGCTGCGTAAGGCCAGCGTATCCCGATGGGCTTCATAGAACTCTCGATTGTAGCCGGATGCCTTATACGCAGCGAAAATATCTTTTGTTTTGGCATAATTGATTAGATGCTTCCGCAACACTGACACTTCCGACATCCGTGCCTCATCTGCCTTTACAGATTCCAGCAACGCATCACATTTTTCAGAAATTCCATCTGCCTTTTCTTTCAGTTCTGCATAACTCTTGATTCCATGCTCCTCCATGAACATCATAGCTTTTGCCATTTGCTTCAGATTAAAGACTTTCGCCCAGCGCGCATACCCTGCGCCTTTGCCCGCCTGCATTTTGGCACGGATATCAATAAGGAACGACAACTCCGCCTTCTGATGTACCTGCGCCGACCGTGCGCTTGTGCGGTTTTTTCTCTGCAAATTTACTTTTATGAACCGCGTTCCCGGCAATCACTTCGCAGAGTTCTTCAACCGAATATCCTTTGCCAAGAGAGCGGAAACGAGCAAATCTGGCGTGGCCTTTCCCCCGCAGGGCAGGCTGTTTTCCATCTTTATACTCGTACCCTGCTTCCTGCAAAATTTCAATCAGTTCCCGGAAGTCTTTTGGTTTTCTTGCCAATGCTGCATCAATGGCCTCGCAGATTTCATCCCGCTGCGATTTTTTCTCCGGGTATTCCGTTCTCTTCTTCCGCTCTGCATAGGGCTTCCGGATAATGACCGATAACCGGTGTTCCAGGCAGACGATATCACTGAGCCTTGCCAGTGCAAGACCGGATAAGCGAAAATCTCGGAATTTTCTGGTGCAGTCCAATGTAGTCGAATTAAAAATAATATGGTTATGAATGTGCGCACGATCAACATGGGTAGCCACGATAAATGCATGTTTTCCCTTTGTGAATCGCATGGCCGTCTCATATCCAACCTTGTTTGCCTCCTCTGGTGTGATTTCTCCTGGCTTAAAGGATTGCCGAATCTGATATGCAATCACATCATGCGCCTGGGTTCTTCCCGTGATATGCTCATACTGCCGTTTGGAAAGTAGGAATTCTTCATCACAGGTCTTTGCGTCACAGGCATACGCGCTGATATATTTTCCATCTTCCGTCTTTGCTGCATTCTCAGTATAATCAGTACGGTCAGCCAGACACTGCGCCACCGTCTTTCCTTTATTAATATGCAGCGCAATTAGTCTTGTAGCCGCCATTTTCATATTTCTCCATCTAAAAAGAGCTACCCGAAGGCAGCTCTTACCAATCTACTATTCTCATTTTAACATCCGTTCCCGGTCATAAGCCCCCTGCAAATAAACGGCCTGCTTGATGATTTCTTCCATATCGAAATAGACGCACATAATGCTTTCGTACAGCTTCCACACATTAGATTCGCTGCCTCCCACCATTTCCATCAGCTGGTCTTCCATCTTCGATTGCTCAGACTGTTTTTCCTGATAAGCTGTCTCTTCCACAAAATGATTCTCTCCATCTGTTTCCTCGTACCGTAAATCATAATAATCTTTCATAAACTGAATATCCATCTAATCCCTCCTGAACTCAAATTGTCAAAACATCCTCTACACACTCGCACAGCCGTTCCATCAGTTCCATGATGCCGCCCGCACCAACCGCAGCTGCGAACAGCCCCATCTCAATCAGGGTCAGCAGGAACACATCCGTCCAGCTCGCCCGAACCACCGAATAGATACCGCAGCCAAGAACAAACAGCATAACCGGCGAAAGCACCCACAGGGATAGCTGCATCAGCAGATTCCAGATAAAGCATAGAAATCGCAGCAGAAACGCAACCGGCAGCAAGAGGATTTTCAGCACCAGCTTCAACAAAAAACATACGATCTTCATGGATTTCACCCCTTCGTTTTTCTTTTTCATCTTCATTTTACTGTACCCGCTTGCCAAACACCACGATGTCAATAGGGAGACCCGCAAAAATATGTAACGGCACAGACAGTTTCATCTGTGCCATGTGCTGTAAAAATCCCGCACGTTTGCGCTGTCAGCGAATACCGGAAAGCCTCTTCAGGATCAGCTTCTGCATCTCCCAGAGTTCATCCAGCCGCTTCTGCAAATCCCGGATATCCTCCGCATAGATGCTTCCGGATTCATTGGCTCGTTTTGCGTACTGGTTCAGGTTGTTGCTGCATCGGCGAAGAAGAGTGGATACCTGCGCCACATCCGACAAATCAAGATTCACGCAGTACCCGTCCATCGCCATTTTTCTCATATAGGCACCGGTGTTCCGAATACCCAATTCCTTCTGCTTTTCACGAATCCTTGCCAGCTCTTCCGGATTTACCCGGACGTTGATCCAGTGTTCCCGAACACTCATAGTGCCACCTCCTCATCATCTCGATGTGCCATCGGCGGAATGCGACCGGCACGGTCACGTAGCTCTGCCAGGACAGACGGTTTTTCCGTTGTTCTCTCACGGTCAGGATCATCATTTCCACGGTCATCCATATTCAGCAGTGCGTCCAGTTCTGCCAGTCTTGCACTCTTTTCTGCCAGTTCTGCCTCCTGGGGAAATGGCTTTCCAAGCTCGGCCTGCGCCGCTTCCTGCTGGCTCCTAAGATTGTCCAACTGCTGTTCCGTCTTTTTCCAGCCTTGCTGGAATCCCGGCAAGAGCATTGTCCAGACGCTGGATATTGCCAGCAGCACTGGTGCCGATGGGCACTCGGTGGGTCATCTCGCCTTTCAGCAGCACCTGATACTCTTTCTGGAAGCTGTCAAATGACAACTCCATCTTGAAACCGCGATAGCTGCCAAGCGGCACTGGCTCCAAACTCTGATTGGTTTTACAGATTGCGAGGATTGCTTCACCGGCCTCTGCTTTTTCAGTAAAGCGTGTGTCATTTACTTCCATGCCGCAGAACCCTTCTTCCGGCAGCGGATGTGCCGCCACCGTCCGAATATCCGACTGAAAGCCCTTGATGAACCCCTGCGTTTTTTCAATCTCCGCAGGGAAATATTTCATCAGCTTATCCTCCAATCGGTACTGCTGGCTCTGATGGTCTGCCTTCAATACTTTCAGCCTTGCAACATCCACATCCAAATCCATTTTCTCCTTAATCTGCGGGTCTCCTGCACAAAGTGCTTTGATCTCCGCATAGGAAAGAGCCTGCTCATCTACATCATCACAGGAACGTACCGGAGATTTGCTGGTCATGATCTGGCTGATAAACTTCTGCTTATTCTCCAGTGTCTGATAGAGATAAGCGTCAAAGGTTCCTTCCGTCACATACTGATAAACCTGCACCTCTTTGTTTCGGTTTCCCTGACGGATGATACGACCATTTCGCTGGGTCATGTCCGCAGGCCGCCAGCCCACATCCAGATGATGCACGGCCACCAGCCTGTCCTGCACGTTCGTGCCTGCGCCCATCTTCTGTGTCGAACCTAACAACACCCGAACCTGTCCGGTACGGACTTTGGCAAACAAATCTTTCTTTTTTGCCTCGGTATCAGCATCATGGATAAATGCGATTTCTTCCTCCGGCACACCGGACTGGATAAGTTTAGCGCGGATATCCTCATAGACATTGAAGGTTCCATCGTTCTTCGGTGTGCTGAGGTCGCAGAACAGCAGCTGGGTCAGCTTATCCGACTGTCCTTCCTCATAAATCCGAAGCACATTCCGCACACAGGCGTTGAGCTTGCTGTTGGGGTCATCCGGCAGAAGCGGATTCATCAGCCGCTGATCCAGTCCCAGCTTTCTGCCGTCCGATGTGATTTTCAGCATGTTATCGACCGACGGGTCTACCACGCCGGAATGTACAGCCGCCGCCCGTTCCGAAAGCTCCGCCACCATCGCCTGCTGATGCTCCGAAGGCTGCACTACCACGGTTTCAAACTTCGCCTCCGGTACCGGCAGATGCAGCTGATCGGAAGTCTTGATATCCGCCACTTCCTTGAACATGTTCATCAGCTCCGGCAGGTTGAAGAATTTTGCAAATCTTGTTCTTGCCCGGTATCCGGTTCCTTCTGGTGCCAGCTCAATGGCCGTGGTGGTCTCACCAAAGGTAGAAGCCCAGCTGTCGAAATGGGTCAGCCCTTTCTGCTGCAACGTGCCGTACTGGAGATACCGCATCATGGTGTAAAGCTCCGTCATGCTGTTGCTGACCGGGGTGCCGGTCGCAAAAATGATGCCGCGCCCGCCTGTCAGCTCGTCCATATATTGGCACTTCATAAACATATCCGAAGATTTCTGCGCTTCCGATGTGGACAAGCCCGCAACATTGCGCATTTTTGTGTAGAGGAACAGGTTCTTGAACGCGTGTGCCTCGTCTACGAACAGCCGGTCTACGCCCAGCTGCTCAAAGGTAATCACATCGTCTTTTCGGTCGGTTGCCCGGAGTTTCTCCAATCTCGCCTCCAATCCTTTCCGGGTCTTTTCCATCTGTTTGATGGAGAAACGCTCGCCATTCTGGGATTTCATCTCAGCAATAGCATTTTCGATTTCATCAATCTGGGCAGTCAAAATCCGCTCCTGCCGTTCTGCGGACACCGGGATTTTCTCAAACTGAGAATGCCCGATGATAACTGCATCGTAATCGCCAGTGGCAATTCGTGCGCAGAACTTTTTTCTGCGGGCAGTCTCAAAGTCCTTTTTGCTTGCCACCAGCAGTTTTGCACTCGGATACAGGCGTAGGAACTCGTTTGCCCACTGAAGGGTCAAATGATTCGGAACGACAAACATGGATTTCTGGCACAGTCCCAGCCGCTTTGCCTCCATAGCAGAAGCTGCCATCTCGAAGGTCTTACCGGCACCTACCTCGTGGGCCAGCAGCGTATTGCCGCCGTACAGCACATGAGCAATGGCATTCTGCTGATGTTCACGCAGCCGGATCTCCGGATTCATACCGCCAAAGCGGATATGAGAACCATCGTACTCACGAGGACGGGTACTGTTGAACAGCTCGTTATACTTTTCCACCAGTTCCGCACGGCGATAAGGGTCTTTCCACACCCAATTCTGGAACGCATCCTTAATGGCCTGCTGTTTCTGCTGGGCGAGGGTGGTCTCCTTTTTATTCAGAACTCGCTTTTGCTTACCGTCTGCATCCTCCACGGTATCGTAGATACGAATATCCCGCAGATTTAGCGTATCCTCTAAAATCCGGTAGGCATTGGCACGGCTGGTGCCGTAGGTCATATAGGCATGGACATCGTTCCGGCTCGGTGTACTCTTGCCGGTAATCTGCCATTCTGCCGTCATGGGAGAGAATTTCACTTCAATATTTCGGCGCAGATAGAACGGCGGTTCAAAGGTTTCTTCCATAAACTGCTGGATATAATCCCGATTGACCCATGTGGCACCAAGACGCACATCAATCTCCGAAGCATCCAGGTCTTTTGGCTGTGCCTTCTTCAAATATTCCGCGTTCACCGCAAAGGCAGGGTCAGAGGCCGCAGCCAACTCTGCCACACGGAGCTTTTCCCGGACATTGCCGGACAGATATTCATCAGCTGTTACCCAGCCGGTTTCCTCGCTGCCCTGCGTCATCGGGTCTTTGAAAATGACACCATGCAGTTCCTGCTGGATTTTTTCATATTCCCCTGGTGTACCTAAAAGCTCCGACATATAGGGCAAATCCACTCTGCCGCGCTCTCCAATGGAGATTGCCAGAGCTTCAGCCGGAGTATCCACGCTGGTAACAGCCCGTTCCGGTCGAATCGTCCGTTTGGTGAACATATCCGCCTTGGATTCCAGCCTGCCGTTTTCATCCACATTTTCCAGAGAGCAGAGCAGATAATAAGACGAATCTTCCGAAAAAGCCTGTGCATTTGCACGGGAATTGATAAGCCCATACTGATCGGCGAATCGGTCATAGGCTACATTCAGTTCCCGCTGTTTCTGGGCAATCGCTTCCTCCTGGTAATCGTTCAACTGATAGTCGATCAGTTCCTGCACAATGGTGCGAAGCTCCACCATGCCTTTGATCCTGCCGGTGGCTGTCGCAGAAAGGTCAGCCTTCCGCATGATGCTGTTCTCACGGAAGTAGACATCCCCATCCACTACGGCATAGGAGAAGTTCTTGACATTGGGGTCTGCCGGAATAGTTTCGCCCTGCAAGGACAACTCCTCCTCCGGTGCCAGCTCCTGTGCTTCATAATGACCGCCGATGTGCTGCACCGCCTCATGCAGCTGGTCTCCCAGATCCGCACCTGGAATCGGAATGACCGTACATTCTTCCTTGCCGTACTGGGTACTTTCCGTTGTAATCTCACCCAGCACCATTTCCGGGTGGTCAACAAAGTAGCCGTTGAGGGTAATACCCTCCGATGTCAGCCCCAGATGCACCCAATCCGGTTCGATATCAATGGGATGGTCTCTCTTTTGCAGGAAAATGATATCCGACACCACATCCGTACCGGCATTGGCACGGAATGCGTTGTTGGGAAGTCGGATAGCTCCCAGCAATTCTGCCCGCTGCGCCAGATACTTTCGTGCGTCCGGATTTTTGGAATCCATCGTATAGCGGCTGGTAACAAAGGCCACGATACCACCGGGCCGAACCTGATCCAGTGCCTTGGCAAAGAAATAGTTGTGGATAGAAAATCCGAGTTTATCATATGGCTTATCGCTGACACGGTAGTTGCCAAAAGGCACATTGCCCACGGCCAGATCATAAAAATCACGCCGGTCGGTGGTCTCAAAGCCTGCCACCTTGATTTCTGCCTGCGGATACAGCTTTTGCGCAATACGCCCGGTGATGGAATCCAGTTCCACACCATAGAGCCTGCTCCCCAGCATGGAATCCGGCAGCATACCGAAGAAGTTGCCGACACCCATCGACGGTTCCAGAATATTGCCTTTCTCAAATCCCATACTGTCCAATGCCTCATAGATTGCACGGATCACGGTAGGGCTGGTGTAATGCGCATTCAGAGTCGAAGCCCTGGCTGCGGCATATTCTTCTTCCGTAAGAGCTGCTTTCAGCTCCTTATATTCGCCTGTCCAGGCAGTTTTCTCTGCGTCAAAGGCATCTGCCAGCCCACCCCCAGCCGACATAATTGGCCAGCGTTTCCTGTTCTTCCGGTGTCGCATCCCTATGCTGATTTTCTAAGGCTTTCAGCGTGTAGATGGCATCCATGTTGGCACGGAATTTCTGCTTAGGACTGCCTTCGCCGAGGTGAAAGCTGTTGATGCGGTAGTTCTCCGCATGTTTTGCTTCATGCCCTGCCCGGAACGCTTCTTCTTTTCCAGAATTCAGATCAACCACCAGATTGTGCAGGTGAACATTTTCCTCATGCCCCAAAATTCTTGCCAGATTTTCCTTGCTTTCCGAGCGGAAGATCGGATACACGGAATCCGGGTCCCGAAGTTCCACATCGAAAAGCCCGACTTTTTCAATCGTAAATGCCTTTCCGTCCAGATACAGCGTATCTCCAACGCGATAATCCGGCTGCACCGGAGCTGCGGGTTCTGGCTGCACAGTTGCAGGCTCTTTTTCAGCCTCCATGTTCCTGCCGCGAATCTCCTGCAACGCCTCTGATGCACTCACATAATCGGCAAATGTCTGCACTTTTCCGTCCGAATATCCGTAATACTCTTCTTTGACATAATCCCAGATGGCAAACGCATCTTTAGAATCCGGAAAGTTCTCGCCGGTCATTGTGACCACAAACCGTTCATCCGGTGCATAGCCAGACTCTCTGGAAAGTTCGCTGGCGTGTTCCTGCATTTCCAGTACCAGAGGATCTGTCTCTGCGTGAGCCGATTCCTGTACTTCTTCGGATTCCACATCTGGGAATGGAATGTCCTGCTGCAAATTCTGCTTGCTCTGTTCAACATAGAGCCAGTCTTTTGCTTCCCGTTCCTGAACTTTTTCAATCAACTGCTGGCGGTAGGTCTCTGCCTCCCATTCGCTGGTAAACTCTTCGCTGACACCATCCGGCTCCACATGAATGCCGTCCTGAATATCATCCCAGACCGCATAACCATCGTCTGTCTCCATCACGGTAAACCGCTGTGGTGCCGCCAGTTCACTCCGGGCATATACATCCGCAGCCGTATTCAGCATGTTGTCCACATGCTCATTTCCGGTATCGTAGCGTTCCGGTGGCGTTGGCGGAAACACATGGGCGGCAGTCGGCATAGGAAGCGGCGCGCCGTATTCCTGCTCCAGCTTCCGATACTCTTCCATTTCCAGCGCGGTCAGGTACTGATCATTTTCCACAAGCCGGTCTAACCGCTTATCCACCGCCGACCATGTGAGTCGCACTTCCCGGTCATGGTCATAATTGCGAAGCAGAATACCTCTTCCGTTATAATCGGCAAAACCGCGACTGCCATCCATAAAGGTATAGCTGTGGCCACCGAGACCGTATTCCGCTTTCAAGAATGCAGCTCGTTCTTTTGCGTCCCCTTGCTGCTGATACAGCGCATAAATACGGATCTTTCCGCCTTCAAAATTGGAGCCTGTCCGCAGCATCCGGTCGATTTCATCCTCAGAAATAACAAAAGCGGAGGGCTTTTCGCTCTCCGCTTCTTTGGCTGCATTTTCTGCCGCCGCATCAATTTTCTGAATCTGCTCTGCTTCGGACTGAAACAGACTCATGAAGTTTAACTGTTGATAAGTTCCGTCAGAATGACTTCCTCTGCCTGCGCTTTCAGCATGTTCATGTGCTGCACCCAGGCCATCTGGTTCAATTTCTTGTCCGGTGCCGGATTCGCTTTCAGAAGATCCGCCATCATCTGCTCCATCCGTGCGGTCGCGGTCTCCTGAATCTCCCACAGGTGCGGGTACAGCTTCTCGGTCAGGATCAGGTGATTGTACAGCAGCGTGTTGTTCTCCTGCAGAAACGCTCTGCGCATCCTCCCGTACTTGCCCAGGGGCTTCTGTTCCTGCACCGACAACTGGATGTCCGGAATCAGGTAATCGCCGTTCTTCGTGTAATTCAGCTCCATCATAGTTTTGGCTCCTTTCTGCCTGCTTATCTCTTTCATAGGTTCGGATCGTGCGTTCAATTTCCCGGAAGATCTGGCTGGACATTTCGCTGACCGCAGTTCCCAGCACATTGGCGGCAGCCTGCGTATTAAAATCAAAGATGTCCAGAAAATCCTCGTGCTCAAAATAGTCATCTGCATTGCCCACCGTCCGGGTAAAGACGGAATATGCGATGCTGACAGCGGCAGCTCTCTTAAAGGAAGCTCCGATGTTGAGTTCATCATATCCTTCCAGATAGGAATCTGCAACGATGTCACTGATCTGCCTGCGGTTTTCCTCCCAGTAATCCCTTGCAAGGCGTTCTGCCGCTTCCATGATATGATTTTCCAGAGACCCAGCACCGGCAGAAACATCAAATGCTGCATCCAGTGCGCGAATGATTGGCTGCTCATGCTCCGCATTCATTTTCCAGAGCTGTACCGGTCGGGAATTCTTCCGTTCTCCGGTATCTGCCACATCAAATACATACCGCAGTTTCGGCTGCTCGCCGCGCATGTCCAAAAGAGCAATGCCCTTGGAGCCACGCTTCACATAGCGGTTCATCCGATCATTCCAGAGATCGTACTCTGCACAGGCCGTCGCTTCTGGTCTCTGCTTATAGATCATCAGCTGCTCCGCAAAAGGATACTTATAAAGCCGTGCGGATGTGGTCAGAAACGCTGTCCACTGCTCTTTGCTGCCAGTGATCTGTGCCGCAGCTTCCTGCGCCATCTGCATATAATAAGCCGTTTTCGTCATCATCTGTCTTTTTCCTCCTCTCCTTTATTCGTCCGGATACAAATCCAGTGCCTCATATTCTGCATCCGTCATCTCTGCCAGTTTTGCAAGCAGCGAGGCCGTCCACCTGCGCAGGTTTCTGTCTCTGCCCGTCAGACTTTTTTGCATCTTTTGAAGCTCTTCGATCAGCCCTGTCCGTGTGCCAGGGCTGTAAAGCATCATGAGCATCCATTCGTCATCCGTAAAACGCATTTATAACTCCTTTTCTTCGCAGCACCTGCGAGGCGGCGCAGGCGGCACAGCCTCCTGCTTTTCCTTCAGCTGATCCAGAACCGATGCTTTCTCCACCGGTTCTTCCTTCTTTCCGTTATTGATTACGCCGTCAATCATGCCGTAATCGTCCTCCATCGCCATTTCTGCGGCTTTCAGGTAGTTCTCCGGTTTCAAAAATCCGGGCAGTTCCTGGAAGCCGATGGAATCCACATAGTGACAGCTTACAACACCATTCTGCCGTAAAGCCACGATGTCAGACACAGAAAGACTATGACCAGTAAAATCATCAGGGCGGGAAACATTGAATTTCGCATACAGTTCCTCTAACATCGTATTCTGATCCTTGTAGGGAAGAAGCGGAGCCGTATAAACCACCTCATAATGGTCAATATCCGGTTCCAGCCCCATCCGTTCCAGTTCGCGCATAGACGAAAAGCGTTCATATACCGTATCCTCGCTGCGGCGAAGCTGCAAAATCGCATACTGGTCGGTAGTACTGTCGAGAAATGCCATCATTCTTTCGTCCGGTGCCTGCGTTCCATGCACTTCATCCCATTTTTCAATTCTTGCCATCGTTCATTTCTCCCTTCTCCATAAACGGCAGGCCGTTTTCCTTTGCTTCCTGCCGCTGCTGTTCCCGCCGCTTTTCACTATAAGGCGGTCGGATACCGACGCAGCGTTTCGGAATCGTATAAGTGACCGACCCATGCTCCCGGTGCTCCAAAATAAACTGCTCCGGATACTGTTTTCGCAGTTCCCGAAGCTTCTTAATCAGGCGGCTGTCATGGGTATAAATGCTGGCGGTATCCAGTTCATTATCAAAATTGATGACGGTTTCCTGCTCTGCCTTCGTAAGCTTGTATTTCATCGCTCTGCCTCCTTCGCCTTGGCAGCTTTCACCGGCGTATCCGTTCTGGAAGACAAATCCGAGAGTTTACCCAGCACAGATTCCCGTCTGCTGATTTCCGCTTCCTCTGCACGATCACAAAGTTCATCATAGTCAATCCGCGTCATGGTGCGGCCACCGAACCCATAATCCGAAAGAATCTGGTCTCTGGCTGCATTCATGCTGATTTCCGGGTTGTCGATCTGTCCACCGTCAATTTCCGTAAAGTCCTTATGATATAAGGTATAGTCGTAACCGTCCTCACAGGTCTGAATGGCAAGAAAGCCCTTGCCTCCCAAATCCCATGCACTGCGTTCTTCCGTAATCAGCGGCTCCGGGCGGCATGTACCACCGCCGCGTTCCAGCATTTCTGCCAGCTGACAGATGTGCAAAACATCATACCCCAGGCGCAAATGATATTCGTCCATATATTCGCAGCGAGCTGAGAACTTCCGGTTCGGATACTCGATCTCCACTGCACTGCCATCCGGAATTTTGAACCGATCCTCGTAGTTGCTGGTGATAAACCGGATATTTTTTGCATTCTCCAGCTCAGGATCAGCCTTTTTCATCTGCCAGAGAACCTTTCTGCCGCCGCGTACCTGCTCCAGCATCTCCGGAGCTACCGGCGCAACGGCAAGACCGTCAAGCTGGGAAATCTTCTGAAGTGCTACCACCCTTGCGCTTTCTTCCAGCGTAGAAGACGGCTGTTTATCCAACACATCCCAGCCAATGTGTCCCTCGGTGGTCTGCACCTTGCTGTCCATATCAAAGCAATGGAATTCCACGCCGTCCTGCTTTTCCTGCAAGGAAAGCAGCGCAGCATTATCCACCAAATAAGCTGCATTCATCATTTTCATGCTCATTTTTTACCTCCAAACTCCAGCTTAAATGCTGCTGCACCGTCCTCGCCAGTCTCTACATGAACGGTTGTGTCATAGTAACGTCCAGACTTCTTGGAATAGCAGTGGGTAAGCCGTGCTTTTCCCTGATTTACCAGTTGCTTTGCCAGTTCCTCTGTCATCTGCTTTCCCAGTGTCTGAAAGAACCTGTTTTCCTTCCAGAGTGCAAATTTACAGTTCTTATCCCTGCAAAACCATCCATTTGCCGTTTCACAAACATCACTGCCGCAGGCGGGGCAGGAACCAATGACTTTGCATTCCGGCTGCATCAGGACATTGGCACCTTTCACAGCCTCGTAGGTTTTTACAAGTCCGCTGACCATGCTGCTGATTTCTCCCATAAAGGCATCGCTGTCATACTCGCCGTGTTCTATTTTCAGCAGTTTTACCTCCCAGTCTGCCGTCATGGATGGAGACTGAATCTGTTCCGGCACCACCGTCACCAGCGCATTTCCCTTGTCCGTAGAACAAAGGTATTTCGTTTTCTTATCGCCCCTGCGCTCGATAAAGCCTTTCTGTACCAGTTTTTCGATGATGGCAGCGCGTGTAGCTGGTGTGCCGATGCCTTTTCGCTCTACACCAGCCGGAAATTCATCCGAGCTGGCACTTTCCATCGCTGAAAGCAGAAGATCTTCTGAAAGCTTTTGTCAAGGGGGTGCATGGATATTTTTCATATTACTTACGCAGATTCTCTCTCTGCTTCTGCCTGAATAATGCGTTTCAATCTGTCCTCAGCAGTCAAACCGCTACTATGGTCAAAAAACACTTTGACTTTATAATTTGTTTTGCCTTGCTTAATCACAAAAACTCCATCCGGTTTATTTTTCTCCGAATGGTTATTTGGGGTGGGTAGTGTACTGTTCACGATATTTGTCATACGATATTCCTCCTAATTAAATGAAAAAAGCCCGACAAGGAAAGGTCTGACAACGAAGTTCCGACAACGGACATCAGAAAACCTTTTTTCTTTATCGGGCGATACTATTTTTTTACTATTTCCTTTTTCTTTATAATATTGGTTGTCATGGTTGTCAGAGAGGGAAAAGTGCCGCAATATCAAGGCTTTCGGGATTTTTGCCCGACAACCAGACCGACAACCGGCTCGACAACCGAAGCGACAACGGGCTTTTATTTTTGCTTCAACCATTCCTCCGGAAGTCCTAACTGTTCCATTTCCTCTGTCGGGATTTCCTGAAAACCATCCATGCTGTTGTCAGGCTCGTTGTCGTTCCTGATACGCTCCCAGCCCTTTTGTCTGCGGTAAGGCTCTGGAAAATATCTCGGATTGCTGAACGCCCTCCAGCCTGTGACAGCGTTATTCATAATGTCGTTGATCTCTCGCAGCTCCCATTGTTTCGGTTCGTCATAATCATGCCCCAGTGCTTCCTTGTAAAGCTGCTTAGAGCAGACTATGCTGCCGGAATAGCGTTCCAGATAGTCTAAAATCTGTCCTGCCTTTGTGTCCTCCGGCATAAAATCCTTTTGGTGGGCTTTCAGATAATCGTTCATAGCCGGACTGAATCTCAGACGGAAATTGCCGCTTCTGTAAATCTCCATAGCTTCTGCCCACATCTGATTGATATACTCTCTGGAAGCCTGTTCATCTGCCAAAATATGAACCTCAGCCCTTTCAGGATAGACCATAACCGGAACGAAGCGGCGGTTGCCTGTTCTGTCAAGGGGAAGAAAGTCAAGGGTATTAGAAGAACCTCCAAACACACATTGTTGTTTTCTGTCTGCCGGATGTGTTTCATAGGGTATCTTATAGGTTTCCTTTTGGCGGCTCAGAAAGGATTTGATTTCTTCAATGCTCTTAGCGTTGGCGGTTGCAATCATTTCCGACATTTCAATAATCCAATGCCCCTGCATTTTGCGGTACACATTTTCATCATCCAGCTTTTTCAAGTCATCAGAGAACCAATCATCATTGACCGCAAGCAAACGGAAGAAAGAGGACTTTCCGGCTCCCTGACCGCCTACAAGACAGAGCATTACCTCAAATTTGCACCCCGGCTTAAAGGCTCGTGAGATAGCACCCAACAGAAACAACTTCAATGCTTCATAGGTGTAATCATCTGTATCAGAACCGAGAAAGCGGTGCAGACAGAAGCGTATGCGTTCCGTTCCGTCCCAGTGTAGGGCATTGAGAAAATCGCAGACAGGGTGGTAACGGTTTTCGTTGGCAATAACCGCAACTGCGTCTATGATTTTCTTCTCTACGGTCAATCCATAGTTTTCTTCAAAATATAGGAGCAGATATTTCACATCTACATCCGTCAATGTCGGGCTGTCACGATACCAGCCGAGGGGCTTCACAATGTCGATTCTTTCGGTCAGAAGATTTTTTCGGATAGCCCCTTTCAAAAGTGGGTCATATTGCAGAACACGCTTATAATTTGCGGCAGTATTATAAACCTTACCTTTCTCGCTCTGCTCTAAGCTGTTTCGGATTTCTTCTACTGTGCATGGTTCTGTCTGCTGACAGTTCTGCAATTCGCTGTTCAAGTTTTAACACCTCCTTTCTCTGTTCTGCCACAAGTGCTTTTCGTTCCTCCAATGAACCATACAGAAGAATATCAAGTAGATATTCGATATAGTTCTTCTTATACAGTGCTTCTGCAAACAGGGGATTCCATTCCTCATCCGGCTGTTTAGGAGCGTATTTCTTTTCCCATTCTCTAAGAAGATGAAAATAATCCGTCAGCACCTTGTAGCAATGATTTTCTTCTTTTTGATACTTCTGTTCCGGTGTCGGCTCACGAATACGAGGGTGAATACTGGGCTTTTGTCGGCTGTCATAGTTAAGACCAAAATCTTCAGCAAGTTTGACAGCAGCTTCCCTCAGCCCGATACCGAATAGCTTCGCTGTCAGATCAACAGTGTCTCCAGTTGCTCCGCAGCCAAAACAGTAATAGCGTTCATCCAGCTTCATACTGGGGGACTTATCCGAGTGAAACGGACAGCACGCCATACCAGTGCGACCCACTTTCAAGCCATAGGCTTCTGCGGCTTGTCGGGCAGTAACATTTTCTTTTACAACTTCAAATACATTCATGTGACTCCTTTCCAGAAACGAAAAAAGCACCTGTCATTTTCAAAACGAAAATAGCAAGTGCCTTAAAGTTCCATATTTAATTTTAGGTGCAAAAAAGCAGGAGACCTTTTCAGATTTCCTGCTTAGCAAAGCTGTGAAGATTTAATTGTGGTTGGGTTGCCAGTTATACAAACTGGAAATTTTCTTTTTAGAATGAATTATTTAATTTCTACAATAGCACCATATTTCGTATGCGGAAGATATTGTACCTTTAAATAAGTATTTTTATCAATATACCTTGAAAATACTGTGATTTCGATTTCATCATCTTTAACTTTATCATATAGAAAAATACTTCTTCTTTCAGAAGATATATCTGCACCACCATGAGATTGTTCAGTTACATATCCTTCTGCATAACTATACTGTTTGTTTATGATGTAAGGCATATCTAAAACAAAATCTTTCAAATATAAGATTAAAAGAATAGCTACTATAACAAGAATGGTATTAGCCAATCGAAGAAATATTATATCATTTTTTCCAGTATATTCTTTTTTTATCGCTTCTTTATCAAAAAATATCGAATAGATAAGTTTTCTTTTTTTAATTAGATAGATAATGCAAGCAATTAACGCTATAACAAATAATGAAACTCTTATAAACAATCTAAATATAGCAAAATCCATAATATCATCCCCTTAAACTTCAAGTTTGTTGCTTACATTATACTTCATCAACCTAAAGAATGGAAGATTTTTTTCTTGCCTCCCAAAGCAAAAGCACCTGTCATTTTCAAAACGAAGACAGCAAGTGTCTTAGAGTTCCACATTCTATTTTGAGTGCAAAAAAGCAGGAGAACTTTTCAGATTTCCTGCTTAGTAAAGCTGTGAAGATTTAATTGTAGTCAGTTTTTCTTATACCATCCGAAATTTATACTTTAATGTTCTCTCATAACAAAAATCAATTTTGTCCTCCAACAAAAATACCGTTTGGGGGATTATCCCATATAAAATTATCCTCAGCCACTTCGCTCTCCAATGCAATTTCAATTTTATATATCCCCACATTTTGAGCATTTTCATCATCCTCACTATACATATAAAAATTCATACAATACCGTTCCTTTTCTGTCAATATGAGATACATACCATCCAATTCCGTTTTCCTTTTACCATAGTTGCTTTCACTTGATGATGCACAATCGCCCTCAAAACTTTGGATACTGCCCTCAATATAATCGAAAAAAGCAGAGATTTCAGTGTCTAAATTCTCAATGTTCTTTTTGCTTTCTTCGGAAAATAGAGATTTGAGTTTCTCTGAATCCTGTTGCTTACATGCCTCGATAATTTGTTGACACATCTTATCCGTTTCATTTTGTTCAGAGCTAAACCAGTCATTGAAATATTTGTTAGAGCAGCCTGTTAAACCGAGTATAATAATCACACTGGAAAGCAACAATACTTTTTTCATATAATTACATCCTTTACTGAATAATTGCAAAATCACTTATTGGATTAAGGTCATTACAAAAAATTTCTTACTATCATTATACTTCATCAACCTAAAGAATGGAAGATATTTTCTTACTCCCTAAAGCAAAAGCACCTGTCATTTTCAAAGTGAAAACAGCAAGTGCTTTAGAGTTCCATATCCTGTTTTTTGCTTTTTGCCTGATCCGTCCGGCTGACTTCACGCTCTGCAATTTCTTTCTTTTTGCGGCTCAACTGCTCTATAATAGAATTTTTGGCTTTCTTCTTGATTTGCTCCGTTCCGGCTTTTTTGACCTCCGGCTTCATCAGCGTGGTTTGAATTTTCTGAATGGTTGATTTCATAGCGTTTGTGATTCTGGCAATTACTCCATCCAATCGTTTCACTGCATACTCAACTTCTTTCTTTGAAGCCTTACGCTCAGGGGAGAGAACCCACGCCTTAGACTGCTCCACCAGCTTAATATCCTCCTTGTGCGTTTCCAGTTTCACAGTATCAGCAACGACCTCAACCGCCTTGTCATAGGCAATATCGGCAACCTCGTCCACCAGAGCTTCCACATCTTCAATCTTCATCGTGAGTTCTTCTAACTTTTGCTCCTGTGCTGCCAGTTGCTCCTTTTGCTTGAAAAGAATATAGTCCTGTTTTTCCAGATAAGCACGACCACCATATTCCGGTTCTTCTTCCAGTTGTAAGCCATGCTTTTTCGCCACATCGAACAGCAGCACTCGGCAAGCTGAATCGAAAGTCATCTTGCGGTTATTTTTTTCTTCCGACAGGCTTCTCCGGTTCCGGCAGTTCAAATCCCAGTGCTTCCAAAGCCTTTTTCCTGTTGTGGGGCAATCTCCCCATATTGATTTTCACAGTCGAACACATGACGCTCGTGAATATGAGGGGTGCTTTCATCCAAGTGCAGCGCCCAATTCAGGATATGGACATGAGAGCCGAAACGCTCATTTACGATTTCCATAAATTCTGTGACAATCTCAATGAGCAGTTCCGGTGGAACATGATTATCAAGTGTTCCAATCTGATAGACCGTTTCCTCTGGACAGGTCTTTTTGCTTTTGAGCAAATCACCGGTTTCCTTATTCCTTTCAGGGTGTCGGTTCTTCACATTTCTTTCGTTCTGTCCGGTTACAAAATCACGATACCGCTGACGATAAAAAAGCTGTTCCACATCTTCAAAAGTGGCAGACAGCTCATTTTCCTTATCGGGATTTTTGAAATTGCGGAAGCCATTGTAACAGTCCCAATAGAGATTTTGTTTGGCTCGTTCTTCGTCAATGTGTTCGCTGTTGGCAATGTCAAAACTGCGGTCATTGTGCTTCGGATTATAAACGCCATTCTTTCCAGCTCGTCCATTGTGCCTTGTTAATTTCACATGAGTTCCTCCTTTTCTTTTTGATTTCCCCGACAGGGGAGAAGGGCAGCGAAGCTGATTCCTTGCGGCTTTCTGCGTCAAGTAATACCCAGTACTAAGTGGCGAAACGCCACTTAACTGGGCAAGGCTGCCGCCCTTGACCTGCACAGGGGTATTGCATTCCCTGTACCCATGCACAAAGGGTTGCACCCTCTGTACTCCCGCCCGAACAAACTGACTTCGCCCCGTCTCAAGCTCTGTCAGTTCCTTCGGTTTTGCAAAACAGTCCACCGGACTATTTTTGCAAAAAGAAAAACCGACGCATGATCGCTTTACGCTCAATACATCGGTTTCTTCATCTGACCTTAACGGTCATATTCAGTTGTGGCAGATTAGCCAATTTGAAAAATTATTCTGGCACATCTACTGAGTAGCTCAGACAATCGCCTCTTTTATTGCTTTCCAAATCGTTATAATACCACATATACATCGTTCTACCATATTCTTCATATTCTATAATTCCATCTGGCTTTTGACCCTCTACTTCTAATGAGTAAATTTCTTTATCATGTGCATAGCCAAAAACGAATCTGGTATCTGGATAATTTGGATTTAAGTCTTGTTGAATATCACTTATTGTTAAAGATAAATGGATAAATTTTTTGAAGTCTCCCCCATAAGTGGTATCTGGTGTAGTGGCAGATGGTGTGGCATTTACAAACGCATATTGTGTACTTTCATTTTCTATCTGTTTTTTGCAGCGTGCAATCACAAAACCTTGAACGGGATCGTTATCACTTCCTGCTCGATAGAAAATCGTATCATACTGTTTGCCATTCCATATATGCAATATTTCATCAACATGATTAAGAAAATCTTCTGGAGCTGATAAATCTTCATGTTCTGCTTTTAAGGGGGAATTCAAAATAGCTTCTTCGATAGAATTATAATATGTAAGTTTAGAATCGTCTTTTCCATTATCTGTCAACTTAAACTCGATATACTCATTTCCTTTGTTTTCTTCTTCCGGAACATAAGTATAACGACCATTTTCAATATGGTCATCATAATCAACAAACAGTCCAATACATATCAACGCTGCAAAAATCAAAAAAACTATTCCTATAACGATTAGCAATATTTTCAAAAATTTTTTCATACAAAAGTCCACCTTCTTGCTTCATTTCAGTAAATTATATCATACCGATATGAACAATTCAATTTACACTCTATCAAGTAGTTTTTTTTACTTACCTGTAACGCACATTTCTGCAAAATCCATAGTCCCCGATACTTTCCTCACGGGTGATATACAGTCGGAATTCTGTCAGCTCATGAAATAAGAAAAACCGACGCATGATCGCTTTACGCTCAATACATCGGTTTCTTCATCTGACCTTGACGGTCATATTCAGTTGTCTAACATCGTACTGTTATAAAATCTATGTCATTTACGATTTTTCTTATGCTGATTTGCCCAGTAAGATTTTACAGGGATTCTTCTTCTTTTTATGTCCTCCATAAATTCTTCTTTGTCAATATTACTATCAATGGTAAATAATTTTTCTCCATTTACATATACACGCATAGAACCTTTCTTTCTCTCGCAATAGGTAATATCTTCAAAGTGAAAAGTTCTCTTTCTTCCAAAAGTTGAACGCCATGTGATTTCATCTCCGTTCACTTCCAGTTTCCACATAATCATGTTCAATGAGCCGATTAAAGAAACAATAAAGAAAATACTAAAACCAATTGGTGGCAATAAATCATCTTGTTGAATAGCACTGGCTACCGTAGCTCCCCCAAAAAGAAACACCGCCAATACAAAAAACATAGTAAGTACTTTTTCGGTTTTTATTATATAATGCGTCCTAATTATTCCCTTTTTCTGTTCTTCCTCTCGTTCTTTAGCTCTCTTTTGTTGAAGATTTACAAGATATTTCAAAAGAAGAAGTACAACTAAATAGGGACCTATTTGTGTAATTATATTCAAACACATTCGTAAAAAATTATTCATTTTTGCCCTCCATAGTTCCAGCTATATAAAAATGATTGTTTGAAATCGAGTATTAAAAACCTCAATTTTTCATATCTCATTATACTTCATCAACTTAAAGAATGGAAGAAAAAATTTTGTGTACAGAGTTCCTGTTCAAGCCTTGTAACGCACATTTCCGCAAAATCCATAGTCCCCGATACTTTCCTCACAGGCGATAGGCAACGGTCAAAACATCAGGTCTGCACCTGACATTTTAACCGCATATCAGCCCTGATTATCACATTATCCCTGCTGGCTGTTCAGCCCATGCTTTTTCGCATATTCGCTGGCTTTCTGTCTGCGTTCCTCACTGTAAGGCGGCAGGAAACGGATAGACAGACGGGACTTTGCCAGCTCATAAGAAACACCGCCTTGAACATTGGATTTTTCCAGTCGGCAAAGGTCAGGGTACTTCTTAGCAAAAGCAGCCAACCTCTTTTTCAATCCGGCGTTGTGGGTGTAGATATTTGCCTTGTCCTCGCCCTCATTAAAGAGAACGATTGTTTCTTTCTCAATCTTCGTCAGTCTCGTCATAGCAGCCCTCCCTATGGTTTTTCAACACACGCAGCTTGCAGTAAAAGCAGCGATACCACCTTTCAACACCCTCAGCACTCAGCTTGACGGAAAGCATATAAAACAGCTTCTTCGCCACTGGATCGGGTGCAAGGGCAGCTACCATACGCAAACGCTCGACAGTTGCTTTCAGGTTCGGACAGCCAAAGGCATAAAGGGCTTCCATTTCATTCCGGTTCATCTTCATTGTGTTTTCCTCCTTAAAGTTTGATAAATGAAAAGCGACAGACACTTCATAAGGAAATACCTGTCGCTTCGTTTACGATACAAATTTGTTGGTTTTGGACTTGATAAAATCAGCAGTAAATCATTTCCTGTCTGATGATTTCTTCGGCTCGGTTACGGATAGAGTTCATGGACTGTACCCACAACATCTGATTGTCTGCTTTCATGGTTTCGGTCACGCCCTCGGCTTGTTTCATCTGCTCAATGATAAGGCTGCACCTTTCCGTTGCCTGTTCGTCCAGGTCAGCAAGGTAAGTATGCAGTTCGCCGGATAAACAGAGGGCAGAGAACCTTGTAGGGCGGTACTGCTCCAAATATGTCCTGTGCAGTCTGCCCCACATACCGATAGGGCGGTGTTCCTCCGGTAGCTTCAAGTCCGGCACATAGTAATCGCCCACAAGAACATAGTCCAGACCGTTGCTTTTGTCATGGATTCGTGATTTCAATTCTGTCATGCTATTTTTTTCTCCTTTCACTTTTTGCCGATTTGATTTGCTTGTGACGTTCTGTTCAACACACACATTGCTATCAGAACTTTTTTCTTCTGCTATACGCTCATGCTCCGCAAATTCTTTTGATTTCTCACGAATCTTTTTCATATACTTACGATTGGATTCTCGTTTTCTGCGAAGTCGTTCCGCCTCTTTTTCAGCAGCAATCCTTTCTTCCTCTGTTGGTTCATGCTGCTCCACAGGTACTTGAAATTGCCCGACATAGTTAAGATATATCTCCACCTCTGTGGTGCGGTCTGCACCTTTTCCTTGTGGCTCGTGAACCAGAATTTTGTCGATAAATTCATTTATCATGGCAGGAGTAAGTTCTGTAATATTCTCATACTTTTTAACCAGCTTTAGAAAACGCTCCACATTATTTTGACCGCCTATAATCCGTTGCATATCAGCGGTGTCAGTCTCAATAATCTTGTTCAGCTCGTTCTGCTCATTTTCATAATCAGTAAGCATACTCTGAAAAAGTCTGTCCGGCAATCTTCCAATCACATTATCTTCATAGATTTTCCTGATAAGCATATCCAGTTCGTGAACTCGCTTCTGATTTCTTTCAATGCGGTTTTTTACAGTTTCAGAAACAGCAATATCTTTCATCGCCGATTCTTCTTGCAGAGAATAAACAAACTCCCGCTCATTCAAAGAAACATAATGGCAAGTCTCCTGTATGGTTTTCAGAATGATGCTTTTAAGTGCTTTTGTTGAAATATGGTGGCAAGTACAATGTCGGTCATACTTCTGATAAGCAAGATTATATGTGGAACATTCATAACAATCTGCCGGATTGGAATGACTTGTCCTTTTTTTCGCCTTTGGCAGTATAGTATATTCTTTCTCGCCCTTTCCGCTGCCTGTGATTATACATCGGCGCACCACAATCAGCACAGTAAATCTTTCCGGTCAGAACATTAGGCTCGCCCATAGGATCGGCTTTTCTTACATTCTGTCTTAACTTTTGAGCAAGCAGCCATGTTTCTTCATCGACAATAGGCTCTTGTGTATCATCAAAAACCACCCAATCTTCCTTGTCTGCCCTTTTCGTCTTTTTGTCCTTATAGGAATTTTTGAATGTCCTGAAGTTGACAGTCTTTCCAATATACTCTGGTCGGGCAATCAGAGTAGTAACCTGATTTCCTCGCCACATATACGGATTTTCTTTGTCATAGTTGCTTGCATGATTTCCAAGTCCCTTTTTTCCAAGATAATAAGACGGTCTTTCTATTTTTTCTTCTGAAAGTTCTCTTGCTATCTGATAAGGTCCTTTTCCCTCAATAGTCATGCGATAAATTCTGCGGACTACTTCAGCAGCTTCTTCATCAATAATCCAATGGTCGGGGTTTTCGGGATCTTTCAAATAGCCGTATGGTGGGATATTACTTGTATGAGCGTTGCCGGAAGAACCTCTGGATTTCAGTACAGCTTTAATTTTCTTACTTGTGTCCCTGACAAACCACTCATTCATGATATTCAGAAAAGGGGCAAACTCACTGGTTTCTTGACGGTCACTGTCAATACCATTATTGATTGCTATAAATCGAACTTCCTTTTCTCTAAACAGAATGTCAGTGAAAAAACCTACTTGCAGATGATCTCTGCCGATTCTGGACATATCTTTGCAGATACAGGCAGTGATTTCTCCGTTTTTAACACCTTCAACAAGTCTGTTCCATGAAGGTCTGTCAAAAGTCGCTCCACTCCAACCATCATCGGTAAAATGAACAAGATTCGTAAAACCATGTTTCATAGCATAATCTTCAAGCATTTGCTTTTGATGAACTATACTGTTACTCTCTCCAGCATTATCATCATCACGAGACAGTCTTTCATACAAAGCAGTAATGCCATTGCTTCTATCTTTTTTTCTTCTCATGCTGAACTCCTTTCTTCAATTCCTATCCACTCCTTACGCTCACAAAATATCACATCGGTAAACCTCTTGGGTGGGCTGGTCTTGCCTTCTTTCAGATCGACACCGGCAAGTTCCAATGTCATGCCTTCCGAAAGCTCCGGAAGATCACCTGCCTCCGCATTCTTCTCAGCATCTTCAACCGGCTTTCCTGCATATTGCCTCCAGCCCATATCCGTGACTGTTTTGCCTTTCGTGCGGAACTTCTGACCGGCACACTCCGCTTCTACTATGGTTTCTGCATAGTGGCAGGGTGTTCCGACCGCACAAATCAGCCGCACCGCCAGCAGAGTAAGAATCGCTTGTTCTCCACTGGGAAGCGAGGAAATGTCATAACCCGCCGCTGTTTTTGTAGGGATAATGGCATGGTGATCGGTGACTTTCTTAGAATTGATGACCTGCGCTGCATTCACCGGTGCCGGTACATCCGCCTGAATCTGAAAGCTCTGCTGGATCACAGAAACAAGTTCCGGCACCAGCGGTGCCATATCATCCGTCAGATACCGGCTGTCGGTACGGGGATATGTCACGAGTTTCTTCTCGTACAGAGCCTGTGTGTAATCCAGGGTCTGCTGGGCAGTGAATCCCAGCTGCCGATTTGCTTCTCTCTGAAGCGATGTCAGATCAAACAAGGCCGGGGGCTTCTCTGATTTTTCTTTCTGCTCTACCTTGGTAATGATGGCACTTCCTGCCTGGCAACACTCTGCCACCAGTTTTTCTGCTTCTGCTTTTTCTTTCATTCGCTCACCGCCCGCTTGAAAATCCCGAAATTTTAATTCTGCCGAGTAGAACGGCTCCGGCTTGAACGCCCGGATTGCTGCATCTCGCATAACCACCATCGCAAGCGTTGGTGTCATCACGCGCCCCACATTCAGGGTCTGCCCATACAGACATGAAAAAAGCCGGGTGGCGTTGATTCCGACAATCCAGTCGGCTCGCTCCCGGCATAAAGCCGCCTCATATAAGGCATCATATTCTGTTCCCGGTCTGAGCTTCTGAAAGCCTTCCCGGATAGCACTGTCCTCCATTGATGAAATCCAAAGCCGTTCCACCGGCTTTTTGCAGCCGCACTGATGGTAAACCAGTCGGAAAATCAGTTCGCCCTCACGCCCTGCATCGGTTGCACAGATCAGACTCTCCACATCTTTCCGCTGCATGAGCTTTTTCAGGATTCCGAACTGCTTTTTCGTGCTGGCGGACACCTGATACTGCCAATGTTCCGGCAAAATCGGAAGATCATCATACTTCCACTTTGCATACTTTTCATCATAGGCTTCCGGCTGGGAAAGTTCCACCAGATGCCCCACACACCAACTGACAAGGTAGCCATTGCCCTCCATATAACCGTCCCCGCGCTGATCTGCCCCGATCACTTTCGAGAGACTCATGGCAACCGAGGGCTTTTCCGCTAATACAAGCTTCATTCGATACTGCTCCTTTCGCAAAAAAATTAGCAGCCAGGCACCGAAGCGCATGACTGCTATGTAAGGAACGGTATTCTGTTTTAGGTCTACAAACTGGGCCTTTTATGATCTTGCCACAGCTTATCAGTCTATGCACGTCAACTGTTGAAACCGCCGTGTACCGAACGGTACGCACGGTGGTGTGAGAGGACGGCGGCTAGTCACCGCCTCCTACTCGCTTGTGCCCATGTTTCGGCCCTCCACATCATCACTCCGCGCATGCGTTGTGCCTCGCCGCAACGCATTCTGCCCCTCGCTGACTCATCGCCAGGCATCGCTGATGGTGTTCGTCTGCCCATCCTCACTTCTGCAGTATCTGCTTTTCGTTCTCCTGCACACGCCGCTCGAGCGCTGTATACTGCCGGAGCTCGTCCTCGGTAAATCCCCGGAACTTCGCCTGCTCGTAGTCACGCTCCGCGGCCGCGATATCCTGCAGCACCGCATCCGACGCCGGCAGCAGCTCGAGACGAATATTCCGCGGCTCGCGTTTTTTCTTCGTCATTCCGTTCGCGTCTGCATCCTGTGCCTCGCCACGCTTTCCGAAAAGACCGGTCGCCTCGGCTATTTCCGCCGCTTCACGTCGTTTCCTCGGCACGTCGACCACTTCGAGCATCCCGCGTGAGACCAGCTTCTGCAGCGCGGCGCGCAGATCCCCGCGGCTCATATGCATCAGCTCCGCGAGATCCTTCCGGCTCAGCGCCTTTCCGGCATCCTTTCGATCAGTCGCCTCCACGGCATCTTCCCGCGCAGGCATCTGCGCTTCAGCCCCTCGAGTGAGCGCCTTTCCCGCGTCCTTCCGATACAGCAGCAGCGACAGCTCCGCCAGCGTCATATCATACTTCAGCGCCACCGACTCGAGATAGCGCTCGAGCAGCTTCCGGTCGCGGTACTTCTCCACGATGATCCCATCCTCCGAAATCACCTCCTGCAGCGCCTGGCTCCGCTCCTCACCGAGCTTCTGCGTCCCCGGAATCGTCGCCGGGAACACGAAACCATCCTTCGCCGCATCCACTAGAAAATGATAGACCTGCAGCCGCTTCCGCTCATACGCATCCTCATCCAGCACATGCTTGAAGAAGTCGTTGTAGCACTCGAACATCGCGAGTTTCATCTCCACCGTCCGCGCGAAGCTGATCTTCTGATTCACCAGCGAACCCTTCGTCTTCACATAATAGTAGACCGGCGTCCGCAGCGCATAGAACGTCGTCGCATAGCGCACATACTCGAGATTAAACAGAAAATCCTCGCACCAGCTGAGCTTCGCATCCATCCGGATCCCGTGCGCCTCCACAAGCGAGCGCCGGTACAGCTTATTCCACAGCACCCCATAGTAGTAGTCCGCCGGGTTCTCCATCATGAAGCCAACGAACGCTTCACGCCCGATCACCTGGTCCGCGTCGATATCCCCCTTCCGCGACACCATCTCTCCGACGACACGATAGAAATCCGCGATCACCATGTCGCAGCCCGTCTCCTCGGCCGCCCGCACCATCAGCTTCGTCGCATCCGCCGTCAGCCAGTCATCACTGTCCACGAACTGCAGAAACGTACCCCGCGCCCGCGCGATCGCCTGGTTTCGCGTATCCGACACCCCCGTATTCTCCTTATGCACGACCACCACGCGCGCATCCGCCCGCGCATATCCGTCGCAGATCTCCCCGGACCGATCCTTACTTCCATCATCCATGAGGATCAGCTCGAAATCCCGAAACTCCTGATTCAGAATACTGTCCACACAGCGCGCGAGACTCTTCTCCGCGTTATACACCGGCACGATGATACTGACCTTCGGCTCCATAGGCACCTCCATCAAAAAACTACTTCTAGTTGTACCATAAAACCCTCCCGTTGACACTCGTATATTTCTGCTCACTTTTCCCGGGCCAATGTCTCGGCCCTCCGCCTGCTCACTCCGCGCCCACGCGTCCGCACCCTCCACCTTCTCACGTCGCGTCCACCCATTCGCACTCGTTGCCTTTATCGCGCCCATGCCTCCGCCCACTACCTCCTCACGTCGCATCGAAGCACCAATTCCCTCATGAAAATGTCATATTACAGCATAAATTCGCTCATGAAAGTGTAATGAAGCACGGATTATTCCCTCATGAAAGTGGCAAAATACTGAAAAGAACGCTCATAAAAGTGGCAGAGCACGGAAATCTGAGAGGAAAAAGAAGGTGCCATGGTGTTAAATTATTCTTATGATATTTCCGCTTCCTGATGATTTTTTTGAATTATCTTAACTTTAATATCGAAACTTAACTTAAAACAAGTTATAATACAAAAATAGAGTTAAATAGAAGGAGAACATATGGAATATCTCTATAAAGTTCTGGGAATTAAAGCGACAGTTCAGCGCGCAGAGTTTGACCATCTGCCCAATTATATAGCTGTAAGGTATCGTTTACAGAAGGTATCCATGGATGGACAGAAAGTGATTTTTCTTTATCCAAAGACAGAGTTGGAGCAGATCAAAGACCTGAAGGCTCAGCTCAAATCCACCGGCGACGCCATCCTCGCAGAGTGCGCCGTCAAGGACCACATCTGGGGCATCGGCTTATCGATGAAGGACCCAGATCGACTCGACGTGAAAAAGTGGCACGGAACGAACCTGCTGGGGTATGCACTCATGATCGTACGAGAACGGGTGTGAAGGGCGAAAATCCAGATACCAATATAAATACGTATTTGATGATTTATAGATATGAATAAATGCAGATCAAAATGCGCAGAATATGAGCACTTATAGACATTTAATCAACACTATATGAAAATATGCCTATTATTTTTGAGAGATGCTGGATGGTAAAATTCCGAGTTGTTGAGCTGTTCTTACTTTCTATTTTATCAGATATCGCCTACAGAGTCCATAGCTTCATAGCTCAAAACAGTTCACCCACCAACCATTTGGCTATGTAAAGGGGACGGCTTTTCAGCCGCCCCACCGGTCAACGCTGCGTTAATCAGACAGGTTCATCTTCCGATTCCGCTTCATAATCCTCGTTGACATCCACTTCTTCGTCCTCGTCACCATCATCCTCCGGCAGCTGGAGCGTATCTTCATCCTCATCGTGATAATCCGCATCCGGGTCCGGCTGATTTTTCTTGGACGCAGGCTTTACGCCCTTCATCTTGATATAGAGATAACCGCCGACACCGGCTGCACCGATCACAAACAGAAGCAGCATAATCATCGGAAGCGGAGACGATTTCTTCTGCTCGCTCTCTGTTTTCTGCTCTTCCGGTGCCGGTTCCGTCTCCTGCGGCTTTTCGGTTTCCGCAGGTTCCGTGACTTCCGGCTCCTTCTCCCGATACTTGGCAGCTTCCTCTTCATCCATCAGCGCAAGCAGATCGGCCTCGTCCACCATGTTCAGGAAATGCACATTCTGGTTGCCGTCTTTATCGCGGTCGATGATCAGATAAAAGGTGTTGCCCGCCTTTGTCACCAGCGTAATGAACTGCTGGCTGGATTTATCTTCTTCCTCACCGATATCGTCCACCAGCGTCATATTTCCTTCCGGAGTCAAAGCTGCACTGGATTTCGTCTCATCCTCGTATGACATTCCACTCTGCATCAGATCCAGAAACAGCTTCAGCGCATCTTCACTGAACATGCTGCTGTCTTTTGCAGAATCCGTGACATTCAGGTACTTTCCATGTGCATACCCGGTTTTGCCGTTGAAGTTTACCTTATACCAGTCACCGCATTTTTCGACAATCTCCACCGTATCGCCGGAATGCAGATATCCGATAATCTCCTGATCCATGCCGGGACCGGAACGAAAATGCAGACTGGTGATCCCCGGCACCACCGTACCAGTCTGCTTTTGGGACTTTTCGCTGCCGATATTGTATTCTTTGCCGCCCACCGTAACGATCAGGTTCCCATCCGCATCCGTAGAGACCTCATAGCCATCCGGCAGAACCTGCATGTCCGGGTCGATTTCGATGCTGTCGGTATTGTCCGTTTTCCCCCGCATTTGTGCTTTCTGCTGCATCCGTCTCCTGTGCAGCGGTACTGACAGGCGTGTTCTTCTGCACATCATCGCCCGTATAGGCAAATGCAGTGGTCGTAAAGGTTCCTGCCGCCATCACGCTGGCAAGCAGCATTGCCATCATCTTTTTCATTCCATATCCTCCGTTTCTTTCTCATCCAGTTTCAGGTTCTCCGGGTTGGGAACCGCAGCCTGCGCCAGCTGAATGATGACTGCCAGCTGTTCCGGGGTCAGGCTCTGGGCATGTACCATTTCACAGATTTCGCTGTTTTCCTGCTCGTGGTACTTTCTGTCCCATTCCTTTCTGCGCTCCTCCCATTCATCGCGTTTCCTGCGGGCTTTCTCGCGCTCCGCAGCAATCTTTTCCAGTTTCAAGCTCATATCGTATCCTTTCCGGGCGAATAAACGCCCTATTTTTATCGAATTCTTCCCATGCAGTAGTAGTGCTGCCGCCAGTAGCTCGTCTCAATGGAAGCATAGGAAATTGGTGAGCCACAGTGGATCATCATCCCGTTGCCGACATAAATGCCCACATGGGATGCGCCACTGGTGTTGTAGGTTTTCTGGAAGAAGATCAGGTCTCCGGGCTTTGCCTCACTCTTCGGGATAATGTCGCATTTTCCCATCAGACCGTTGGCCGTCTGCCTGCCTACATTCCAGCCATTGCCGCAGTGGTTGATGACCCAGCTTACAAAACCGGAGCAGTCAAAACTGGTACTCGGCGAGCTGCCGCCCCAAACATAGGGATAACCGAGATATTTCTCTGCTTCGGTAATCATCTTCCGGAATTTTTCATCCGTCAGAGCTTCGCCCGGAATGTCGTAATCCTGGTATTCTCCGCTGGAACCCGCGCCATCCGGCGTTGCAAAGGCTATGCCTGCAAACAGGTCATCTCGATTGCCCCGGCACTCCAGTGTGACTTCGTATCGTTGCAGCTGGTCATCTGTAAGGCCGGAATTTCTTGCAACATAGTCAACGCCCCGATTGAGCAGTGTTACATTGAGGATTTTATACTCATACTGTACCGTCACCTGATAGGTGTAGGTGTGTCCGGTTCCGGTGATTGGATTGTAGCGATAGCCCACACGGGTTTCCTTCCTTGTCCGGATTTCCACCTTTTCCTCCAACTTCAGCTCATACTGCGCTTCAAAAATACTCTGGAGCCGCGCCTGCACCTGGCTTCTCGTATAGTTTTCAAATTCTACGGTCAGCAGAGATGCAAGCTCATAGGGATTGTGACCAATCTCTGCCAGATTGTAGCGATACTCGTCATAGCCCGGATGGTCGGTTTCAATGCGGTCGATTTGTTTGCGAAGTTTATCTTCCAGCTTGGTATAATCCGTCTCCACGCCTTTCAAATCTTCATCTTCTGCCGTGTAGGAAGTCCCCAGCACCACATTGCCGCCGCCATTGATCAAGACGGAGCATGACGAAACCGACCCGGCAATCACCAAAACAAGCAGTCCCACGGCTGCGATACCGATGATGATATGCGAGTGGCTCTGCACAAACTGAAATGCCTTTTCCGTTATACTGACAGTACCCTGTGCAGCTTTGGCTGTGCCAGATGCTGTGTTCTCCGCAGCGGCCGCACCTGCCTTCGCAGCGGCATACTCTTTTTTGATGGCCTGCTTCTGCCGCCATCGGGAAAAGAGATTGGAACCAGCCTGCGGATCAGACTTCATGCGTTCCGCAAAGATGGAATCTACGGCATCTTTATTTCCCTTTTTCTCCAACCGCTCCAGCTTTTTGTACTGCCGCAGCTTTCGACCATATTGGAACCGGGAACCAGCACGGGCTGCACCTTCCGCTGAGCCTTCGGTAAAATGCGCTGCCTCCACACCAGAATTATTATCCTGGTCGGCATTGCGCACACTCTGATGTGCCTTGGCTGAAAGTGCATCTGCCGCAAGATTTCCCGGCTTCTTTGGCTTTCCGCCTTTTTTCCCGGAAGCTGCTGCATTCTTTTTCGCTTTTGCTTCCTGATCTGATTTCAGCTTCTTACTGCGCATCTTAGCAAGATCGGCCTCGTGACGAATCTGCCTTCGGTGTTCCGCTTTTTTCTTGCCGCCGTCTCCCGTACTGCTATCTGCGGTTTTGCTTCTGGAATCGCGAAGGGTGTTCTCCGCACCCTCGCGCTCCTGCCGCAGCTTGTCTCCGAGATTCGGATTTTTCTTGCCAGCCATCGCTTACGCCTCCTTCGCTTCCTGCACTTCGGTTAATTTTGTCGTCATAATCCGGTACAGTTCCAGATCGGTCGGGAAACGATCAACGAACGGCAAAATCACATTTCCGTAGAACAGCAGTCCTTCGCCTTCACCGGAGTGGGTCACATAGGACAGCTGATGTGGGCTGATATTCAGCTGATCCGCCAGAATCTGACGATCACCGGCTGCTTGATTCAGCATATAAATGAAGTCGCTGTTCTCAAAAATGTTCGTCACTTCGCGGGAAGAAAGCAGGTCGTAGGGTAGGGTAAAGGCGCCTTGCCGCCGTTGGCGGTAGGTTTCCTACACCCTCCCTCGGAACCGGACTTACTCCTCTCGAAGTATCCGGCTCCCCATTAGTAATTAACGTATTGATTAGTGTCTGTGTATTCTTTCATGGCACTTGCTACAAACAACAAGCGTTTTCCGCCGCTTCTTTTTCATCACGGTTTCCCAATCAGAATTACCCAATTCGTTTAAGTTCCGTATAACGTGAACCTCATACAAATCGGCTTCTTTACACCCACATAGTTCACAAACTCTGGCATTGAGCCGTTGTCTAATAGTGGTTTTCCAGCTGAATTTCTTTCTCTGATAAATGATGTCACTCGCTTCGCCACGCTTACAATCTGCGATTTTAACAGGGCGAACACGTTTTGTTCCTGCTTTAGTTTCATAAGGGACAGACCATGTTTTCCCGTCTTTATACTGGCGAATGATTTTGCGGATACTGGTTTTGTGCTTATTAGCAATCGTCTTTAAGCAACTGTACTCCATAAGATAGCAGAAGTAGTCCAGCGTGTGATAATCACAAGCCAGATTGTAATAGTTGCATAATCCTCTTGCTTCGGCATTGTACTGTTCCACAATCTCATAATCCGCAAGGTTGAGAAGTCCGGCTCGGTGTATCGGCTGAAACTCCCCGTTTTCCTTTTGGCGAATGACTTTCTTTGCAAACATGAATTTCTCAATCTTTTCCGTATGGGGAACAGACAGGGCAACTTTCATGTGCAGGGTACGGGATTTTCTCCACGTTCCGTTTTTCATTCTGTGACCTTTGACTTCCTGATTTCTGCGGACGCAAATATCATATCCAATGAAACGGACTTTTTCGGAGCTGTGCGTTATCAGCGTCTTTTCCTCGCTTAGAGTTAATTTCAGCTCTGTGCTTAGAAATTCAGCGATTTCGGCTTTCAAGTCCTCACATTCCGCTTTTGTGCCGCACACACCTGCCAGCCAATCGTCCGCATAACGGACAAAAGTGAACTTCTTGTTGTCGGCAGGTTTGCAGGGCAGATTTCTCATAGCTTCCTTCTGTGCCCTATGCTGGTCAATCAGTTCTTGTCTTGCCGCTTCATCAGCGGTATGGTCAATCCAATAAGACAGTCTTTTTAATTCTTTGCTTGCCGCATGATATTCCGGTGTCTGATATGCAGACCTCGGCTTATCAAAGCGTTCTGCGATTTCCCGAAACTTTTTGTCCAGCTCATTCAGATAGATATTTGCAAGTATTGGAGAACAGATACCACCCTGCGGGGAACCGCTGTAAGTGGCGTTGTATTTCCAATTCTCGATATACCCAGCTTTCAAAAACTGGCGAATGATGTTCAGAAAACGACTGTCCTTGATTTTCCTGCTCAAAATCTCAATCAATTTTTCGTGATTGATGTTATCAAAACAACCTTGTATATCGCCCTCGATAAACCAGACCACGCCTGTGAAGTCAGAAGAAATCTGACGGAGTGCGGTATGACAGCTTTTACCCGGTCTGAAACCGTGGGAGTGGCTGTCAAAGACAGGTTCATAGATAGCTTCTAAAATCATTCTGACAACTTCTTGCAGGAGCTTGTCACGGAAAGACGGGATACCCAGCGGACGGAGCTTTCCGTTTTTCTTTGGAATATACTCACGCCTTACAGGATTGGCTTTGTAGGTTCCGTCCTTTAGTGACTGGATTAACTCTTTTACATAGAAGTCACTGAAACCGTCTGCGGTATCGTTGTCGATACCCTGTGCTGTTGCACCTTTGTTTGCATAAAGTTTCTGATAGGCGGCGTAGTAAATATCTTCACGAAGTAAGTATCTGTAAAGTCTTGTGAATACGCCGTCTTTGTGTTCGCTGGAACACTTTTCAATACGCTCTAAAATTTCAGATGTTGGTTTCATTGAGGTTTCTCCTCCCTTTCATTCTTACATTTTAGATGTTACTAACTGGCTCCCTTCGCCATGTAAGGGTCGTTATCCCTCTCGGACTACTATGGAGCCTCCGTTACCATATCCGGCAAATGAGCCAGACTTAGGCAATCCCCAGTTAGCACTGTGCATAGGTTAGTGAAGATTGTCGGATATGCTTTCGGTTCGTTGTGACGTGTTCTCACGCCTGTTTCATAACGTGTTGGCAGTTGTCCCGCCGTGAAAGATGACGTGACAGCGTTATGACATGGGTTTCAGGACTTTTCCCACACCTGCAAAAAACAGGAACTGGAACCTTACATTCGATAAACCCAATCTTATCCTCATATCTTCTTAACATTAGAAAACAGTCGCACCTAAGTCCTTTGGTGACTATTCCTTTTTCTGCCATGCGCTGTTCCCGTAAAGGATTTCTCCTTAGTCGGTAAGGCAGATTGTTTCGCACACTGCCGTGTGCGGCAGTACCTTAGACTGCTTTGCACAGCGCCCTATCTGGGCGCACTTTCACGTTCTGGGTGATGCCGGTGGGAATACCGCCCCATTTACGGAATCGCTTCCAGATTTCCACGCTGTAAGCCGCTGTCTGCTCCTCTTTCAAAAGCAGATGGAACTCGTCCATATAGTAGCGGGTGGCTTTACCGGCGTTACGGTTGGCGGTCACACGCCCCCAAACCTGATCCTGCACCACCAGCATACCGATCTTTTTCAGCTGCTTGCCCAGCTCCTTGATGTCATAGCAGACCAGCCGGTTATTGATATCTACGTTGGTGCGGTGGTTAAACAGGTTCAGAGAACCGGTCACATAGATTTCCAGTGCCGTTGCCACATGGTGTGCTTCCTTTTCATCCTGCCGGAGCAGTGCCTCGTACAAGTCCTGTAACACCGGCATATTCTCCGGCACCGGGTTCTCAAAATAGGTCTGGTAAATCTGATGCACACAGCGGTCGATAACCGTCTTTTCTACCGGCTGCAAGCCTTCCTTGCCGCCCACGATCAGCTCACACAGGGACAGGATAAAATCTGCTTTCAAGGCAATGGGATTATCCTCTTCTGAATAATTCGCGTTGATGTCCATCGGATTGATATACTGCGTGCTGGAAGGGCTGATTTTAATAACCTGCCCCTCAAATTTCTGCACCAGAGCCGTGTACTCGGCTTCCGGATCGCACACGATTACATCGTCATCCGTCACCAGAAACGCATTGGCGATTTCTCTCTTGGCAGAAAAGGATTTACCGGAACCGGGAGTACCAAGAATCAGCCCGTTGGGGTTCTTGAGCTTTTTCCGGTCAACCATGATCAGGTTGTTGGACAGGGCATTCAACCCATAGTACAGAGCCTCTTTCCCGGTCTGAAACAGTTCCTGGGTGGTAAACGGCACGAAAATTGCCGTGCTGCTGGTAGTCATGCTGCGCTGAATCTCAATCAGGTTCTGCGCCAGCGGCAGGCAGCTCATCAGCCCCTGCTCCTGCTGAAAGTCCAGACGGCGCAGGTTGCAGTTGTACTTCTGTGCGATGCTGGAAGCCTGAAACACGTTGGTCTCCAGCTCCTGCTCCGTCTCGCCGGTGTTCATCACCAGAAAAGTCAGCAGGAACATACGCTCATTCTGGCTCTGTAATTCCTTCAGCAATGCCTTTGCGTCCTTACCATAAGTCGCCAAATCCGACGGAATGATGTCCATATCGTATCCAGAACGGACTGCTTTCTTCTGTTCCTCAATCTTGGAACGATCCAGCTCCGTGATGGTATGCTTAATGGACTTGATTGCTTTGTTCTGGTCTACCGACTGAATGTGCATGGTCACGATCTGGCTGGATTCCATATCCAGAAAGTCCTTCAGCAGCTGATCCGACAGGTCGGAAGCTGTGATCTGGAGATAGGACATAGAACCATACATCCCGCCCATCTGAAAAATCCGGTTCTTCGGAAAGGCAAATCCGGTCGGAGCAATAAAGTCCTTTACCGACAGCCCGCTCTCCGGCAGCCACTTCCAATCGAAATTGAACCGGTCATGGTCGCCCATGTGGAACATATCGTGCATCAGATGAAGCCGTTCCTTGCCGTTCAGCAATTTTGCCCGGACACCCAAGCGTTTGAAGTTGTTCATCAGGTCGATCTCGATGTGAATGAGCCTCGGCTTTGCCTGTTTCATGGATTCCGCCTCAATGCCAAACGTCAGGTACTTCGTCTTGGTCAGGCCGTTGTTGCCCTGGGCAAGCTGGCGGCGCAGCATGGTGCTGTACTCCGTGCGCACCGGATTGAAATGATCCTTCTGGTACGGAATACACACCATCTTCTCAAAATTCGAGGCATCCGTAGCCATATTCATAAAAGAAAGCTCAAAGCGGATGCTGGAATCAAAGAAGTTCAGGAAGCTGCACCATTCCTCAAAGATAGCTGTCTGATCCTCCTGTTGTGCCAGCTGATAATTGATATCCTGATACTGGATGGTTTTGGTGTAGTAGTTGTCCGTCACACGGCAGATACCGTCCGGGAACATCCGCTGAAAAGGAATGCTCTCCTGTGCCGAATGCGGAATCGTGCGGTCCCCCCTTGCGCGGTCAATCACCGTCTGCACCTGTTTCTGCTCTGCGGCTGACAGATGAGACGGCATTCGGATGTCATCCTGCTTTTTATTCTTCGATGTCAGCTTTTCGAGAATTTTGAACAATGCGATTTACCTCCATTTCCACGTCTGCCTGCTGAACCAGCAGTGCATAGTAATTTTTTGTTTTGTAAGGCCGCGTTTTCGGCCTCTTGAACTTTGCCTCATAGAAGTGCTTTGCCACCACTTCCAGCGGCTGACCGTCTTTCTCGTACATGGCAAGAAAGAAAAGCGGCAGCATCACTGCCATCATGCCAAGTGCAGCAAGGCTCAGATTCCCGCTGGACTTGAGCAAAAAGAAAACCGGAACGCCAATCAGCGCACCGGCTCCGAAGCAGAGAATCTGCCGTTTGGTCAGATTCATAAAGACCTTGGTTTTGACCTTTGAAAGGTCACGCGGTACAGAAATATAAGATGCCACGAATCATGCCTCCTTCCTTAATGCGCTGCAAACACGGATTTTGCGAGGCTTCCCGTCTTAAACAGCGTAAATGCCAGCAAAACCGTATAGCCCATAACGCCCCAAATGCTGCTGATGATGTTATCCGAAAAGGACAGGTTCTGAATCAGAACTGCGTAGATGCCTACACAGATCATGATAAGAAACCCCTGGAATCCCAGTGCAAACAGGGAGCGCAGATAGTTTTGACCGGTATGGCTCTGCTCATGGTTTCCAAAGGTTGCGAACGGAATCGGCGCAAGGCTCACCATGAGTAGGGTAAGAACCCGGCGCCTTACCATATCACTATGGCAGGTTTCCGAGAACTCCCCTCCGAACCGGACTTACACCTCTCGATGTATCCGGCTCTCCAGATGTCAGTCTAACTTTCCTGCGTGTAACTTATCGTGACAGTCAATGCAGAGTGCCATTGTCTTGCGCTTACGCCCAATCATGGCGATTTCCCATTGTTTTCTGCCACTTAAATCTTTGAGTTTTCGTATATGGTGTATTTCAAGCGGCACATTCTCTGCGCCACACCACTCACACCTGTTTGCTTGCAGTCTTTTTATAAGGCTATTACGCCCATAATTCTCAAAAATTCTTGCTACTATATCAGGATTTCCGCTTTCTACTTTAGTGTCCCGGCGGAACCCATTATTGTAAAACAATACCTTTCCGACCTTGCCGTTTTTTCTTCGGATATTCCACAACAAAATCTTTTCCTTGACGGTACTTGCGGATAATTCTGCTGATTCGTGTCCGATATTTTCCAGCAAAGGTTTTGAGCATACTGTATCTCATTACATAGTAGAAGTTATTGAGTACAGACACGTTGTTTGCAAGTCGGTAGTAGTTATACAATCCACGGATTTCTGCGTTGTATTGGTTTAGGATTTCCAAATCGTCCAAGTGCAACAGGCGAGTGCGCCGGACAGGCTCCCAAACCTCTTTGTTTCCATTTTGTTTGTCATATTTAATCTTGAGGGCATTGTAGGAGAACAATCGTTTTACCCACTTATCATGGGGAACATAAAGTAAGACTTTTCCATTGTTTACCCGTCTGGTAGCCCCGGTTTTGGTCTTTTTGTTGTGTTCGCCTTTGGCGATTGTGACCTCATATCCCAAGAACTTCGCAGCGTCGTGTCCATGAGTAATCAATGTCTTTTCCTCGGACATTTCCAGATGGAGTTTGTCCCGGATAAAGTAGCCTACATCTTGTTTAATCTGTTCTGCGTCCTCTTTGCTGCCGATAACTCCGATTAAGAAATCATCGGCGTATCGGATATAGCAAAGCCGTTTATAGCTATCGTCCATCTGGTCGCTATACGGTATAGATTTCAGACTACGCCGAAGTTCCCGGATTTCTGCAATTAAGCCCTCTTTTTCTTCCACGCTCATTTTAGAGATATTTCTTTTAAGCCTTTGTTCTTTTCCTCGGCAGACATCCAATTTCTTCTTGAACGCAGGATTGATTTTACGGCGGTTTCCGCCGTTGAATTTCTCTGCATACTCTGCCATATAACTGTCCAGTTCGTTCATGTAGATGTTTGCCAGGATAGGGCTGATGATGGAGCCTTGCGGAGTTCCGGAATAAGTATTGTGGTAATTCCAATCCTCCATATATCCAGCTTTCAAGAACTTCCAGAGCAGACCGATGAAATATTCATCTGCAATCCGCTTTCGCAAAATAGCAATCAACACATGATGGTCTACGTTGTCAAAACAGCCCTTTATATCCCCCCTCAACGAACCACTTTGTCCCCGTAAAATATTTCTGCACATATTTGAGTGCCGTATGACAGCTTCTGTTTATACGGAAACCGTGGGAATAGTCGCTAAAGGTTGGCTCATAAATACTCTCCAAGATGAGCCGCACCACCTCCTGTATCAGTTTATCGTCGAATGACGGTATCCCCAGAGGACGCATTTTCCCATTGGATTTCGGGATATACGTTCTCCTTGCCGGGTTAGGCTGATAACTAAAATCCCGCATCTTTTCAATGAGGGCGTTTATCCTTGCCATTCCCATTCCGTCAATGGTTTTGCCGTCTGTTCCGGCTGTCATGTTGCCTGGTTTCGCCTGTATCCGCTGATATGCCAGCAGATAGAATTGTGGATTGTACAGGTTGCGGTATAACCGCTCGTACTTGTAACTCTTGTTACACGCCTTGGATTTTAGGCTTTCCAACACATTTTCAGGACTTCTCATAATGCCTCACGCACCTTTCCTTTTTATGAATTGGTTGACATCCTGCCTCCCTTCGCCATGTAGACGGCTTTCCCGCCCTCGGACTACTACGGAGGCTCCGTTGCCATGCCGGATATTCAGCGTCATCTTTCTTGGGTTTTTACCCCTTGAAATTTATCGCCTTGCGGCATTACGCATAGCCGGATAGTTCCGGCGTTCCGGTTTAGGCAATCTCCAGTTAGACACTTTGGGATAAGCGTATTGTGATGTCGGTAGTGGGTTTTCGTCCTTTTCCGCTTACTGCGGCTGGCTGTCATAAGTATCGTGCGGTCTGTGTTTACCTGTCACATTCCGCTATGACATACGGCGAATACAACCATCCTGCGCCGCCGGGTCGAGTATCCCGCCTCGGACTACCCTTAAAGCAGTTTAGCCTTGCTCCTCATTCACAATGTTGCGTCTTGCCGCTCAGTCGTGGGTAGATGGTTTTCCCAACTCGCGATTTTTCCGATACGCTATTGTCCCCCTTGTGGTTTCCCTCCGGGGTAAATCGGATGACGCTAAAGTGACGCGTTTCACGTCTTTGATACTTTTCTTTACCGGCTTGCTAAAGCCGGATTCCCAAAATGTCCGCGCACCGCCTTTGGATGAAAAGCGGCGCTTCTGGACGCGCGGTAAATTTCCACCATTCGGCCATACACGATGACAAAGATGATAGCCGACAACGCCAGCATCGTGACCTGAACCACAAAGGTCTGCAAATACAGTCCCAGCAGCGGTCCCAAGTCCATGCCTTCCAGTGTAGCCTGCATTGCTGTCAGGGTCGCATCGCTGACGGACGTACTGCCGGAAATCAGACCGCCACTTCTGGAGATCACTTGCTGCGCCACATCAAAGACAGCCATCGTGATATTGAATGTGTTCGAGATCAGAGTCACTGCCAGAAAGGTCTTAAAGACCCATTTGAAAAATGTCCACGTCTCGAAATTTGCCAGATTGTTATGCTCGATGAGCATCTGGATCAGCTCATAACAGGCGATGAATGTCAGCACCATTCCGGCAATGGGCAGGATCACGGATTCCGAGATGTTACGGATCATAGAGAAAACCGCAGGTGAAAAGTTCGCCGGTGTGGTTCCCACATCGCCTGCGATCTGTCCAACCTGCTGGTTGACCGAATCGAACATCCCTGAAAGATTTCCCATGATACCGCTGATGATCATGCTCTTGAGCCAATCTGTGATCTGTTCAAGGATACTCTGCATGAGCCGCCTCCTTCCTTACGCAAACACGCCGAACAGCTTCGCCATCCGGGACAGAAGCATGAACAGCTGTGAGAAAAGAGACAGTGCCGATGCAGTTGTAGTAAGAAACGCCATAGATTTGTCCTCCTGTAACTTGTCCGGCCTATCAGCCGTGCGATTCTAAACTGCGGTCCTGCGCCATACTTCCAACATGTGCACCTGCCGGAGAGCGCAGAAAATAGCCAGCTGCGGAGATTGCCTGCACCTGACTATGTAACAGGCAGCTTTCGCCGCCCGGTCGGAATCTTCGCTCCGACAGCCTTTGCTTAACCGAACAGACCGGAAAGCAGCGGCACCAGAGTCGTGCCGATCAGTGCTACACCGCCACCGGCCATCAGCTGTTTCATCCCCAATTAGGTGTAAAAACTCTGCTCGATGGCGGGCGGCGGCGTACAAAAAATCTATATGGTGTTGTTAAGAGAACCGTCCCGGCGGGACAGGTCAGGCAGTGACCTGTTCCACCTCCGGGATGGGTTTGAGATTAAAATGAATTTCGATAGAAATGTGTCTTGTTTTATCTTCGTCAATGCGCTCATGCACAACGATTTCTTTGATTAAGCGGTTGAGGGTGGCTGCGTCCAGCTCTGTGATGTTGGCGTATTCCTGAATGGCTTCCACCCATTGTTTTGCATCATTGGCAAGCTGGACTTCATCGGACAGCCGCTTTCTGCCCTCGGACACTTTTGTTTTAAGCTCCGTCTGCTCGGTCTGTGTCTTTTCCAGCATGGTGTTGAAATTCTGCTCACTGATACGCCCTGCAATCATATCCTCATAAAGCCGCATGACCATTTTGTCCAGAACCTCAATCCGTTCCTCGTCCCTTGTAAGGGAGCGTTCCATTGCTTCCCGCTGTTCCCGCTGCTCGGCTTCACAGGTATTGGTCAGGCGGTCGGCAACCGCTTCCCCGTCCATCAGGGCAGCTCTGGCACATTCCCGGATTTTCCGCAGCACATGGCTGTAAAGGGTGTCATAATCAATCCGGTGCTGGGTGCAGTGGTTCTTTCCAAAGGCATTGTAGGTCTTGCAGGAGTAAATCCGCTGGGGATGTTTAGCGTTTGTGTAGCGTACCGTCAGCGACTTCCCACACTCGCCGCATTTTAACAGTCCGGCAAACAGGCTGATTTCATTGGTCTGCCCCGGACGCTGGCGGGATTTCAGCTTGTTCTGCACAATGTCAAAGCTCATGCTGTCAATCAGCGGTTCATGCTGTCCCTCCACCACAATCCAGTCCTCCGGCTTCTTTTCCCCAATCGTGCCGATTTTGAAGCGGTAGTCCTTTTTCTGGGAAGCAATCGCCCCGGTGTAGACGGGATTCATCAAAAGGTCTTTGATAACGGAGAAGTCCCACATATACCGCCCGTTTTCTGGGTCTTTCTTTTCCCATTTGGTGCGGGTATTGCGAAGCCCCCGTTCCCGGTTCCACCATGTAGGGCAGGGGATTTTTTCTTTCTCCAGCCGTCTGCGGATATAGTTCGGACCATGACCGTTCAGGGCATATCCGAAAATCAGCCGCACAATCGGGGCGGTTTCCTCGTCAATGAGCAGATGGTTTTTGTCCTCCGGGTCTTTCCGATACCCAAACGGGGCAAGACACCCGGTAAACTGTCCTTTCTGCGCTTTCAGAAGATAAGAGGAATGGACTTTCTTGGAAATATCCTTGCTGTACATCTCGTTCAGGATATTCTTGAACGGGGCAATGTCGTTGTTATCCCGCAGGGTGTCGATGCCGTCATTCATGGCGATATAGCGGACACCGTTTCTTGGGAAAAAGTCCTCAATCAAATGCCCGGTTTGCAGATAATTACGCCCCAGTCGGCTGAGGTCTTTCGTGATGACAAGGTTGATCTGCCTGCGCTCAATGGCTCTCAACATTCTCTGTAGGTCAGGACGCTCCATGTTAAGACCTGTGAAGCCATCGTCCTGATAGACTGCCACAACCTCCCATCCCTGCTTTTCGCAGTATTTTTCCAGCATATCACGCTGGTTTGCGATACTGGCACTTTCGCCTTGCAGGTCATCGTCCTTTGACAGCCTGCAATAGACCGCCGCACGATAACCCCCGGCAAGTGCCGAACCGATTGTTCTGTATTCCATTTCGTTCATCATAGCCATTTACCCACACAATCCAGACGGTATCTGGCTCTTTTGAACCTCATCTTCATTATAGCCTATATCTTTCTTTTTAGCAAGATATTCTTTTTGCATTTGTCTTTCCGTATTTCTGGGAAATCAGGCTGACGAACACATCAGTGGCGTCAAGCTCCCCGTCAAATACAGTGGTCACATGAATCTCTGTTTTGTTTTTTGCCATAGGCAGTTATCCTCCATACATGAAAATAGCCAGACAGAGGGTGTCGGCAACGAAGTCCGGCAACGGACTTCAAAAGACCTTGCAAACAATCTCAATCTGGCGATGGTTACTATTTATACTTTTCTTTTATTTTTTTGTTGTTTTGGTTGTTATAAGGGAGAAAAGCCCGGAAATAAGGGGTTTTTCCCGGCAACCGGCTCGGCAACGGGATAACAACAGGGGGTGCAACGGGCTGTCCTTTTCAGAATGGAAGCTCCATCTGTTCTGTGACCTCCACAAAACCGTCCATCGTTTTTTCAGACGGGTTGCCGGAGTCCGTTGCCGGGTTTTCACGCTCCCAGCCCTTTTGTCTGCCATATTCGGAAAACATCCTTGGGTTTGGGAAGTACCGCCAGCTGGAAATGCACTGGTTCATAATCTCGTTGATTTCCCGGATTTCCCATTGCTTCGGCTCGTCAAAAGCATGGTTCAAGGCTTCCTTATAGAGCTGCTTGGAGCAGACCATGCTCCCGGTGTATTTATCAAGATACGCCTGTATCATCCCGGCTTTGGTGTCCTCCGGCATAAAATCCCGCTGGTGTTCTTTGAGATACCGCTGCATGGCGGGGCTGAAAGCCAGCTTGAACCTGCCGCTTTTATAAATCTCCATCGCTTCCGCCCACATCTGCCCGATATAGGCTCTGGAAGCGGCTTCATCCTCCAAAATGTGAACTTCCGCCTGCTCCGGGTACACCATGACCGGGATAAAGCGGCGGTTGCCGGAACGGTCAAGGGGCAGGAAGTCAAGGGCATTGGAAGTGCCGCCAAACACGCACTGACGGGGGCGGTCTGCCGGGTGGGTTTCATAAGGTATCTTGTAGACCTCTTTCTGCCGGCTTAAAAATGACTTGATTTCCTCAATGCTCTTGGCGTTGGCGGTTGCCATCATTTCCGACATTTCAATAATCCAGTGACCTTGCAGCTTGCGGTACACATTGTCATCGTCCAGCTTCCGCAAATCATCGGAGAACCACTCGTCCCGGACTGCCAGCAGCCGGAAGAAGGTGGACTTTCCAGCCCCCTGACCGCCTACCAGACAGAGCATGATTTCAAACTTGCACCCCGGCTGAAAGGCTCGTGAGATTGCACCCAGCAGGAACAGCTTCAACGCTTCATAGGTGTAATCGTCTGCGTCAGCCCCCAGAAAGTGCCGCAGGCAGAAGCGGATTCGCTCTGTCCCGTCCCACACAAGGGTATTGAGATAGTCCCGGATGGGATGGTACTTGTTTTCATTCGCCACAATCCCGATGGCGTTATCAATCTTTTTCTCATTGGTAAGCCCGTAGGTTTCTTCCAGATAAAGAAGCAGATACTTCATGTCCGTATCGTTCAGGGCGGTGCTTTCTCTGTGAAAACCGATGGGCTTTATGATGTCCTTGCGGTCAGTCAGGATGTTGTATGCGATAGCCCCTGAAAGCAGAGGGTCACGTTGGAATACGGTCAGGCAGTTCCGTATGCTCTGACGGACACCGCCTTTCTCGGTGGTTTCCAGCCCCGCCTTGATTTCCTCAACGCTCTGGGGCGGCTGCATGGCGTTCATAGTGTTTTTTAGTTCTTGCTGCGTCTGCGGCTGCAAGTTCTGCCATTCGCTGTTCAAGCTGTATCACATCCTTTCCGTAGTCCGTAATCAAATCCGCTTTTTCCTCTGTTTCCCCGAACAGCAGCACATCCAGCAGATATTCCACTTGGGCTTGCTTCTGTAAGGCTTCCACAAACCGGGGATGAAAGGCTTCCTCCGGGGAGTGCGGGGCGTAGTCCGTTCTCCATGCCATCAGCAGATGGAGATAATCGGCAAGAATACGGAAGCAGCGATTCTTTGCTTCCTGAAACTGTTCCTCCGGGGATTTCTGCCGGGTCTTGGGCTTTTTTTACCTTTCCCGGCGGTTTCCAGTCCTCATAGGAAAGCCCGAAGTCCTGTGCCAGCTGTACGGCGGCTTCTTTCTTTCCCAGCCCATACAGGGCGGCGGCAAAATCAATCACATCCCCATCCGCACCGCAGCCGAAGCAATGGTAACGCCGATCCAGCTTCATGCTTGGGGTTTTATCGTTATGGAACGGGCAGCAAGCCATCCCGTTCCGACCTACATGGATTCCATAATACTCCGCAGCCTGTCTTGTTGTGACGGACTGCTTCACAGCTTCGAATACATTCAAATCTATCCCTCCTTGAAAATAAGAAAAGCACCTGACATTCTCTAATTGAAAATGGCAAGTGCCTGTTAAAGTTCCATATCCTGTTGTCTGTGTTTCTCCTGTGCCGGGGCGGTTCTTTGTGCTTTTTTCTCGTCAGTCTTATCCTGCAAGACTTCTTTGATGGGCTGCTTCTTGGGCGGCTCTTTGCTTTCCTCTGTGCCGGGTGTGGCTTTCCGTACCCAGTAGCGGATGTCCCGCAGCTTCTTCAAATCCTCCTGTACCTCGGTCAGTGGTACTTTCAGCTCTGCGATTTCGCTGAGAAGCGTTTCCTGCTCCTGTTGCAACTCATTTTTCGTTTTATCCTTATCGTCCGGGTGCTTGGCAAGGTAGTCAGCGGCTTTCTCATACCGGGCAACCTCCGGGTGTTCCTGTTTGAATTTCCCCTTTATTTTCTTAAAAAATATCTTCTGGTACTTCTCATAGACAGCCTTACATTCCTTGCAGTCTGTCCGGCTGGCAAGAATCCCGTCAATCACTTTGCTCCGGGCTTCCTTTGGCTTCATCTGATTGCGGTAATCTGCGGCTGATTTCCCGGAAGATTCCAGAAACGCTTCTAAGTCCTCCACAGTGGAAAGCCCCTTTTGCCGGAGATAGGACAGGGCTTCGCTGACTGCCTTTAAGTCCTGTGAAGTTCCCCGGTTCTGTCCAGCCCTTGTCCAGTCCTTCCGTTCTTCCTTTCGTATCTCCATATACTTCATCAGCAGATTGGGAAGAAGTGTCGCTTCCTCCGCCGCCTTTTGTGCAAGCAGCTCCTTCCGTTTTTCTCCCAGCTCGGTAATCCAGCCTTTGAGGTTTTGGATAAGCTGCCGGATGGACTTCATCAGGCGGTTGGCGGCTCTGATTTCCCGGTTCAGGTTGCCGATATTCGTCTGGATACCTCGCTTTTCCATCTGCCGGACAGCAGTCCCCTCATGGACAGTGGGGACTATATCAAGCCCCCTGTCTGGCATAGGAACGCAAGTCCACACGCTCCGGGCGGTCATTGGCGTCCAGATAGCGGTTCTGGATAACCTCCCATTCATGCCGCCAGATTTCACAATACTTCTGGTCGTTCCAGTCCACCGTATCCTCCTTGTGGCTTTTCCATCTGCCGGACGGAAGTTTGATCCGTTCCCCATTCTCGTCAAGGTCATAAACCTTGCGGCTCTTGGGAAGCCATTTCCCATGTTCGTCCATTGCCCTCATAGTGAGCAGGACATGGGCGTGGGGATTGTGTCCCGGCGGATGGGGGTCATGGATGGCAAAGTCAACAATCATTCCTTTGGAAACAAACTGCTGCTCACAAAACTCCCGTACAAGGACAGCGTACTGGTCGGGCGGTATCTCTCTGGGAATGGTAAGCACCCACCGCCTTGCAAGCTGGGAGTTCCATTGCTTTTCCACCGCTTCGGCGGCATTCCATAAAGTATTGCGGTCTGCATATTCCTGTGGAGCATTTGCCGGGAGCAGGATTTCATTGTGGACGATACCACGCTTTTCCGGGTAGTGCTTTACTTGCTGGTCGTATTCACAGAACAGCTTTTCGCCGCTTTGGTAAGCAGCGGCGGCAACCGCAGACTGCCGCTGGCTGCGCTGAACAATCGTGATTTCGTTGTGTGGACAAGGCATTTCGTGTCCCTCCTTTCGCTAATTGGTGGATGGGGTGGCGTTTTACCACCTCATTTTGGGCAGAAAAAAAGCAGGAGACCTTTTTCAGATTTCCTGCTCGGTGTGCCACTGTGTGAGCGGCGGGTATTTAGTTGTAAAAGTTCGGGACAAGTTGACCCGATGTAAAGCTAACAAACTGGAATTGCACCAAAACAATCTAAGACAACAACGCTGCCCTACTTGCGATTTTTTTCTTGTACTGCGGAAACAGTTTCTTGAATGGAATAAGTGGTCGTATCTATAACATTCGATTCATATATTCCCAGATTGCAAAATTGCTCCCACATGGTTTCTACCAATTCGATATTTGTCTTTCGGTCTAACTTTGAGCGTTCAACAGCTCGCTTCAAGGTTTCTTCCTTACTTGCCCTTAAAATAATATAATGCACCTCATAATGTTCCCGAACAAGACTTTGCCACGGCTTTAAAAACCACGGTCCGATAATACCGTCAACAATTACATCATATCCACCACGAGCATATCGCTTCGCAGCTTCTAAAAACGCTTCAATGACAATCAAATTTTGCTCATTTGATTCTGGCAAATGCGGTGGTATTGCCCCTTTACTCAAATAATGATAAAAGTCATCTGTGTGCATATGCACAGACTTTTCCAAATCTGATTCTTTTGCAACAGCAGATGCCGTTGTAGTTTTTCCTGTCCCCGGCGCACCTGTGATTACAATAATTCTACCTTGATTCATCTATATTTTACCTCCACAAATTACGATTTTCTTAATTCTACAAACTGGAATTTGAGTCTCTGTAAAGCTGGAATTAACCCATACAATTATTTTAATTTAGAGGTTCTTACGCAATTATCCGTATTTTGTAATTTTTCAATACTGGAATGCCAGTGTAAATCAGCATTCTCCATTTTTATTAAAGCGAAAAACGTAAAATTGCGGAAGAACCAATTTAGATATTCACAATTTTACTTGCCACAGTATCTCGAAAAACACTGTCATGTTCTACCAGGAGCATGGTCGGGGCAAACTCCGTTATGAGTTGTTCAATCTGCATACGTGAGTACACATCAATAAAGTTGAGCGGTTCATCCCATACATACAAGTGTGCCTTTTCACAAAGGCTTTTCGCAATTAGGACTTTCTTCTTTTGCCCGCCAGAAAAGTCTTTAATATCCTTTTCAAACTGTACACGCTCAAAGTCCATTTTCCTAAGAATTGCCTTGAACAAACTTTCATCAAGGTTGTTTTCTTCTGCAAACTCGGAAAGGGTTCCACATAAATACGATGTATCCTGTGGCACATAAGAAATTACAAGCCCAGAGCCAAGTGTTACTGTACCCGTATAATCTATGGACTGCCCGACTACCAACTTTAACAGGCTACTTTTGCCACTGCCGTTCTTTCCATCAAGCACAATGCGTTCTCCCTGTCTTATTTCAAACGAAACGGGTTCACAAACTGAAATGCCATCATAATAAACTACTACATTCGATAATGATGCAAGCAAATCTGTATGGTAATTAAGCGGTTGTATCTTGAGGGCTTCTGCGGTTTCCATATTTTTCAGCAATGCTGATTTTTGTTCGATTGTCTGTTGTTGTCTCGCTTCTATAGATTTTGAACGCTTCATCATTTTGGCGGCTTTATGACCGACATAACCTTTATCTGCTGCCCCAATTTTGGAAGCTTCTACACGTTCAGACCATACTGCAGCGCGTTTTGCCGACTGCTGTAATCGTCTGATGTCCTTTTGCAAACGTTCGTTCTGAGCCAGTTCAAATTCTTGCTGTCGCTCAAAATTTGACATCCATGATGAAAAGTTTCCTCTTTGCACTTCGATATTCGCTCGGTTAATCGATAGAATATAGTCAACACAATCGTCAAGAAAGCGACGATCGTGAGAAACTAAGATGAATCCCTTTTTCTTTTTCAGATATGCCGCCACACTTTTTCTCGCTTTGGCATCCAAATGGTTGGTAGGTTCATCAATCAGTAGGAAATGCCCTTCATTAAGAAAAAGAGCGGCAATCAAAACCTTTGTCTGCTCTCCGTTGGAAAGTGTTTCAAAAGGTCGCCAAAGCACATCGACATCAACATCAAGATAAGAAAGTTCTCGCATAAGTTCCCATTCTTCCGCAAGTGGGCAAATCTCCTGCAATATATCCTCTGTAATACGATTCTTATCTGAAACGGGATAAGGAAAATAATCAAACTGTACGGATGATAGGATTTTTCCACTATACTCATATTTCCCAAGCAGAAGATTCAGAAAGGTTGTTTTACCTCGTCCGTTTCTGCCCACAAAACCAAGCTTCCAATCGGTATCAACCTGGAAACTGACATTTTCAAAAACATTATCATAACTTGTCGGATATGAAAACGTAAGGTTTTCAATTTTAATCATTGACATAAATATTATCCTCCTTTGCATGTCATACGATACAAAGTCGGTTCGGTGAATGTTTACTACGTATAGATTTCACCAAAAGGAACCGACACTATACGGAGTGAATCATGTGTAACTATCTGTTCTGCACTATTCATAAAGCACCTCCAAAACAAAATAAGAGCCACAAGAAAGTTTATCCTTGCAGCTCGTCATAGCATAAAATAACACCACTAAGCAAAAGTGGCAACAGCACTATATTGAGTAAGATAGACATATAACTTTCTTGCAATAGACACAATAATGCCAAAGTATAGCACTACCGCATATTTTGATTTTATTTGCAAGAAAAGTTAATCATCTTCCCACCTCTTTCTAAATTTCAAAATATTATACCATAAATCGCAGGCAAATACAAGTGGTTATAAAAATTTAACAAATCGCTTATAATACAATCATATAACTTTACGCATTCCTTACTGACCGTAAAATCCCGATTGAGATTTCACCTGTTTTAAGAGATTTAATAACTGTTATATTTTGTTATTAAATTCTCTGTAAACCCTTGAAAACACTGGATTTGTCGCAGGTGAGCTTTCCCTTATTGTTTCCCTTGTGTTATATCGTCCCACCAGTGTTTACGAACTCTGATAAGGGCAAATACAAGGGCAAGAAAATCCTATAAAACAGTATAACACAAAATAAAAGTGACATGGTGAACTGATTGAAATGCTTCTGATTTTTGAAACAAATGATTGATTTAACGATAAGGAGATTTGATACGATGAAAACAATATTTGCAGAATACAATCCACAATGCAACAGTATTGATGTTTATACCAGTGCCGGCTATATGCTTCGCATTGACTGCTGGGAAGCTGAAAAGAAATTAAAGACTACACCTGGATCAGACTGTGCATTAAACGCACTCGCCATTGATGCTCCTCTTGAATATGCAAGATTATATCTTGATGGAAATTTGCAGATGTGGGTAGATGCGGAAGACTCCTTGAAAATTTGATAATCTAACATCAAAAATGAGTTGTGCAAAGAGAGAAGAGAAACTATATATCTCTCCATGCACAGCTCACAAAAAATTTATACAATATCCATTCTTATTTCATCAATAATACTTTTATCCCTTAACTTGTGAATTTCAGTTCGTGTGATAAAAAACACAATTCCTATAAAAACAAATATACCACAAAATAATGCCGCCCACGGAATATGATACAATACCGGGAAAGCCTTCCGAATAGATAAATTAATTAAAAATGGAATGGCAATTCCAAGTATAACTCCCGGAACAAGTGCATTTACAACACAAAAAACACTTTCACTATATAACATCCTGCAAAGTGATTTATTTGTCATTCCAACACTCTTTAATACTGCAAACTCACGGCTTCTGATTCTGATATTTGTCGTCAGCGTACTAATTACACTTGTAAATCCCATGAGAACGAGCAGGATAACAAAGCCATACATCACAATTTCAGCAAGAACTATAGCTATATTGAGCATTTTAATCATAGCATCTGTGCGGGCAATTCTCACGGTATATCCCTGCTCTACATAAGAATCCTCTGCCACAATCGGAAAATATTCATCCATGACACTTCTGGCATATTCTGTATAATCATCTTCATCTGATGGCATACTAAACCAGTCAAAACTCCTCGCATCGGCATCAGGTACGACAATTCTGACCGGATATGGTGTCATTTCCAAAAAACCATATTCCTTTAAATCGGACTGTTCTAAAATACCTCCGATTGTAAGTGTGTTCTTCTCATTGGCTGCGTTTATCAGGGAAATCTGTGTCACATCATCTTTAAAAGGTTTTATCGACACATACTCTCCATTGTCATTATATTGGTAAGTGTTCAGCAGAAGAATACTTCCATATTCTGCGCCTGCCCTGTCACACAGTTTTTTATAGAGTTCATCATCAACGGACACGATTTCTGTCCTTGTTTCCCCATTATCATCAGAAAATTTCGGAACCTGCAGCATATTCTCTGTTAATGTATTTTTATCTAATAGCGCATTGTAAGTAAAAGTATCTGCTCCAACACCATATACGTCTATTCCGTACTTTTCCAGCTTTTGTGTAATTTCATTATATTGGTCTGATGTAACAGGTCGGCTGATTTTTCTCTCTTCTTTCCCTGTTTTCGCATTTACCTCGATATCATAATTGGAAGAATAATCCACCATCATTTCTTTTGATTTTGGTGTCATCCATTCTTGGAATTCCTTTGCCTGACCGGATAATCCTCCGGTTAACAGAAAAAGTAAAATCCCAAGTGACAATGCACGTATCGTTGCCTTATAGCCGTATTTGTTTCTTTTCATGTTTTTATAGGCAATTGCAGACTCACATCCAAATATTTTTTGGATAAAGCTGTCTTTTACTTGGATCTCTTTCAAAACTGTACCTGCTCCAATCCCTTTTACACACTGGATAGCAGTAAATTTACCAACCTTTTTAGCTGGTCTGTATGCAGAGAATAATACAATGCAAAACGAAAATACACCTGCAAACAAATATGTCCACACAGATATATGAAAGAGCAGGGAAAGGGTAAAAGGTCTCATAATAATTTCTTTTGCAGCATCATTGATATCGGAAATAAAATGTCCTGTAAATTTCACACTAATATAACCAAGTATAGTTCCTGCAATGAGTCCAAGCGGGATGGCTGTCAGACTAAGCCATAAACTCTCATAGATAACACTTGCCCTTATCTGTCTGCCTGTTGCACCAACACATTTTAAAATACCAAACTCCTGAATCCGCTTATTGGCACTAGCAGAAAATATATTGGATATTACAGTAATCGACATTGCTGCAATAAGAAGACCTAAAAGCAGTGCCGGTATTGCAAGCATGAGAGAGTATGCTCCTCCATATTCTCCATAATCCGAACCAAGGAAATCCGTAAGCATCTTATTTGCGCTTGTCACAAAGCACATTACAGTTGTAATAAGTGATGTTGCAAGTGCGATTGCAAAAATTCCTGCAATCGTTCTTTTTTTATTCACTTTCATCTGGCTTAAGGCGAGTTGTGCTGTTATTTTCATTACTTCATCACCTCGTCTTTTATGATTTTTCCATCTCCGATCGTGATGATTCGGTTCGCCTGCAGAGCTATCTTTTCGTCATGTGTGACAAGAAGAATCGTCTGCTTATACTTCTGATTGGTAAACTTCAAAATATCCAGAATCTCTCTGCTTGTTTTACTATCAAGATTTCCGGTCGGCTCATCTGCAAGAATAAATGCCGGCTCGTTTATAAGTGCCCTTCCTATGGATACTCTTTGCTGCTGACCTCCTGACATTTGCCCTGGCAGATGTTTTGCTCTTTTCTCAAGCCCCAGCATATTCACAATCTCAGAAAGCCGTTCCTTATTCTCTTTTCTTCCATCTAATTTCCATGGCAGTACAATATTTTCCTCCGCAGTAAGAGTTGGAATCAGATTATAAAACTGATACACAATTCCCAGATTTCTTCTGCGGAAAATTGCAAGTTCATCCTCACTCATTGCTTGTATCTCATTTCCATCAATGATAACCGAACCGCTTGTTGGATAATCGATTCCACCAATCATATTCATAAGTGTCGATTTCCCGGAGCCGGATGCTCCGATAATTGCTACAAATTCTCCTCTTTCTACCGAAAAAGACACATGATCCAGCGCAATCACTTCAGACTCACCTTCACCATATTTCTTTGTTAATTCCTTTACTTCTAATACAGCCATTGCATTTCTCCTTGTTTTGCGGAGCAAAATCCGAACCTTTTGTTAGAAGAGGTCTTTACTCCTTTTTTCAAATACCATCCTAGCAATGCAAAATGACTGTTCTGTGACAAAAGAAATTATTATTGTGACAATTTTGTCACTTAGAAACAATTCCTGGTCTTCCAGCATAAATGATATCACTTGAAAAATTTTAAAATAAAAGTCGTTCCCTCTCCCCTGCCTCCAAAATCAACATCAATGTCGCCACCCTGTCCTTTCAGAATAGAGAGTGCAAGCGGCATTCCGATTCCAAATCCATTTTCATTGGTAGAATTTTCAAACCTTTTAAAAAGAGCAGCATACTCTGTTTTGTCCATTCCCATACCGCTGTCCCTGACCGAAATCCAGCTATACATGGGATTTTCTCCGCTGTCAATCTCAATCACACTTCCATCCGGTGAATATTCGATCGCATTTTTGACAATGTTTGTGAGTGCTTCTGTGGTCCAGCGTTTATCACAATGTATGAGGCAATCCTGTTTCAGCTCTATGGTCAGATTGTGGATATCCAAAAGGATTGCCACCGATGGTTTTACCGCCTCTAAGAGTTCTGACGTGTGGATGTCATTTTTGATAAAATCAATTGCATGGGCATCAAGCTTTGCCATCTTAAGAAGTGCCCCTACAAGCCACTCCATTTTATTTAACGAAACCTGTATGTTATGAATGAACTCTGTCTGTTTTTCCGGCTCTGCCTCCTCCAGTAAATCCGCCATAATCATCATGGAAGTAATCGGTGTTTTTAACTGATGGGAAATATCTGCCATATAATCAGAGAGACTGTCTCTTTCTGCCTCAACTGCCTTTATCTGTTCATTTTTCGTGTTCACAAGAGCATAAATATCATTTTTTAATATGTTAAAAGAGCCTTCCTTATTCACTCGAATATCCAGTTCCTCGCCGGAACTATAGCCTTTCACAAACTCCGACAACTGTTCTATCTCTTTTTTCTTAATCCACACGATATCCCATTCCTCTCACAGTCTCAATGTGTATTGCCTCTCCAAGTTTCTCCCGCAGCCGTTTCACATAAACGGTAAGTGTATTATCCTCAACAAAGTTGCCGTCTGCGTCCCATATTTTGTCAAGAATCTGCTGCCTTTTCAAAAGTATTCCTTTATTACTCGCAAAAATAAGCAGTAACCGATATTCCAATGCTGTAAGTTCTATGCTTTTATCATTCACATAAACCTTTGCCTCATCTGTACGGATGGCTGCATGCCCCATATAGATTATGTTATTCTTCTCTCCATTTTTGATATTGACAGATAAAATGCGCCGAACTCTCGCCAAAAGTTCTCGAATTCTGAAAGGTTTTACAATATAATCCTGTGCTCCTTCATCAAATGCCCTCACAATTGTATTTTCATCATCCACAACTGTCAGGAAAATCACAGATGTAGCATTATTTTTGAATATCTCACTTACATCAAATCCAGTTCCATCCGGAAGCTGCATATCTATAATTGCCAGGTCAAAATTATAATGTTCAATTAAACTTCCGGCATCTTTTATACCTGTGGCATGATTTGTTTCATAACCTTCTGTCTCAAGTGCATACAGAATCCCCGAAGCAATCATTGTGTCATCTTCCACCAAAAGTATTCTACTCATGAATTATAGTCCTTTCGTTATAAGATTATTCTCTTCTTCATATATTCTCCATTAAACAACTTCCGATTTTAATGTCTCTATTATACCATAATGATACTATTATAAAAAAGGAAAAAGAGCTCCTTCAAGCTCTTTTGGGTCAGTTCTGCAAACTTGAATTTGTAAATATCATTTTACATTTTTATATGAAATCACAATATGACTTGGTGCAAATAATACTGATGCAATAATCAATAGCACTGACCTACTCATAATCCCACTAAATAAGAACAACATTGAAGGAATAATAGAAAGTGCTAATGCTCTGAAAACGCTGTTTTTCTTAAAACATATAATCCAAATAGCACAATAAAGCATTACCAATATGGTATCTACAATCAGATATAGTGCAAATGCTTTGTCAGACCACCACCCAAACCAAGTTCCCGGAATATTAATTATCATGAATCCGAAACAACCCAATCTCCCTACTTGTTCTGTGACCTCAACATATTTATTGTTCCACTTATTATCAAATCCATCTTTGCACTTAATCGCAATCTCGTTAAAGAACGTTGCGTCTTTTTCTCAACCCACGAAGCGACACCATACCGTCAGCTTCCATCTGCTTTAATTGCTCCATATAGGTCGGAGCAAAAGGCTTTTTGAAATGCACATTATAGGGTATACGTTCCTCAATCACATTTATATTTTCATAGGTTTCATTCTTGCGTTCGTTGTGCCTTTCCGCCTTGCTCACATCAGAAGCGGTGTACTTTTTTTACCCTTGCACAACTCATATCCGCCTTGTTGCTTTTCGCCATTTCGTTCTCCTTTCTCGGCAAGACGAAGCCATTACACAACATTCTTTGAATGTGTGTAACCCACTATGACACTTTCAGACGTTCTCCATTTGAGAGCAGGGCGGCGATTGATAACATTAACTTGCTTTTCCCATTGCCGGGATCGCCCTGCAACAGAGTAACCTTGCCAAACAGAATATACGGATACCACAGCCATTTCACTTCTTTTGGCTCAATTTCGCTTGCCTTGATAATTTCAAGATGTACAGTTACATTCATTTCATTTTCAATCATTTTCATAGTTCTTTGTTCTCCTTCTCGATAAATATTTTTGGCAATGCACCACAACACAGCGAAAACTCTGCTTACATTCACTACTGCATTTTCTGCAAAGTCGTTGTAGGTAATGCGATTTCTTTCATTCAGAAACAACGCCCACTCTTGTTTCCGCTTCTTGCTCATTCTCGGCATAGCAAGCAATCCTCCTTTCCTGCCGAAAATAAAAACCACAGGAAAGATACATTAAGCCTTGTTTGTGTCATTTCTCGGGTCAAAAATCAGGGAAAATTTCCTTTCTAAGCCTTTCAAAAAATCGCAAGGTGTTTGTACTAACCTGTGGTTGTGTATGAAATTGTGGGTTTGGGGTAACAAAAAACACCGTATTTCTACGGTGCGTTCTGTCAGATATATTCTGTTTTATGATAGCAGAAAACTGGAATTCACAGTTCTTCCATCCTTCCCATCTTCAGCGCCATAACAAGAGTTCCGGCTGCCATCACAAAGGCACCAATTTCAATCACATAGATGGGAAGAAGCGCCGGACCTGCCACGGCAAAGAAGTCCACGATAAAATGAATCCCATATGCCAGAACCGCTGTAAAAGCCGCTGTCCTGCATTTGCCTGCCTTTACCGCCCGATAGATCAGCAGTGACAACCCGATATGCAGAATGATGGCACTGATTCTTTCGATTCCGCTTACAAAAAAGAGTGGTGCCGGTGTTGTCCATAGGGCCGACAGCTGTGACACGGTCTGGTTTGCAGACTCAGCAGGAAGTGCCGCCAGCGTATTCTGCATGGCTCCGCTGTTGATCATCAGCATGGACACAAGATTGCTAATTCCGGAGAGTCCTCCGAGCAGAATGGCCTCCACACCGCCATGCCCGATTCCATACATCAGTGCATTTGGAAAATCCAGCCATTTCTTCATCCAGAACTTCATGGCAATCAGTCTTCCGGTCTCTTCAAAAACCGCTGCAGCCAAAGCCGCGTACACATAGTAAAGCCATGGTCTGCTCTGTGCGTTCAGTCCGCAGAACTGAATGACAAGAACATGCAGCAGCTGCTCCAACAGCATGGCAAACAGCAGATAGGTTCCTGCTCCGATAAAGAACGAGGAAATCCTTGCCTTAAGCTTCACCCTTCCTGCAATGAACAAAGCAATCGGTACCCCCATCGAGAGGACAACGGAGCAGATAACTCCCGCTATCGCCAGACCTGATATTGTGTTCAATTCCATCTTTATACCTCCCTGATTCTCAAAAAATTCCTTTATTGTATTTGAACTGTCCATACAATATAAAGCCTAATCCGACAATAACTGCTGGAAGAATGATATAATCTATAATTATTTCACTCCAAAACGAAACAATAAAACCTAATACAAGAGATATTCCTATAATCAGCGTTCCTGTGCCGACTGTTTTTCCATACTTTGGTATATCTTCTTCCTTTACTTTTCGCCTGTTATAAGAGTGAATTGTGCTGATATTGCCTTTGATATTTACAATTCCCACAACAGATATGAACACTCCCAAAATCAACATTATAATATTTTCCATAATGACCTCCTAAAAATAGAATAGTTCCTCAAATTTTTTGTCCAATGCAATACAAAGAATTAGAGCCAATTTTGCAGTTGGATTAAACTGTCCTGTTTCAATAGAACTAATGGTATTTCTTGATACCCCTACCATTTCTGCAAGCTGAGCTTGAGAAAGATTTGCTTCTGTGCGAACTTCCTTTAAGTGATTTTTCAGTTGTAATTGTTCTTTCATATTCTCACCTCTAAAAGATGGCTAACAAATCCAACAAATGCCAAAATCGAAAGCACAAAAAACAGAACGGTCAAGACCAAATCACTCTTTCGCTTCATTTTGATAAAACGAACTAACCATTGTGTTGCAATAATGCTGAAGTATATAACCCACGGACTGTAAATCATAGTGTGAGCAAGCACAGAAGATAACAGCGAAAGCAAACAACACACTAAAGCACCAACTTTGCTTGCGTGACTTCCGGCTTGATATACCACTTCCATTTCAGCCAAGTCCTTATTGCGATGTTCTTTTCTGCTTGCATTTAAGATTTCGTCCTTTTTCATAAAAACGCCTCCATGTCAAGTTTTCTTTGCATATTTTAATTATACACATACCAAGTTTTCTTGTCAATAGAGTTCATAAAAAAGTTACAACCGATATAAGAGGTAACTTTTCTACCACTTCGATTATACTCGCAACTTAATAACTTCTTGAATACTTGTCGAAAAAGAAAAACTGTCATCGGTTTGACAGCAGTTCTTCTTCGGTTGGTATCCGTTAGGAATACACAATATCATTCAATACAATCTCATCGGCACAGGCTCGAATGTTATTCATCAATCCTATCCATCTCATCATATCCGTTGCTTTCAGTTCTTCCGTTACACCTTGCTTCTTTGCCATTTCCTTTATCAGATATCCCGCCATATCACGAGCCGAAGTATCAATTTCGGCAAAGGTGTTCATATAACTTTCCGCTTGTCAGCAGATTAAAATATAGCACACTTCTCGACAAATTCTTACAAATAACTACAAATTTTTTCACAAGAAACGAAAAAAACGATACTGCATAGATTTCTTACTCCACACAATATCGTTCTCCTATATTTATACTTTCATTGTCTTCGCCAGAGAAGTAAGTCCTGGAAGTTTAGATACGATATTATACTCCTGCAGATCAGAAGGGTATGAACTGCGTCTGATAATCATATCAGTGTTGATAAAGAAACATTTTCCTTCGATTGCAATATGCTGAACTTTCATGCTAATAATTCACTCCTCGTATAATTTTCTTTGGGTTTAAAGCATCTGAAATCTATATCACTGTATATCCGGCATTTAATAATACAGCTAATGATTTTTCAAAATCCGCATCTTTCACTAAAATATAATCTGTGTTGAATGTAGATACCGCAAAAATTCCAATTTTATTATCTGCAAGTATTCCAGACAACTTTGAAAGAATGCCAATGAGTGAAAAATCTAAAATTCCTTGAATACGGAAACCACGCCACCCATCTTCACGTTCTATTGTGTTTTCAGGAACGTCATTTGTTTCACACACAAGAGAAATTTCTTCATCTGTTTTACCAATGAAGTAGAATTCCTTGCTTAAATCTATATCATCAATGTTTTTGACTTTACATACCGTTAGCAACCGCTCTAATTTATTTAATACCAGCAAATTACTCTCCTCCACAATTTCCGATTTTCTCAATTCTCCAAACTTGAAGTTGTATCATCATTTATCTTTATCTTTTTTTGAAAAAATAAGACTGCCAGATATACCAAAAGATATACCCAGACATATTCCGATTCCAATTCCAGCCATGCTATTTAAGACATTTATAAAAACAACGCTCCAAAGTATTGCTGCGATTATTCCGATAGTGACTCCTATAATTATCCTTTTGTTGTTCATCAGCTCTATCCTCCATAAATTCCGATTGAGATTTCACCTGTTTTAAGAAATTTAATAACTGTTATATTTTATTATTAAATTCTTCGCAACCCCTTGAAAACACTGGATTTGTCGCAGGTGAGCTTTCCCTTATTATTTCCCTTGTGTTATATCGTCCCATCAGTGTTTATGCACTCTGATAAGGGCAAATACAAGGGCAAGAAAAATCTATAAGACAGTATAACACAAAATAAAAGTGACATGGTGAACTGATTGAAATGCTTCTTAATTTTTGCTACTACTGATTGATTAAATGATAAGGAGATGGGATACGATGAGAACAATATTTGCAGAATACAATCCACAGTGCAACAGCATTGATGTATATACTAATACGGGCTATATACTCCGTATTGATTGTTGGGAAGCAGAAAAAAATTTAAGAACCACACCTGGATCTGATTGTGCTTTGACATCGCTTGCAATCGATGAGCCATTAGAATATGCAAGGTTATATCTTGATGGGAATTTACAGATGTGGGTAGATGCTGAAGATTCATTAGAGTTATGATTATTCCAATCAAAATCTACTAGAATTTATTAAAAATTAGCTTCATAATTTTAAAAGGACAGCCCTATTGCTATGAGGCTGTCCTTAAAAATACAATAGATAAACCTAGATTATTCTTGCTACTATCTGATTGTTAAATTTTCTGTATTCCATATTGCAAATCTCCCTTTTCGCAATATTTTATTAGTATGAATGCCAGAATCGCTGAAAAAACACGTGCCAATACCGTACTCCACCATATCATAATCTGTCCACCAAATAAAGGTGGTAAAACAAGCATAAATATCAGCATCAATACTGGTTCAATGAATGTAAGAATGTATGACAATCCACTTTTTTCAGTAGCATAAAATCCAGCTGTCGCTATTCTGGTAATCGCAACAAATGGTAATGACACTAAAAATATAGGTACAATTTTAGAAATCTCAATACTTACTTCATAAGAAGCTCCGAAAACCCCTCCAATATTTGCTCTGTTTACATACATGATAATTCCACCACAAACAGCAAGAATTATTGCAAAAATGTATGCCATTCTCTGAACTCCTCTCAGGCTTTCTTGATCCTTCTCACCATAAAAACGGCTCATTAAAGGTTGACTTCCATCACCTACGCCCTGCAATATGAGATATATGATACAGATAATATAGGATACACATGCATAAGTTGCAATAGCTTTTTCTCCCCCATAAGAAGCGGAGAATCGGTTTATAAACACCAATGAAATATTAGGAGTCAATGCTAGCCCAAATGGTGCAAGACCTACTCTGAATATAGCGCCACACATTTCTTTTACATTTTTTAAGGATACATACACATAAAACTTTTTATTATATAATGCGTATATGATTGCAATTGCTGCAGTCACACCCTGTCCGGCTATTGTAGCTGTGGCTGCACCTTTCATGCCCATTTCATATATCCATACAAAGATAAAATCCAGAACAATATTGGTTATGAATCCACCAACCATCGCAAACATTGACCAGAAAGAGTTTCCATAATTTCTAATGAATGGCATCATTCCAGTTCCAAGAATCTGCAATATTGCTCCAAGTGCTATAATTTTGATATAATCTGTCGCATTTGTTAATATAATTCCATCTGCTCCAAGCAATCCTAAAATTTTAGACGAAAAGGAGTAAATAATTATGGTATTGATAACACTTACTATTACAAGAAGCCACCAGCTTGTAGCAATAAATTCTTCTGCCCGTTTTCCTTTCTTTTCTGCTGCATTAATTGAGTAATAAACAGCTCCTCCCATACCAATTCCTGTTCCAAGAGCCTGAATCAAAGCCACAATCGGATATGCAATATTAATAGCCGAAATTCCAGCATCTCCTATGGTATTGCCTACAAAATATCCATCCACTATTGCATATATTCCTGATAATGCAAATGCTATAATAGATGGAATAACATATTTAAAAAATAATGATTTATGATTCATTTTTCTTACAATCTCCTTCCTTGAAAAGTCTGATAAACAGCTCTGTATTATCATTAAGACTTTCTATATTCTCTAATCCCATTTTTTCGATTACATATATTTCTTTTGAGTGCAGTTTTTCTATGATATCTTTCGTATATTCCATTCCTGATTCTGTGAGGCATATCAGCTTATTTCTCTTGTCTGAATCATCAGATACCATATTGATGTATCCTTTTTTCTGAAAATCTTTTAGTATCGTATTTACCGTTTGCTTAGGTATATTCCATTTTTCACTTATCATTTTCTGCGTGCATCTTCCATTACTTTCATAAAATGAATACAAAGCAAAAACTCCATTTGAAGACAGTCCCTGATCCTTTGACCATTCCTCATACATTGCTGTACATTCTTTCCATAAAGCATAATATCGTTGCAACTGTATTATCATATTATTATCTTTTCTCATCTTTTTTCTCCTTAAATTAGTACGAATCCGGACTTTTATAGTATAGTCCGAGTTCGTACTAATTGTCAAGATTTATTTATATACTTTTTCTTTATATAAACAATCAATAGTCCCTTACTAAGGACAGGAAGATTATGAAATTTCCCTGTCCTCTTTTAATAATATCCTCGTTCTTCCATCCAGTCTTTCACATAACATCTGATTCCAATATAAATAATATGCGACAGTAATAGCAATACAATAAGATTTATCGGATTAGCGTTTTTAATCCATTCTCCAAAGTAAATTACAACAGCTGTACTCGTTATCGCTACCACGATACTGATGATATCCCAACAATATTTCCGGTAGATTTTTTCCTACCTGATAACCAATCCCGATTATCAGCCACCCGGTTATTACGAATAAAATTGCCATGACAGTACCGGCAATCAGCCAGTACACAATCCCGGAAAGAATACTGTTAGGTATTCCACTGCTTAACTGTCCGAAAGAGTCTGCACCTGTCACAAACTCCCGAAATAAACTTCCCATTCCTTTTCCTAACGCACCGAAAAAGACGATACAGTCGTTAAGGAAAACCGGCGAAAGAATCGCAGTAAACAGTGTTGTTGTTATGCTGTACCATGCCAGTAGAAACAAGATACTTTCATAACCAATCGTCATATTTTTATATTTCTTTTCTAACTGGCTTTTACGGCTATCGCATTTTTCTTTTGCTTTCCGGTAAGCAGTACGGTCACATTTTTCACATTTCTCATAAGGCACTTTTTTTCTCAACAGCTACCTCTACCGTCTTTTGGTGTGTCTGTGCATAAAGTTTTTCCTGCTCTGCTTTTTCATACTTAAATTTCCATGCCACGGCTTCTGCGTCGGCTCTTTTCCTGCTGTCTGTCTCGCTGGTCAATCGTTCCTCTGTTTGCCTTAATCTTGTCCGCAATGCTTCGATATTCTCGGCTCTGTTTTCGCTGTTCAATTTCTCGTTCAAGGTCAGCGATTCGCTTAGCTGCCTGTTTAGTTCCTGGATTGTCTGGTCTTTCTGATCCAGTTCGTCCTGCATCTGTTCGGTCATCAGCAGAAGTTCTTCCACCTGCCCGACGTTCTCTAAGTTTCTGCATTCGCTCATCGATCTCCCTCGCTTTCTCTATCTGCTGTTTAAGGTCAGCAATTCGCTGTTCTGTTTCTGCAATAAGCTGTTCTCGTTGTTCAGCTTCTGCGTTAATTCCTGCCATTGCTGATTCTCGTTTTCCAACTGTTCGATTCTGGTTTTCTGTTGCTCGATCTGTGAGAGCAGTTCTTCTGTATCTGGCAAAAGATTTAGCAGCCTGGATAATTCGCTGTTTAAGCTTTTTAAACTCTGGTTCTGCTCCTGAAAAGACAGGAGCTGTCGATCCCGTTCCTGCAATTCCTGTACCATCGCTGCCATAAAATTCTGCTGTTCCTCGATCTGGTTTATCATTGTCTCCATCATGGGAATGACTTCCCGGCTTTCTTCTAATGTCATCCAATCGCTCCTTCCATTGTGTCAATGCACCGGATACCTTTCCGAAAGAAATCTGTATTTTATCCAGCAGTGCATTTTGTCTTTTTATGATCTGATTTTCTACCACTTTCCATGACGCTGATTGTGTCTGCCCATTTTGAAATTTCTCATCAATTTTTCTGGCATCCGCGCCCTCATGGATCGTCGGTATCTCTAATTTCCCCTGCCTTGCATAAGAACGGTGGTCAATGTGATTTTCCGTTTTCAAATGTGAATTACAGACATTCGCCCATTCACTCCGCCACAGTTCACAATTTTTCGGACTGTTCCATCCGGTAGCATCGGTTAATACACGTTTCCACTGTTTACGGTTCCTTGCACCGACTTTCTGATTACCGTTTTCGTCCAATACCGGGATTCGGATTCCATGACGGTCAGGGTCCTTTTTATCCTGCCACCAGTCCGGATGGGATTCATCCACCACAATATTTCCATTTTCATCTCTGACAAACTCCCAATCCTTGATTTCTTTGTTCCCCCATGAGTGGTCTGGATTGAATGGTCGCATCGTCACAAGTAAATGCACATGGGGATTTCCATCTCCTTTATCGTGGATACTCCAGTCCGCACACATTCCCTTATTTACAAAGGTCTTTTGAATATATTCGGTTGTATAATCAATCTGTTCCTGTCTGTTCCATTCTTTCGGAAGTGAGAACTCAAATGACCTGCCGAGTTGTGCATCTGCACTTTTTTCTATCCTCAAAACTTCATTCCATAAACGCTGCTTCTGAAAAGTAAGTTTAAATTTTTTCAGTGCGGCTTCTTTGTTATCTGCCCTTTTATATCGGACAGATTTCTGGAACCGTCTGATATTTTCAGCAGGTACATTCAGCCATTCCTGTGGTGCATTTTCACACATCAATAGGTTGGTATAAACAACTTCTCTTTTGGAAGTGTAGTAGCTGATTCTGCCGGTTTCTTCATTTTTCATCACATCACCATTGAGATAGGCAGATGCTGATATGATGGATTTCCCTTTGCTGCGTCCAACAATCTTTACTGTATAATGAAAAATCGCCATGATCCGTTTCCCCCTTTCTGCCGTATCCGGCTTTGATTTCCGGCAGGTAACGTTTTCCCAAAAAGAAAATGGTATCTGCCGGAACGCCCTCTGCGTAAGAGTGCCCTGTGAATAACAGCCTGCATGGAATGCGCCCCTCTGGCGAAGAGTGCCTCCTGCGGCATGAGCAGGTCTGCATGAAATGCCCGCCGACGGAACGAGCCCGGCAAGCGTAAGCGCAGACCGGTTGCCACCTGTGGCAAACTTATACGGACGACCTCTGGTTGTCCATAAGTGCGCCCTTCATGAAAAAGCAATGAAGGGAATGAAAAATCCACTCCCTCCGGCATTACACTTCCTCCGTATTCGCAACTGGCTCTTTCTGCATTGCCTTTGAGAAGAATCTCCCATTTGCTTCCTGCCTTTTTAAGAAGCCGATCAGCTTTGGGATATCATCTTCCTCAATCGCAGAACCCAGCACCGATTCCACCGCACCACCAATCTGGCAGAGCCTGTGTGTCCGCTTTTTGGTTTCCACATCTTTCTGACGTTTCTTCAGTTCCCGTTTCTGTGCTGCATACTGTTTTGCTTTCTCAAGGCTTTCCTGTTCTTTCTTTTTCCAACTGGAGCATACGCTCCTCATAACTCTTTGTTGATCTTGCCATAAATATCATCGTCCTTTCTTTTTCTTCCAAACATAAGTTTCCTGTTGTCTGTCAGACGAAGTACATGGTATAATCTGTTTGCGTGTAGGTATATCATGACTCCGGTCTGATAGAACCTTTGGCGGTTTCTTCGGGAACCGCTTTTTTAAGTTGAACCGTTTCTTGTGACTGCTTTCACATTTCCCTTATCCCTCAAGTCTCTGCCCTCGTTGGCTTCCATAAAAAGTTCCAGCATATCCGTTTTGATCAGGACTTTTCTCCCGACCTTTAATACCGGAAGTTTCTTCCATTCCACCAGTTTTCTCAGGGTGTTCCTGCCGATTCCCGTATAATCAGCAGCTTCTTCAATAGATAAGGCAATCTTTCTTTGTGTCATATGACCACCTCCTTTTAAATTGCATTATGCAATTTCATTTGTGCTGTCAGTATAGCGTGTTTATATTGCTTTGTCAAGCATTATGAAATTTTATTCTTTTTCCATTAATTGCATATTGCAATGTATTTTGTTGCGTGGTATAGTAATGACATACCGAAAAAGGAGGCACATCAGCATGAAAGATAAAGAACTACGCAAGCTGATCGGCAGCAGGGCAAAACAGCGCCGTCTCGAATTAAATCTGACACAGCCTTATGTCGCAGAGAAGATGGGAGTTACCGCTTCCACAATCCTGCGTTATGAGAATGGTTCGATTGACAATACCAAAAAGATGGTACTGGAAGGTCTTTCGGAAGCACTTCATGTATCGATTGAATGGCTCAAAGGGGAAACCGATGAATATGAAACTGATATTACGGATAAGAAAGAATTGCAGATTCGTGATGTGATGGGCGATATTCTCAAACAGTTACCTCTTGATCTTAATAAAACAGAAGACGCTTTTTCTAAAGACTTACTGCTGTTAATGTTAAAGCAATATGAACTGTTTCTGGATTCGTTTCAGTTCGCCTGTAAAAATTACAAAGGCAGTACCAAAGATGCGGACATTGCTAAAGTAATGGGATTTGAATCGAAAGATGAATATAATGAGATTATGTTTCTCAGGGAGATCACGCATACTGTCAACGCATTTAACGATATGGCAGATGTTGTAAGGCTCTATTCAAAGAAACCGGAAGCGGCAGAACAAAGGCTTGCAAATCTTTTATCCGAAGTTATGTATGAGGATTCTGAATCGGTATAGTAAGACAACCGGAGTTGTGATATACTTACACGCAAGAAGCATTTCAGCAGTTCCGATTGTCTGATATCGAAAGGAGACATACGATTATGGCAAAAGGATCTGTTAGAAAAAAAGGAAAGAAATGGTACTATCGCTTCTATGTAGAGGACGCAAGCGGAAAAATGGTTCAGAAAGAATACGCCGGAACCGAAAGTAAAAGTGAGACGGAAAAGCTTCTCCGCAAAGCACTGGAAGATTATGAAAATAAGAAGTTTGTCGCAAGGGCAGAAAGCCTTACGGTAGGAGAACTTCTGGATATGTGGGCGGAAGAAGAACTGAAAGCCGGAACACTCAGCAATGGCACAGTGGAAAATTATCTTGGTGCAATCCGATGTATCAAAAAACACCCGATTGCAGACCGAAAGTTAAAAACAGTTACCGCTGAACATTTACAGAGTTTTCTCGACCTGCTTACATTCGGTGGCGAGTTTCCGGATGGAAAAGTGCGAAAAGGATATAGCAAAGATTATATCCATTCTTTTTCCGCAGTGTTACAGCAGTCTTTCCGTTTTGCAGTATTTCCAAAACAGTTAATCAGTTTCAATCCAATGCAATATATCAAGCTGAAACGACAGGCAGAGGAAGTTGACCTCTTTTCTGATGATGAGGTAGAAGAAGGTACACAGCCGATTTCACATGAGGATTACGAGCGGCTTATCAAGTATCTGGAAAAGAAAAATCCACCTGCAATTCTGCCGATTCAGATCGCATATTATGCAGGACTTCGTATCGGGGAAACCTGTGGTCTTACATGGCAGGACATCAACCTTGAAGAACAATGCCTGACCATAAAACGCAGTATCCGTTATGACGGAACGAAGCATAAAAATGTGATTGGAACAACCAAGCGAAAGAAAGTAAGGATTGTTGATTTTGGAGATACACTGACTGAAATATTGAAAGCAGCAAGACGGGAACAACTGAAAAGCCGGATGCAGTACGGGGAACTTTACCACCGCAACTACTACAAAGAGGTGCATGTAAAAAACAGGGTGTATTATGAATACTATCACCTTGACGGAACGCAGGAAGTCCCGGCAGATTATAAAGAAATATCCTTTGTCTGCCTCAGACCGGATGGTAGTCTGGAACTGCCGAGTACACTCGGCATTGCTTGCAGGTCAGTGTCAAAGAAGCTGGAAGGATTTGAAGATTTTCACTTCCACCAGTTACGTCACACCTATACCAGCAACCTGCTCTCCAACGGGGCGGCTCCGAAAGATGTACAGGAACTGTTAGGACATTCTGATGTCAGTACCACAATGAATATTTACGCTCACTCAACAAGAAAAGCAAAACGGGATTCCGCAAGACTTCTTGATAAAGTAGCGAGCAACGCTTAAACAAAAATTTCCCTTATTTCCCTTACGGATTCCGCATAAGGGCAAAAATAAGGGAAAATACATATCATTTCACTATCTAATGGGCTGAAAAGCCTGTAAAATAAGGAAAGTTCAGGAAATCTCTCCACAAATTCCGATTTATTGCTGACTTTATTATACTTTATTGCCTATCGAAAAGATAGCATATTTTATGAAACTTGTCGGCTGGGAACAGCTTGCAACGCAAGGTGTCCCCAGATGACAAGTCCACAAAAGGGTAGCTGGCGGTAGCCAGCGCAGGGGAAGCGTAGCGTCCCCTGTATGATTTGGAGCAGACCATGACTGCGAAAAATCACAGCCCTCCGGCAAGGAGCCTTCGGAGAACGCAATGCACCAACCTTTGGGTGGTGTATAATTGCGCCCTTAGTAAACTAAGGGGTTTCCGGCTTCTCCCGTTCCAGCAGTTTTTTCAATAGTTCCTGCGTGTCCTGCCTGTGAAAAATGAGTTTCAACAACAGCATGACATCATCATCTGTCAGGCGTTCCGGTTCTTGCAGAAAACTTTCCAGCATACCGCCACGGGTACAGAGCCGGTGTGTCCGTTCTTTTCGGGTAAGCTGCTTTAACTGGTGTTGCAATGCCTTTTCATCATTGATAGCTTTCCGCAGTTTCTTTTCGCTTTTCTCCAGCTCCCGGTTGAGTTTTTCCAGCTTTGAGGTATCAGGCAAGGGCAGCGTCCTCCTTTCCCGGTATCAGCACATAAATCCGGTTTGGCTCCCCCACGCCCTGACGCACCCGCATGATAAGTCCGGCGGTTTCCAGTTCATTCAGAGAACGCTTGACCGTCATGGGGCTGCGGGACAAGACTGCCGCAATGGCTGTAACAGGGAAGCAGACAAACAGGATTCCATTCTCGTCCTCCTGTCCTTTGGATAGCATAGCGTCTAACATCCGGCAGTACATGACCTTTGCAGTGCTGCTGACTGGAAAACCTGTCAACGCTCTGGGAAAGGGCATACAGGGCGGCAAGGGTGTGTCTATCGTCATAAATTCAAAATTCATTCGGTGTGTTCCTCCTTTTTCTTTGCTCGTTTGGATAAATAACGGGGGCAGTCAACCACAACCGCTCGGAAGCTCTGCGTGCACCCATGCTGGCATTTCCGGCATAATTCGTTGTAAGTGACACGCCCCTGGTCATTGAGGTAAAAGGAAAGCTCCTGCTTCCGCTTTTTGCTCATTCTCGGCATATTGCGCTTCCTCCCGTTTTCGTGTATGGTTTCGGGGCGATTTTCGGCAAAATTACGGTCATAGAGCCGCTTAAAATCTCCCGAAGTATCAGCGATAGGGTAGACTATCCCCCTGTCAGATTGTCGTGTTTCGGTATCATTTCGGTGTCAGTTCGCCAGTTCTCCCCGGTGTCGTTCCTCCCCTGAATCTCACAGCGGCGTATCGCTCCCGTTGGTACGCTCGTTTCGGTCAGGGTTCCTCCACATCCCTGCCAAAAGTCATGGCGCTACATCGCCGGGGAAGCATATCCCACACAGGCTGGTCATTCGATTGGAATAATCCATCGATGAACTACCTGTATCATAGAACATTTTTGTGCCCTGTGCCGTATGTCCACAAAGTAGGAATTAGGGGTAAAAATCAGAAATTTCCACGATTACGGAAAGTGTGATATAATCCAGTTAAATGGCAGAAATAAAACCACCGGAAAGGAGCGTGCGCCCATGAAAGGAGCAACAAGCATACAGGAACGCCTTTGGGAACTCCGCAAGGACAAAGGCTTAAATCTGGAAGAACTATCAAAGCTGACGGGTATTTCTAAATCAGCCCTTGGCAGTTATGAAAAAGAAGATTTTAAGGAAATCAATCATGGAAACCTCATCACGCTGGCAGACTTCTATGGGGTTTCTGTTGATTATCTGTTGTGCCGGACAGAGAACAGGGAGCAGATCAACACGCCACTGACGGAGCTGCATTTGAACGATGAAATGGTGGCACTTCTGAAAAGCGGTCGGATTAACAACCGTCTGCTCTGCGAACTTGCCACCCATAAGGACTTTATCAAGTTTCTTGCGGACATTGAGATTTATGTGGATGGGATTGCCACCATGCAGATTCAAAACCTCAACGCCCTTGTCGATACTGTCCGGCATGAAATCATTGAACGGTATCGCCCCGGCGAAGATGACCCGCATTTGAAAGTGCTGCAAGCTGCCCATATCAGTGATGATGAATATTTCAGCCATATGGTTCTGGATGACCTCAATCTCATTATCCGGGATATTCGGGAAACCCACAAAAAGGACAGCGAGAGTGCGCCCCAGACCACCGTTGCCGATGAACTGAAAGAAAATCTGGAAGCGGTCGAAAATTTCAAGGGCAGTCGTTTGGAAAAACTGGCAGTGCTTTACTGCAAGCAGCTCGGTATCAACTATAAAAATCTGTCGGAAGAAGAATTCCGCTGGCTCATTCGGATTCTCAAAAAATCAAAGAAAATGGGAACGCCTATCAGCCAGAGGAAAAAACGGTAACAAAAAACCGCTGTTGCATGGTTGTGTTAGCTTCCATGTAGCAGCGGTTTATGCTGTGGTTATTCAGTTGAAATTTCAGAAAGACAGGCTGGAATTTATGAACTTAATGCCGTTACCAATGATAAATATCTTTCTGTCTTTTTCTTAATATCATCTTCACTAACACCATAATAGATATACAAATCTTTTAAAATTTTCTCAAACTGTTTCATTACTTTCTTGTTTCCAGAATAAGATATACCGAATATATTCCAAATATAATCTATCTCCATCTCAAGAGAATCATCACCGATTCTTATTTCATATAGATGAAAGTTCATAGGAATTACATTATCTGGCATTTCGGCAATCATTTCGCTTCGAGTCTTTATTTTACAAAAATATTCTCTGACAGATTCTTCATTAGAAACATCCGGCTTTGGAATATCCTTCATTTCACCTAAAACTTCTGGTTTATGCTGTAAAATCAAACTCTCCTTTAGGTTTTTTTGTTGTTCAATATATTTTCTCTCAGTTGAATTAGTTTCAATTAGATTGTAGGTATTCATTGCATATTGTACCAATTCATCAAGAGTATGTGAATCTGCAACCACTTTCTTCTCTACTATCTTACGTCTATATCTGTAGATAATATTTCGTATCCTTACTTTTAGAGGCTTTTTCCGTGTTCTGCCAGCTATAAAAATACTTGTTGGGCCATCTGCACCACCTATTATTGAAACTTCACTTTTGCTTTTTTCTTTCATAAGTGTTCATCCTCGCAAATTGGAATTTGACTAATCCTACATGTGCATCATATTACACTCATGTAATTATCCTCTACATAAACAGCTTTTCCATCAGCAAGCTTAATCTCATCTTTGCCGTTCGGTAATACTGTTGTTTCAGAACCATTCCAATGGGGGATAATAGGATTGTCAATAATATGTAATCCATCTGTTAAATTTCCCGCCGCATACATACTTCCTGCACTGATTCCGACATATATAAGTCCGTTTTTAATTGCATTATTAAGTATTCTATCAAAACCAGTTCTAGACATTTCACGACAAAGCACAGATACATCACCACCACTGACAAAAACAGCATCAAATTGGTTTAATTCTTCAAAAGTTAATAGCCTTGTAAGCATAAACGGGGTTGTAACATACGAAGAATAGGTTCTTTGATAGTCTTTTGAAAGAATTAATTCCAGATTGTACACTAATATATTTTCGTACTGAATTCCCATTAGAAAGAGTTCATGAAAACATATTGCAAGCGACTCTCTTGCACCATCTGTTTCAATGCCAGCTGTTGGAATATAAAGCACTTTCACATCCTTCGGACACTTTCCAATAATATCAAAGAATTTCTCTTTCATCTTATCGGTCAACCCTGCAGATGTAAGAAATAGATGTTTTCCATTCATATTCTTTTACCTCGTCAAACTCCGATTTATCATAATCATTCTACCATACCGTTATGAATAAATCATCTCATGCAAAACAATTTCTTCTGCCCGATTGTGAATGTTATTGCAACGCTGCACCCATTCCATTTGATGGGTACGCTTCAATTCCTCGGTCACGCCCTCAATAGCTTTCATCTGCTCCATGATGGTATCTAATCGTTCCTGTGCCTGTTTGTTCAGGTCTGCAAGATATGTCCACAATTCTCCGTTTAGTACTAATGTGCTAAATCTGGCTGGGTGGACTTCTCTTAAATATTCCCGGTGCATCCGTCCATACTTTCCAATGGGGCGGTGTTCTTCCGGCAGTTTCAGGTCTGGGATGTAGTAATCTCCAACAAGGATATAATCAATTCCGTTTTCCGTTATTCTTGGTTTCAATTCGCTCATGTTCCTTACCTCCTGTGGAAGCAGGCTCGTCTGGTACTAACTCAATCACATCGGTAATCTCACAATTCAGCGTTTCGCAGATACGGGCTAATGTGTCCATGCTGATGTGCTTTCCCTCTTTGCTCATGTTGGCAATCATATTCGTTGTCATACCGGCGGCAAGCCTTAAATCTTCTTTTCTCATATCACGCTCTAACAGTGTATGCCAGAGTGGTTTATAGCTGATGTGCATATTGCTTTCCTGCCTTTCTATCCATACCACCGGGGCGACTGCCCCGGCAGGAACTTTTCTCTTATTATAGCACCAATCTTGTGTAATCACAATTTATTCTTGTAGCCTGCCGCTGATACCGTCTGGATTGTGCTTTTCCTTTCTTTTTGTTCCCTTTAATTAGCCATGAACTGCTTCATGCCCTGAGACTTGGCACCGGGGTTGTCGTTGCCGTAGCCTTCCAGCAGGTTGATCGCTCCCCAGATGCCGAGGCCGGCACCCAGTGCGATAACGAGGGTCTGAAGAACGGTTACTGCGCTGTTGAAAAATGCCATAAATGTGTACCTCCTTGTACGTTGCGCCCTTATGGGCTGATGAATAGTGATTTTCCATCTGCATGTGCACCTGCAAATGGGCAAACATATAGCCAGATTTCCAATCCCAATCAGAAACCTGGCTATGTAAAGAGGCGGCAGCTCGCCGCCCCTTCTTATTCTGTTGCCAACAGCACACCTATGACATCTTCGTCACCGGAACGAACTTACTTGGCATGATCTGCATCAACCACTTCGTACTTATCACCGGGCTTGAGTTTCAGCCGATGGTCAAGAAACGCCTCGATGCTGAACGTGTTTTTCTTATCAGCACCGGCAGTGAGCTTGTAGTTCGGATGCTGGGTCAGATCATATTTATCTGACTTGAACGGTCTCACACCGCGCAGCTGCAAAATGCACTTACCGCCATCCAACACAGCCAGTTCATCCACCGAGGCCAGGTCTTTGCCACATTGTCAAGTGATGAATTCAAGAAAACGGCAGCCGCAAAGAAAAATCTTTGTGGCTGCCGTTCTAATTGGCGGCTTGAAGCAAAAAAATCCCCGGTTGTACCAGGGAAATAAAAACTTTAGTATAGCCTAAAAGAGAAAGCTAGCGCCTTGAGGCGCGGCCAAGTAGAGTGGGCTTAAAGCCTGCGTCCCGAGCCACCCGTTTTACGGGTGGCAGCGACTCCTTGTCTGTTTATCTTATACTTGTCAATTTATATTATCCAATAATGTGAATTATAATATGACAGTACGGATGCATATTATAGAAACATAACTTTGAAAGAATCAAGCATAACCTGTGGAGTGACTCTTCAACGGATAAACTATTTTCACTTCATACAGTTCCGACATATGGAATAAGGAACACCAATCGCCCTCAATACAACTTTCTTTCTATTAGTTAAAAATGCACATAATCAAAAAAGAAAATCGACTTATTTTAGACAAATTCATTGACAAGTTCTGCTTTAGGTGATAAAATAAAAGTGAAAAGTCGAAATTTATATTGTTGGGAGGTAAGACCGATGATTTGTTTTAAGGTTAAGTTGCCTAACTTAATAATGGAGCATTTTTACCGACGCTGCCAGCCTTTGGAGGCTTAGAATTAAAATTGTTTCTATTTGCGCATAAGTTAGGCATGATTATTTGTCTACTTATGCGCTTTTTTATTTGAATTTTCAGTATTAGCAGAAAGGAAGTGTTATACATAGATAACATATGGCTTATCCTTTTGCTTCTATTAAGTTTTTTTATGATTTTTAAGCCGGAACTTTTATGGAAAATTGAACACTTCTTTTCTGTAAAAGGCGGTGAACCTACAGATTTATATCTTGGTTTGATGCGGGTTGCTGGAGTATTCTTTTTTATTGCATCCATCATTTGCATTATTGTTTTGGTTTTATAAGAGAAGGGGGGCTTTTAATGAAAAAGCTAACACGTAAGATTGTTGCACTTACTCTTTCCTTGGTTATGTGCATAAGTTTTTCTAACACTACTTTTGCTTATGCCGACAACGAGAATATCAGTTCTTCTGCTGAAGCAAGCAAAGTGAATTGGTGGAAGATTGGCTGGATTATCCTTTCAGATTATGTGGAAAAGCTTATCGATCTCGATGGACAGAGTGAAAAGGATAGTAGTTGGGCCTATCTTGTTTCACCTAGCATAGAATATAACACGGGTGATATGGGGCCTGAGGTTTATTTTCGTCCAGAAGTAGATAACAGCGTTGGTTCTATCCGTATGCATGGACATAGGATTATCTTTGTCGATATTTTTACACAGATTGCACTCATCTTGTCAGATGCCTCTGGTGATACGGTAAGTCAAGCAACTACTGGTACAAATCAGTATATGTTTTATACAAAGAAAGCAGGAGACAGTTCTGGTACATGGAAAGCACAGTTTGTTTCAACTGAGACATACAAATGGCAGTTGTATTATGCCCATTATTACAATGCCAATGCTCGTTCAAGTGTTCCTATGACGGAAGATGGATTTTACTTTGGGGATAATAACAGAGTTTATCAATTCTCTGTTGCAGAATCTTACAGACTTAATTCTCTTCCTCCAGAGGTTGTTGATATGACACAACTTAATGCTCAATTTATTAATCCTGCTGATGGAAAAACTGTAGATTATCTCAAAGACTTTAATGCTGGAGATCAAGTTCATTTCTCTGATATAATTATTGACATTAGTTATGATGCGACTGAGGATGCGACTACATTTTATTTTACCGAGGATACTTATGAGGAAAACATAGGATGGAAATTTGCAGGAAATCTTCTTGACCAATATTCCGCTGGTGATGTTCTGAATCTAACTTTTGATGTGTTGAATGTCGGAAACTATCAGGGCATTACTTTTGAAAGCCTCGACTACTTTGAAGCAGCTTACGCGCATAATAACGGTGCCGCTTATCCCAATATTCAAGATTACCAATAATTTGATTTTGACATAAGGACTTATAGAAGAGGGCGTGTTGCGGATAATTTTCTGCAACGCGCCCTTTTTAGTATGCTTTAGCAAAATAAAGTTATCCCTTTTACTCTGGCCAAAGGAATAACTTTATTGCCTGATAGCATTAAAAGAAAATTGTTGTATCACTTTTGATATAAATTAAAAGTATTTAGCGTCTAAATTCTACCTTGACATTTCCCCAACAAAATTGTAAATAATCTTAACCTCCTGTGTCCTCTGACCATCAATCTTCTTGATTTCTCCAATCAGAATCCGGCTAATGAGCCGGTTCAGCACCGCCTCGTCCAGTTCCTCGATGGCGGCATAGCGCCGGATTTCCTTGATAAAAGTGCGGACTTCGCTTTCTTGCGCATCGGCACGACCTTGCATCATTGCCAGGTCATGCAGGCGTTTCTGGTTGGATTCCTGCTCCTGTTCCAGCGCCGCCGTCAGCTTCACAAACCGCTGCTCGGTCAGGATGCCTTTGGCCTTATCGGTGTACAGGCTCAGGAACATCCCGTCAATTTCCTGATTTCGGGCTTCCAGCCGCAGGCGTTCCTTTTCTGTCTGGGAGGCGTCCACCAGATACCGGTGCTCCATCCGGCGGCTGAGCCGCTGGTAGAACGCATCGGCATCCTTCATAGCCTGCGCCGCCAGTTCCTGAATGTCTTTCAGCACCAGATTGTATAAATCCCTGGCCTCGATCTTGTGGCTGGAACAGACCTTGCAGCCCATGCGGTTGTAGGTCTGGCAGATATAGTACGCCTTGTCAATCGGCTCCCGCATTTCGCCGGTGAAGCGGTTCTTCCCGGTTCGGCCCACTTTCTCATACCGCACCTGCATGGACTTCCCGCAGGTGGCGCAGTAGACCAGACCGTGGAACAGATTATAAAAGGGGCAGGAATTCCCCTGAATGGTCGGCCTGCGGTCAATGAGTTCCTGCACCTGTTCCCATTCCTCCGGCGTCACAATGGCCTCATGGCAGCCCTCGATCACTTCCCACTGGTCACGGGGAATAATGTCATAGGTGTTGGAGCGGATGCCTTTCTGATGCGTCCGAAAGACCAAATGTGCGCCCTTATAGAATGGATTTCTCAGGATGTGACTGATTCTGGCTCCGCCCCAGAAATAATAGTTGGCGTCAAACTCCGTGTTGGCTTTGACATGGGTGATTGGGATTTTTTCTTCCATCAGACGTTTGGAAATCCTCATGCAGCCCAGCCCGTCAAGGGCATAGTCATAGATTTTGCGGATGATTGGCGCTGTCTCAGGGTCAATGATGAGATGCCCCTTGTCCTCCGGGTCACGCATCAGGCCGAAGGGCGGCGTCCCTCCGCAGAACTTCCCCTGCCGGGAGCGGGTGGTGATGCCTGCCAGCACCTTTTTAGAAATATCCCGGCTGTACATATCGTTCAGGATATTCTTAAAGGGCGTAATGTCCATCTCCTGACGGGTCAGGCTGTCCACGCCGTCCGTGATGGCGATATAGCGTACATTGTGTTTGGGGAAAAAGATTTCGATATAGCTGCCAGCTTCAATATAGTTCCTACCAAGCCTGGATAGGTCTTTGGTGATGACGCAGCCGATCTTCCCCGCCTCAATGTCAGCGATCATGCGCTGGAAGGCAGGGCGGTTGAAATTGCGGCCCGTATAGCCGTCATCCACATAATATTCATACTGGAACATTCCATGCTTTTCAGCAAAGTCCCGAAGCATGATTTTCTGGTTGCTGATGCTCATACTCTCGTTGTCGCCGCCGTCATCCAGAGAGATGCGGCAGTAGAGAGCGGTGATTTTCTCATAGACTTGTTTTTTCCTGCTCATAGCGTTCTCCTTCTATGAACAGGGACACGATACCATTATAGTACCATGTCCCTGCCCCTGAATCAACCGTTTTTACGCAGCGTTTTCGGCCATTTCCCGCTGCTGACGCCATTCCTCGAAGTGTTCGCAGGTCTGACGCTCAATCAGCTGCTCAAAGGCTTCCCGCATGGACTTCTCCCCGGAGAACTCCCGCACCACCACAAAACGGACTTTATTTTTCTGCTGTTTGCTTTTTTCCATAGGCTACCTCCATAGAGTAGCAGGCCAGACGGCAGCACTGGCAACGAAGTCCGGCAACGAACCTCTGAAAACCTGTAAACTACCGTCTGACCTGCAAATCTTACTTTATCAATTTTCTTGAAAAATCTCGTTGTTTTCGTTGCCGGAGATAGAGATAGATATTAGAAAATACCTTATTTACAGGCTTTTTCCGTATCCAGACCGGAGAATCCCCGGCAACAAACCCGGCAACCAAGTGGCAACCATCCCGGCAACAGACCGCTAATTTTATGCGATCCACTCCTTCGGCAGTTCCAGCTGGCAGCATTCTTCCTCGGTCAGCTCCACAAATCCATCTTCGTTGCCGGGCAGTTCGTTGCCGGAAACGTCCCGTTCCCAGCCCCTCTGCCTGCCATATCCGGTGAACATCCGGGGATTGGAGAATGGTTTCCAGCCCGTCACCACCGTGTTCATGATCTCGTTGATATTGTGCAGCTGCCACCGCTTCGGCTCATCGTAGGTGTGGCCCAGCGCCTCCTTGAACAGCTGTTTGGAGCAGACCATGCTGCCGGTGTAGTGTTCCAGAAAGCCCTGTATCTGTCCGGCCTCGGTGTCCTCCGGCATGAAATCCTTCTGCACCTCCACCAGCTGGCGCTGGATGGACTTGCTGAACTTCATAGAGTAGTGGCCGCTGCGGTAAATCGTCATGGCCTCCGCCCAGACCTGTAAAAGATAGGCTCTGGAGGCGTCCTCGTCCTCCAAAATGTGAACCTCTGCATTCTCCGGGTAAATCATGATCGGCAAAAAGCGCCGATTTCCGGCCCGGTCAAGGGGCAGGAAGTCCAGTGTGTTGGACGAACCGCCGAACACACACTGCCGCAGCCGGTCTTTGGGCTGGGCCTCGTAGGGCGTCCGGTAGGTTTCCTTCTGGCGGCTGATAAAGGAGCGGATTTCTTCAATGCTTTTGGCGCTGCTGGTAGCCAGCATCTCCGACATTTCGATAATCCAGTGTCCTTGCAGCTTCAGATACACCCTGTCATCGTCCAGTTTTTTCAGGTCGTCACTGAACCACTCGTCCCGGATCGCCAGCAAGCGGAAGAAGCTGGACTTGCCAGCCCCCTGACCGCCCACCAGACAGAGCATTTCCTCATATTTGGAGCCGGGGCGGAATACCCGCCGGATAGCCCCCAGCAAAAAGTGTTTCAGCATTTCCTCCACATAGTCGCTCTCGTCCGCACCTAAGAAATGATGGAGACAGGAGCGGATGCGGGGCGTCCCGTCCCAGACAAGGCCGTTTAGCACGTCCTGTATGGGATGGTAGCAGTTCTCATTCGCCACGATGGAGAGCGCCGCCGTCATCTTTTTCTCACTGGTCAGGCCATAGGTCTGCTCAAAATAGAGAAGCAGATATTTCACGTCCGTATCCGTCAGGGCACTGGTATTCCTGCGCCAGCCTAAATCCTGTACAATGTCCACCCGGTCAGTCAAAAGGTTCAGGCGGATCGCCCCACGCAGGAGAGGGTCATGGCAGAACACCGTCCGGCAGTTGCCGATGGTGTTGGCGGGCTGGCCCTTCTCGGTGACGGACAGGCTTTCCCGCACCTCATCAACGCTCCGCTCCGGCGCTAAGGCTTCGGCTGCGCTCATGGCGGCCTGCCGGGTGGCTAGCGGTAAACTCTGATATTCGCTGCTCAATCTTCCTCACCTCTTTTCCATACTCAGCGACCACGGAAGCACGTTCCTCCATGCTGCCGGACAAGAGAATATCCAGCAGATATTCCGTGTACGGTTTCTTTTGCAGGGCCTCCACGAACAGCGGATTCCACGCTTCATCCGGCGTCTGCGGGGCGTATTCCTTCTCCCAGCGTTCCAGCAGATGCAGGTAATTGCACAGCACCCGGAAACATTTCTGCTCCGCCTGCCGGTAACGCAGTTCCTCGCTGATTTTTCGCTTGACCGGCCTCCTGCGGGGCGGGTCATGGCCTTTGGCGTCATAGTGGACAGAGAAATCCTCCGCCAGCTTCAGCGCCGCCTCCTTACTGCTCAGACTAAACAGACGGGCGGTAAAATCAATCACATCCCCATCTGCCTGACAGCCAAAGCAGTGGAACCGATGGTCAATCTTCATACTAGGATGTTTGTCATCATGGAAGGGACAGTAGGCCATGCCATTCCTGCCAACCTGCACCCCGTAATATTCCGCAGCCTGCCTTGTGGTGACAGACTCCTTCACCGCTTCAAATATATTCGATTTTCTCACCTCCAGGCAGAGAAAAAAGCACCCGTTTCCGCAGAAAATCAGGTGCCTCATAACTCCATATCGTGTTTCTTTTTCGGAGCAATCCGCCCCTCACGTTCCCAGCGTTCCCGGTTATCTCGGTCAGCGTTCAGCCTGCCTTTCGCCAGCTTCTCCCGGATGGATTCTCTGGCCTTCTCCTTAATCTGCTCCTTACCGGCCTTCTTGACCTCCGGCTGCATGAGAGTTTTCTGGATTTTTGCCAGGGCGTTCTGCATGACCCGTTTGATTTTGGTAATCACTCCATCCAGACGGGCGGCAGCGTAGTCACGCTCCTTCTTCGGGGCCTTCCGCTCCGGCGAAAGCACCCACTTTTTCGTTTCCTCGATCAGACGAATATCTTCTTTGTGTGTCTCCTGCCGGACGGTATCGGTCACCACCTCCACCGCCTTGTCATAGGCCGCATCGGAAACATCATCTAACAGCGTCTCCACGTCCTCGATTTTGAGCGTCAGTTCTTCCAGCTTCTGCTCCTGCGCCGCAAGCTGCTCCTTCTGCTTCATCAGGATATAATCCTGTTTTTCCAGATAGTCCCGCCCGCCGTAGGACGGCTCCTGATCCAGATGCAGCCCATGCCGTCTGGCGATGTCAAACAGGATCGTCCGGCAGACCGCATCAAAGGTCTGCTTGCGGTTGTTGTTCCGGCCTTTGGGCTTCTCCGGGTTGGGGAGAGGGATGCCAAGTTCTTCCAGCGCCTTTTCCTGCTGGGGGCACAGTTCCCCATAGCGGTTCTCACAGTCAAAGACGTGCCGCTCATGGATGTGGGGCGTCCCCTCGTCCAGATGGAGCGCCCAGTCCAGGATGTGGATATGGGAACCGAAGCGGCGCTCAAATTCCTGATAAAACTCATTGACGATGGAAAAGAGCGTATCCGGCGAGACGGATTCTCCCATCGTGCCGATCTGGTAGATACTTTCCTCCGGGCAGGTCTTGTTGTTTTTCAGCAAGTCCTCCACAGTGCGGTTGCGCTCGGTGTGCCGGGTTTTCTCATTCCGGGCGTTCTGAGCTTCCACATAGCCGCCGTAATGCTCGTAGTAATACATCCGCTCGATTTCCTCAAAGCTGAAATCCGGCTGCTCCGGGTTCTCCCGGAACTCATGGGTGGTAAAGCCCCGGTAGCAGTCCCAGTAGACATTTTGCCTTGCCCGTTCTGCGTCAATGTGTTCGCTGTTCTCCACATCGAACCGGCGGTCATTGTGGCGGGGATTATAGGTGCCATGCTTGCCGGAGCGTCCATTGTGTCGTGTCAGTTTCAAACAGATTTCCTCCTTCCTGCGAAGATGTTCTGGGGCCGGGGAAGGGGCGGCGAAGCCGCAAATCCTGCGAATTTTGCGTCAGGTAATACCCAATACAAGTTGACGCAGGCATCAACTTTCCCTGGGCAAGGCGTTTCACCCTTGACCCGATGGGGCGGCTGCCCTCAACCTGCCAAGGCACTTCGTCCTTGACCCGATAATGGCTGCCGCCCTTAACCTGCCAATGGGCGTTGCCCCTTGACCCCAGCAGTGCGCTGCCGCCCCTGCACCCCGCCACAAAGGGCTGGCCGCCCTCTGTACTTTCCGCACCGGCGAAGCTGGCTTCCACCGCAGGAACGGTGTTTGCCAGTTTCACCGGCTCCGTATCCACACATTTGCGCCCATAGGCGGGGAGTGGATACGGAATACGCCTGCGGGGATTGCCGGTCAAAACATCGGGTGCAGACCCGTCATTTTTCCCGTAAACACCCCGATTTTAGGCGATTTTTTCTTCCGTTACCACCACCTGAAAGCCATGCTCCTTTGCGTACTCCCTTGCGGCGGCTTTCCGTTCTTCGCTGTACGGAGGCACCAGCCGGATCGACAGCCGGGACTTGTCCAGCACATAGGTCACGCTGCCCTCCGGCGTGCTGCGCTCCAACCGGCACAACAGTGGGTACTTCCGGCTGAAATCAGCCAGCCTGCGCTTCAAGCTGGCGTTGAAGGTGTAGACGCTGGCAAGGTTCTCCGCCTCGTTCCAGTTGATGATGGTTTCTTTCTCATACTTAGACAGCTTCTTCATACAGATCCTCCTCATAATCGGTGTAAGATTTCAGCACACGCAGGTTGCGCTTGAGACGGCGGTACTCGTCCATCTCCATGCGCAGATGGTGATAAAAATCCTCGTACCAGCTTTCGTTCATCTCCGTCTCCACCTTCCGGGCCAGCCCCAGCATCCGGCGTTTGGCCTCCGGGTCAACCGTCAGAGCCGTCAGCCATTTCAGCCGTGTCACCGTATTGTGGTGGCTGAGACAGCCGTAAGCGTAGAGAATCTTCTTTTCTTTCATACTCAGTGTCATAATGATTTCCTCCATTTCTTTGCTGCGGAGCCATGCGCCCCGCATGATAAACTTGTTTCCTGTCCGCCGGTCTGCCTGCAAGCCGCTCCTGCCCGGAATTTCTCCCGGCGTATCGGCCTCTTTGGTGTGCTCGATTTCTGTCCTGGCGTCACTTCCCCGGAGGCCATACCCCTTGCAGCCGGTCATTCGATTTTCAAGGTTCTGTGCCTGTCTGCAAGAACCAGTTTACCGAAAAAAGAGGCCCTTTCCCGTATATCCAAAACGTCGGAAAAACGCTCGAAATCCGCATATTTCCACGCTTATGGAATCGTGCTATAATGGGTGTAATCACTGAAAAAGATAACGAGAGAGGGGGCTTTGGATGTACGCAAAGCTGACAATCCCGGAGCGGCTCAAAGACCTGCGGGTGGTGGACAAGCACCTGACGCTGGAACAACTGGCGGAGCAGACCGGCCTGTCTAAATCCGCGCTGGGAAAATACGAAACCGATGACTACAAGGACATCAGCCCGTTTGCGATTGCAACGCTGGCGGACTTTTACGGCGTGTCCACCGACTATCTGATGGGGCTGACGGAAAATAAAAATCACCCAAACACAGAACTTCAATCTCTGCATCTGAGTGATGATATGGTGGAACTTTTGAGCAGCGGCAAAATCAACAACCGGCTTCTCTGCGAACTGGCTGCCCACCCGAATTTCCGGCGGCTGATGATAGATATGGAAATCTGCATCGACCAGATCGCCAATATGCGGGTGGAGCAGATGAATCTGGTGTTGGAGGCCACCCGGCAGACCGTCATGAGCAAGTATGCGCCCGGAGAGGATGACCTCTATATGCGGACGCTGGAACTGGGGCAGGTGCAGGAAAGCGATTTTTACAGCCATGTCATGCACGATGATCTGGACAGCATCGTCCGGGACATCCGGGAAGCACACCGCAAGGACAAGACCACCGCCGACCCGCAGCCCACGCTGGATGACGTCAAGGAAAAGTTTGAACAGGCGCTCGAACAGGGCAGCCAAGAGGAAGTGGTAATCCACGAATTTTGCGACAGAATGCAGATACCCTTCGAGAAGATTTCCTCAGAGGACTTCTCTGCATTTTTGCGGATACTGAGCCTGTCCAAAATGCTCAAAAATCCCAACAACATGAGAGGAAAGGCCAAGCCGCAGCCGTACTATGCGCCCAAGCGGAAGAAACGCAGATAACAGGAAAGCCGCCCAATCTGTACCGTTGGACGGCTTTCGACCCGTTTGTGGGCGGAATAAAATATGTGGTTATACATCCGTTAGCTGACCGTTTTCATCAGCTTTTTCATAAACTTCCAGAGACGGATGCCATCTTTGAGGCCCAGCCGGTAAAAGAAGCACTCGCTTTCTGCACCAGAATCGAAAATAGAATCACAGTAGTGTCTTACAGCGTCCTTCTGTTCCTCAGACAATGCGCTGATTGCTTTTTCATACTCGTTTTCCAAGCGAAGGCAGTCCTCTTTTTTCTCCGTGCCGGTTTCTGCCTCCCGCCACTTAGCAAACTGGCTCTGCATCCGCTCCTGAATCATCAAATCAACCAATTTTTCTATATCTGTACCCATAAGCGCCCCTCCTTATGCTGGGCGGATATAATTCCGGTATGTTTCCAGGACGGAATCTGACACACCGCTTTTATATACTTTGCGGATGTCGGAGATTTCCTCTTGCTTCAGCAGTTTCAGCCATTTCAGCAGCTCAGCCCTGCCGTTGGCAAAGTTACAATAACGCCCATCGGCGTATTCGATACGGTATCTCATAGACAGGCACCTCCTTAAACAAAAATCATCTCAGAGAGGATGATTTCCTCTGCTCGGCTGCGAATGCTGTTCATGCCCCCGACCCACGCAAGCTGGTCACGGGCTTTCAGTTCCTCGGTGACACCCTCCGCCTCCTGCATCTGCGAGACGATACACGCCAGCCGGTCAGCGGCCTGTTCGTTCAGGTCAGCAAGATATGTCCAGAGTTTTCCCGACAGAAGCAGGGCATTGTACTGGCCGGGCCGGTGTTCTTGCAGAAACGCTTTGTGCATCCGGCCCCACCGCCCAATGGGGCGGCTTTCCTCCGGTAGCTCCAGATCGGGGATGTAGTAGTCTCCCACCAGCGTGTAGCTGATTCCGTTTTGATGGATTTTCTTTGGTAAATGCTCCATGTTCGACCTCCTGTATTCAGTTATTTCAGAATCCAGTTGATCGTGTCCCTGTTCATGATAAATTCAAGGCAACTGAACTCTTCACGAACAAGTATGGCATATCATGCCCAACTTTTTGGTAATTGGTGCCGTAGGATGGGCTATTACCTCTGGTATCGGAAGTGTTGTACAGATCAATCGTTTCTTTCCCCAGTGCCTGATTCAGCTCTTTCAGCGTAGTCGGCTCCGAACCGCCAAGAAAAATACGGGAATCCATATTGCCGATGATGGTATCGGCATTGTCCTTGTAGATTGCCTTCAACTGGCTCTGTGCCTGAAGCACCAGACACGCCGAGATTTCTCTTGATCGGATGGTGGCTACCAGCTTTTCCAGATTCGGAATCTGACCAAATAGTGATAGGTAAGCCTCTGGTGTTACCACCTCGGGCTTTTCCCCCACTCCACACCGTGCGTGATAGTTTCCCATCACACGGCGTTCCACCGACTAAGATTACATTTTAGTGCCTATATAGTCCTCGAATTGTATTTCTTCCAACTCCCTGTATTTTCGGAGTTTGTTTATTTTTTCTTGCATTTCCACGGTCAATGTTAAATTCTGCAACAGTTTCTTTATTACTTTATTTTCTGTTGCATCAACCAATTTTGACACATCTTTGGATAAAATTATCAAATTCCTATATGTGTCATTTCGCTCACCTTTGCACGGTTTTATGTGTATACATACCATGTCTGTTATTGACAGGGCATTGTGTGTTACTGCACATTTTCCTTTTTGTGCTATATACCTTGAAAGGGCATTATCTGCCATCTCCAAGGTCGGATAAAGATGTGCATTTCCCATCATATATTTCATAACATCATAACTGATACAGTTTTCGATGTCTGAATACTTCCTCACATATTTATTGACTTCCCGCCTTTTGTATTTTGGATATTCATACGCCACATACCCTACTGGAATAATCATTCTTCCTTTTATCCATCGGAACTGCTTTGACTTTCCATACTTTTGTTGGATAAATTTACTGGTTATCTCACCCGTTTTTGTTATCGGAAAACATCGGTTATTGTGGTTCATACCGTTACTTTTCCCATTCACTTTATAGGCGATTTCTGCAAAATCTGCTGATACCATTGTTGCCATACAATAATAATTGTGCATACCCATAACCATTGAATTGTAAAGACTTATGTTTTTATCAATTTCGCTTTGCTTGCTTGGATTTTTGATATCTTTCCAGACAGTCCGCAGCTTATTGATAACCTTATCTTTACTTTTGTCGGCTATATGTGAACGGATTATCCATTTATCACCTTTTGGAACAACTTTAAATTTGATTCCAAGAAAAGTTGTATAGTTCTTACGCAAGTTTGTGATTCCAGATTTCTCATCACTTGTTTGCAGATGTAAATGTTCTGCAAGCCATAGTTTTGTTGCATACATGGCTTTCTTAGCTGTTACATAGTCCCGACAGAATATCTTAAAATCGTCTGCATACCTTACGATGTACATTTCTTTAAGTTCTGTCTTTTCCCTCAGCTTTTTCCACTTTGGTGACCTGTCTATTGTGAGGATATTTCCCTCCTTATCAGTCCTGTAAAATTCCAGTCCGGATTTTCCATCTTTGACTTTAAACATCTCCCATTGATTAGCAATCCACCAGTCCAGCTCATTCAATACTACATTTGCAAGAAGTGGGGATAAAATCCCCCCTGTGGTGTACCTGTTTCCGGGGTAATTACAATGTCATTAAACAGGATTTCTGCTTTTAGCATCTGTTTGATTATCATAATCAGTTTCCTGTCCTGTATTCCAAGTCCCCACAACTGCCGAATCAGCTTATTATGGTCAATATTGTCAAAGAATCCAACAATGTCCACATCTACTACAAAATGCAGATTTTGCAACTGTGCCATTTTATAGCATTGAGCAATCGCATTTTGCGTTGACCTGTATGGTCTGAACCCATTATTTCGTTCATGAAATTTTGCTTCACAAATCGGTTCCAGTATTTGCAGAATACATTGCTGTATCAGTCTATCCCATATACTTGGGATTCCTAATGGTCTGGTTTTTCCATTGTCTTTTGGTATTTCTACACGCCGGACCTTTTTAGGCTGATAAAAGTTCAATTTATTTCTGACGGTTTTAATGACCGTTTCGATTGGGAGTGACTGAATTTCTGTTATTGTCTTCCCATCTGTTCCAGGGGTTTTGCTCCCGTTATTTTTGCAGATATTCCGATATGCAAGTATGATATTCTGCTCTGATACTATCAGGGGCATAAGCCTGTCAAATTTATTACCTTTCAGACTGCCTTCATATAACTGATATCCAGTTTCTTTTGCGTCATATCTTTCTGCATTTCTTTCTGCTTTATTTACAATTCGTTTTGCCATAGTAACCAACTCCTTATTGGAGAATGATTTTTTCTTCGTCTCACCTCGACAGCTATGAAAATCTCCATTTGGTGATTACTATATAGACATAAAGGAAATCTTAGTATCGGCTTGTGGCTATCCCTCCACCGCTTATTATCACGGTTTCATCGGTACTGTGCCACTACTCTCACAACCATAAATGTGCTTATTGTAGAAAGGATTCCTTTATACCTTTCCTTTTCGACACAACTACGGTACTTTGTCACTGATACAGTCAGTTCCCGTATTGGTTGCTTTCCACGTTCCACATAACTTAGGATTGTTGTCACTTAGGTCATTCCTTTAGCCCTGCAAGTATTATCTTTATAGATACCTGTGTCCTGTAAACACAGAGGGTATTTCATACTAACAACTTTTACTTTACCCCACTTGCGTACCTACTGGTACACTGGCATTTCTGCCAGCCATTCGTTTAGAGCCGTACATTCGGAATTTTGTCAGACCGCCTTACTGGTCATTCTAACCATATGGCAACCCCACCCGCACTGTCACACACAGCTTGTACCTCTACAAACCTTTCCTCACCTTGCAGTGTTAGGGTGTGCTTCGCACGACTTCCCCGAGCTTATAACCTTAATCGTCTGTATCCGACTAACGCTATTCGGAGTATTAGTGAATTCCCTTCAGGGCGTTACCCCTTCATTTGAAATTTCAGTTATGCAGTTCTCTAAAACCACATTTATTAAATTATTTGTGACTTTAGGCTACGCTTTTGTCGGTTATTCCCACCGTTTTCGGCGTAGAACGTGTCACACTGTTCGCACACTCATCAATCAGGCAGCGCACATGCACCGGCAATCTGCCGCCGTAGACATCATCCGCTTTCTCGCACAGCAGGTTAAACAGCTGTGTATAGATCATGGAAATCAGGAAATTAAAAGTCGGGTCTGTATCGCTCATAATGAGGAACAGAGCCGTTTTCTTATCTCCCACCGTATCCAGCGACAGCTCATCGTACATAGTGATATCACGGACTTCCTCAATATCGAAGGGAGCAAGACGTGCGCCGCAGCTCACCAGAATCGACTTTAAGGTCTTGCCCGCCGCCAGCTTGAACTTGGCATATTGGCGAACAGCAAAGTGGTTCGGTTTTTTCTTTTTCAGAGCTTCAAACATCTGATCCACTGGATTCTGAAAGGTTTCATCATCCTCGCGTACTTCCATCGCATTCAGGAATTCAATCAGCGTTGCAAAGTTCTGCTCTTCCAGCGGTGCCTCATAGTGGATATAACCAATCAAAGCACAATACAGCAAGGTCTCTGCCTTCGTCCAGAATTCGTCACCGGCCTTGCCGTCCCCTTTGGTGTTGGCAATGAGGGTTGTGGTCAGCTTCAAAATATCCTTTTCGCTGTGAATATAGGCGAAGGGATTATAATGCATCGACTTTCTGAAATTGATGGTGTTAAAGATCCGGATACTGTATCCGTTCTTCAAAAGGGCTTGGCCGCAGTCGATTACGATATCGCCTTTCGGGTCAGTGACCACATAGGAACTGTGACATTGTAAAAGGTTGGGTTTAAGCCAAAACCGGGTCTTGCCGCTGCCGGAGCCGCCCACCACCAGCACGTTTTTGTTTCGGGCATTTGCCGGATTCTTCGGGCGGTTGCCCATCATCAGCCGCTCCGTCCGGGTCAGAATCACATTGTTTGCAAACACTGGATCTTCAAACGGTTCAATGTCTTTCTGCGTACCCCAACGAGCAGAGCCATACTCCATGCCATGGCGATATTTCTTGGCATTTTTGCCTTTCAGGTACACAGCAATCCGCAAACCCGCTCCGCAGCACACACCAATCAGCAAATCCATCGGATGCAGACTTGGCATCGGATTGGAAAAGGCTGCACCCAGGGCAGAAAGAAAGCCGAGGAGCTTTTCAGACATGTCTGCGCCCTCGGCAATTCTCCACGCTTCTCCCAGATTGGTACATACAAGACCGGCAATGAAGTACGGCAGGTTCAGGAGCAGCTGCTTCTTTGTCTTATTACTCATAGATCACGCTCCTGACTTTTGTGGCGAACCTTATCCGGAAGAATTGCAGCAACCAGCTCTTTGAGCTTGTTAAGCTGCTCCAGAGCACTCGGTTTTTCCTTTGTTTTCAGCTTTCGGTTGGTGAATTCCTCAAAAGCGGAAGTCAGTGCATCCGCATCCTTCGCCTTAAAGAACACCGTGTACTTGGGTGGCATTACATTTTGGTCTTTCGTAATGGCATAATCCACACCATATTTCCGTGCCACCTGTTCAAAGCCTTTCAAATCCGTTTTCTCAATGGGGATACTGCTGACTCCCTGATTCTGACCGATCAGTTCTTTGATGCTCTGCTTTCCAACCGGCAGCTGCGCTGTTTTCTGAGCCACCTTTGCCTGATGGTGCCGTTTCCACGCATTATAGCCATTCACGATGGTGCGAAAGGTCAATTTCGTGGTGCTGATTGCCAGATTGACGGTACGATTTTCAACTTCTTCCTGCATGAATCTCCGCCTCCTTCCTTACAAACTGTCCCGGTCCGGTGCAGGTTTGCTCTTTTCTTGGGGCTTTGCAGCCTTTTCCTCCATCTTCTTCAGCATGTCATCCGGAACCGGAATCGCCATGATGCTGTGACCCATACGAACGAACATCTGGGGCTGATGGAACTGTTCCTCAAATTTCTGCATCTGCTCCGAAGTCAGAGAACCAAAGTCATCCTCTGTCAGCCCTACCACCAGAAAATCACCGGCATAAATGTCCTGCATATCCCCGTCTTCGGTGTAAATCGCACGGTTCAGCGGCAAGCCATTGATTTTACCGGATTCATTCAGAATAATGGCCACTTCATCCTCAAATGGATAGGTTACTTCAATATCGCCGCCGACCATTGCCTGCAAATCTTCCAGCTCCGTGCCAACGCTGATTTTCTTCGGGTAGGCGTTGGGCTGCACCAGCAGCACATCCATTGTCCTGGTCTCTGCCAATTCATGTTCTCCCACGGTCTTGAAATCCACATCGGTGAAATCGCCGGAATCCAGAACATAGTCCTGATTGTTCCACGCCTGCGTCACCATGCGTTCCGCATCTTCCTGTGAGGCAGCTTCCACGGAAACCTTTCTCTGGAGAGTCTCTGTAATCTCCACATCAAATTTCTTCATAGGCACCTCCTTAGATCAGGCGCAGTGCCGGAACCAACTCGCCGCCAATGGAAACCACCGTCAGGTTCTCGTTCACATAGTCGATGGTGCGTTCCAGCGTAAACAGATTGATGCTGCATTCGTTGCCGTTCTGGTCGATTTCCGAAACCTCCGCAGCTCCCAACAGATAGCGGGTTCTGTCAGTCTCGATCACATCGCTCTTATCATAATGGAGAAGCAGTTCCCCATCTGCCACCAGATCAGCCTCCATCTCATCGTAAACATCCTCAAAGATGTCTCGACTGCCAGCCTCGGTCAGAAGTTCGCCGCCAGCCCCCGGCAGGATCACCATCACAATGCGTTCCTTCGGGTGATCTTCACGGATTGCCTCCAACATCACCCAGTTATGAAGCATCGCAATGGACTTCTCAAACATGGAATCATCCATCGGATTCGGCTGCGATGCACCATTCGGGCAGTTCTTGCAATCCATGCTGCACACTGCGTTGTTCTGATTCTTCTTAAAGTTCATCATCATAAAAATCTCCTTCTCATCGTTCCATATCTCGTTGTTTACTTCGCTGCCACTTTTCCAGCAGCCGGATAATCGTGTCCTGCATCTGCTTCGGCGTATAGGATTTCGGGAAATACTTCCGAAGAACCTCGTTTTTAATCGTCACATGGTCAAGCTCATCCTTTTTGATTTCATTCATCACTTCACACATGGCATCCAAGGTGCAGTCGCCCTCCTGCGAGAGCTTTTTCAATCGCTGTGCCTGCGACAGGGATGGGGATGCCTGTGCATAGTCCATTGCCTCCAGAAATTCTTTCTGTTCGGACGGTTTCAGGTAAGACAGCTCTACCGCCGGATTAAAGGCGATTTTCTTCTCATCCACCATGTCCAGAATTTCTGGAATCAGGTTGGTAAGGCGGATAAAACGCTGAACTTGCGTTTTACTTTCGTTCGCATCATCAGCTAACTGGTTCACAGCCCACGACTTCTGACCAACTTGGTCAGAAGTTAAATCTCCGCGTTGTCCCTGATGCTTCATCGCTTCCAACTTCATCTTGTAGGAAAACGCTCTCTCGCTGGGAAGGATATTTTCCCGCTGCAAGTTGCTGTCCACCATAAAGATGATTGCTGCATCATCGTCCATTTCCTTGACGATGACCGGCACCGTCTCCAAACCTGCCAACTGCGCTGCATGAAGCCTGCGGTGTCCCGAAAGGATTTCAAATCCGCCTTCCGGGTCAGGCCGTACAATCAGCGGTGATACCACACCGATCTGCTTGATGCTCTCCACGGTCTGTTCCATCAGCTCATCGTCCAGCACCTTAAAGGGATGACCTTCAAAGGGATGCAGGTCAGAAAGCGGCATCTCCGTCCGCTTCTCCTTAGCCGCAGCGTCGGCAGCTGAGCCACTGCGGTTTTCTGTTGTAATACTGGTTTTTGCTTTTGCCATTCAGCTTCTTAACCTCCTTCCAGCGGTGATAGATGTCATTCTTACCTGCGAAAAACGCCTTTTTTGCCTTGCACTTCATAAATCAAGTACCTCCTTAACGACCTGCTGTTTTTCTTTTCCAATGCTCTTCCTGCGGTCCTCTCCGCTGATTCGCACCGGCGTACACATTTCCAAAATCCTGCTGTAAATCCGGGCGTATGCCACATCCTCCGGATTGCGGATTTCAGCAATCTTCAGATTGGTTGTGATAATGACCGGAAGTCCGGACTTGTACCGCTCATCGATAACGGCGTAGACCTGCTCCAGCGCATATTCGGTGCTGCGCTCAATTCCCAGATCATCCAGAATCAGCAAAGAATAGTTGGAAAACGAAGCGATATACCGGTATCGCTCTTCCGAATACATGGCTCCCATCTGATTCAGGATTTTGGAGAAGTTCGTCATCAAAACCGGAATGCCCTGTTCCAACAGAGCATTTGCTATACATGCCGCCACAAAGGACTTTCCAGTTCCGACATCTCCCCATAACAAAAGGCCAAGGTTTTCAGCCTTGACCTTTTTCCACTGCTCCACATAGCGTTTTGCCATCTGGATATCCTTGTTGTCTTCTGCAACGGCAAAATTCCATTCCAGAAGATGCTTTTCCTGAATCCCCGTTGCTTTCAGCTGTCTGATTTTACGCTGCCGCTCCACCAGCTCATCCTGGCGTTTCTTTTCCGCCATTGCCTCCTGCTGGCATCTGCAAAGGCAGGGAACAATCCTGTCTCTGCCCCAGAGCTTTACCCTGCACTGCACCGGCGTGTGGCAATTCCGGCAATACAGCAGTCCGTCCTCGCCCTGGTATTCCCGCTCTCCGGGTTCTTTCGGCGTAAAGAGCGAATCCAACGCCGCATTCAAAATTTCAGGCACCATGTCGCTCATAGGCTGTCTCCTTCCTCAAATGTGTAGTCTGCCGGGTTATACTTCGGCTTTTCTCTCTTTGCCCAGCTCCGGATTGTGGCAAGGTGATTTTTGTAGCTCCTGCCGGTGGAGGCCATATACTCAGAGAGCCGTTCAACCCGCATCTGATAATCTCTTGGGAACTCCTGCCGGAGCTTACTGTATTCCGTGTCAGAAAGAAGGACATTTTCGTATGAGCCATACCGGTGCTGGATTTCCTTCTTCTCTCTTTTATTGATTGTTTCAGTACTTGTTCTATTAGTACTTAATTGCGCGGGATTTTCCGTAACCGGTGTGTCCGTATCCGGATTTACCGTATACGGCTTTTCCGTACACGGTGATTCCGAACACGGCTTTTTCCTTGGCATCTCATAAATCACATACTCCGCTCTGCCCATCCGACCGTTACTCTCACGCTGCTGGTTCCTTTCCAGATACCCAAGACGCTCCAGCTCTTTTAGAGCCGTAAGCACCCCATCTACGCCATCCGGCGTAATCGAAGATAACCCCCGTACCGAATAGTTCCATGTGTCCGGCAAACTGAGCAGCATAGAGAGAAGTCCTTTCCCTTTCAGGCTGAGACCCTGATCGCGCAGGTGGTAATTGCACATCGTTGTGTAATTGCTGTTCTTCTCAACCCTGAATACCGGCATGGTGCTCACCATCCTTTTTCGCAGGCTCCGCTTTTTTCTTCGGACATTTGCGCGGACGATCTTCGCTGTCCTCCCGGCGATGGTATTTGCCGGTATCCTGCATCATGCGTTCAAACGCCTGAAGGCGTCCCTCTGTAAAAAGCGTCATTCGACCACACCCCATTTCTTAAACAACTTGAAGAGATGATTCTTTCCCTTGCAGGTCACTCTCGTCTGCTGCACCAGTTTTCCGCTTCTGCCGTAGCAATCCCGGACAATAAAATAGCCCCTTGCAGATTTGTCTGCAAAAGGCATCAGCCAGCCACTCGGACTGCGGTACAGATAGCGATGATCCAGTAAGAGAGCCACTGCCGTCTTCTCCGGGATTCCGATTTCCTTACAGAAATTCCGGATGCAGGTACAATCCTCCGAGTTCACAAAGGTGTCGAAGTAGTCTGCCTTGGGCTGTGCCGCATCCAGCTGTTTGCGGATACCCTCAAGCTGCTCCCTCTCGGCTACAAGCTCCTGTGCCAGGGTGTAGATGACCTCCGGATGCTGAATCACCTGATCCAAAATGGAATCGCTCATATACACACCATGCTTGCGGATAGAAGGGAGAACTTCATCAAACACCCAGTGTTCAAATCGTTCTGCCGATGGCAGCTTGCTGTGAACGATCAGCCGGTAAACATCACCTTCTGTGATAAAGGCGATTTCAACGACCTGCTCTCCAGCATCCCCATACTGATTCACCTTCTGAACGACCCCCTCACGTTTCGTTAGGGGGCCTCTGCAATGGCGTCTCACTGCAGCGTAGGGATTCACATACCCCAACGCTTTCGCCACGTCGCTTGCACAGAAGAATGTCTTGCCTGCCTCCTGAAACAACCGGATCGAACCAAACTCTTGGTTCTCGAACACCTCCGTCATCTGCCTCGACTGTCCGCCATAACTGCCCACATCGGTGTCATGGGTCTTCTGATTGAAATCCGTCATACCTGTTACCTCCTACTCAAATTTGTCTCGCCGGATTTCAGGCGAAAAAAAAAAAATAGAGCCTTGACCCATTCTCGTTTTCAAAGAATGAGCCAAGGCTCTATGTAAATCAGTCAAGTATGTGTTCGTCCGTCGATGGCAAAATTGGACTTCATTTGCTCCTATTGTCCACCAGTAATTTAACCCATAAGAGGTCAAAATGGGCTTGTCCACCAGTAATTTGACCACTATAAACCCATAAATTTCCGTTCAAATTCCATCAAAACCGAACAGTCCAGGCAGAATTTTGGGTATAGAAAAAGCCCGGAAAATAGCGCATTTCCGGGCTTTTTTAGCATTTTGAAGTTGTCGATTATCGCTTGCTGAACTGCGGTGCGCGACGAGCGGCTTTGAGGCCGTACTTCTTTCTCTCTTTCATACGAGGATCTCTGGTCAGGAAACCAGCCTTCTTAAGAATCGGACGGTAATCCGGATCTGCCTGCAGAAGTGCTCTGGAAATGCCGTGTCTTACAGCACCGGCCTGGCCTGTGTATCCGCCGCCGTGAACATTTACGATCACGTCGAACTTGTCAGCGGTCTCTGTAGCCACGAGGGGCTGACGAACGATAACCTTCAGGGTCTCCAGTCCGAAATACTCATCAATAGTTCTTTTATTTACAGTGATAACACCGGTACCAGGTACCAGATATACTCTTGCGATAGATTTCTTTCTTCTTCCAGTTCCGTAAAAACTTGCTTTAGCCAATGTGATTTACCTCCCTCTGATTAAAATGTCAGGACTTCCGGCTTCTGTGCCTCATGTCCGTGCTCTGCGCCTGCATATACAAACAGCTTCTTGTACATGGTTCTTCCTAAAGGTCCCTTCGGCAGCATGCCCTTAACAGCAAGCTCGATCACCTTCTCAGGCTTCTTGTCCATCATTTCTCTTAAGGTTGCCTCTTTCATTCCTCCAACATAATCGGAATGACGATAGTAAATCTTCTGGTCTAATTTCTTACCGGTCACTTTCACCTTGTCAGCGTTTACGATGATCACATAATCACCTGTGTCAATGTGAGGAGTGTAGATCGGCTTATTCTTTCCTCTTAATACCTTTGCTACTTCTGATGCTAAACGACCTAATGTATATCCTGTAGCGTCAACTACATACCATTTTCTTTCAATTGTTGCTGGACTAGCCATGTAACTTTTCATCGGTTGACCTCCTTAAAATATCTGCTTTCTATTAAGTAAAATACCTGATCCGGGGCTTTGGTTCAGGATATTTCCATACATAACCATGCTAAAATAGTTTACTACACACCGCCTGGTGTGTCAACTACTTTTGTGTTTTTTCAATGTTTTTGTGTTTTTTTGTTTTTTCAATGCTTTTTGGACTTTTTTCAATGGACAACTTCTTTTCGCGGATCGTTCTCATATTCCATCTTTACCAGCGTCAATCCTCTGGCCGGTGCTGTCGGGCCTGCTGCCGCCCGGCTGGCAGCTTCCAGAATGTCTTTCATATGCTCCGGCGGGTATTTGCCTTCACCGATCTCCATGAGCGTTCCGGCAATGATCCGCACCATATTATAGAGAAAGCCGTCCCCCACAATGCGCAGGGTGATGATGCTTGTCTGGGGATCTCTTGAAATATCAACAGACCGCACGGTACGCACCGTGGTCAGCGCCTGGCTTTTCACACTGCAGAAGCTGGCAAAATCATGGGTACCGATGAGGAAGGCCGCCCCCCGCCGCATGAGCTCCACGTCAATGTTCCAGTAATTAAAATGCGTGTACAGCCGGTAATTCGGCACCGGATGGATGGTGTTTAAAATCTTGTATTCGTAGGTCTTCCGACAGTGCTGCCTGCGTGGATGGAAATCCAGGGGGACTTCCCGGGAATCCACAATTTTCACATCTTCCGGCAGACGCTGGTTCATGGCAAAGCTGACCTTCTCCGCCGGCATCCGGGCGTTGGTATCAAAAACCGCCACATTTCCCAGGGCATGCACCCCGGAATCGGTGCGGCTGGCGCCGATGACCACAATATTTTCTCGCAAAAGCGATGACAGATGCTTGTTCAGCACTTCCTCGATGGTCACGCCGTTGGGCTGCACCTGCCACCCGGCATAAGCGGTGCCGTCATAGGCCACCGTCAGCATTACCCGTTTCATCACATCCGCCTTTCCTAACGCACGACGATACCGATGGCCGTCACTGCTGCAAGATAAGCCACCAGAATCCCATACGCCATATAATCTCTTTTTTCATAAAGCAACGGTTTCATTTTCGTCCGGCCTTCCCCGCCGCGATAACATCTGGCCTCCATGGCCATGGCCAGGTCGTTAGCCCGGCGGAAGGCAGAAAGGAACAGCGGCACCAACAGGGGCACCATGTTTTTCGCCTTCTGGATCAGATTGCCGTTGTCAAAATCCGCACCTCTGGCCATCTGTGCCTTCATGATCTTATCCGTCTCCTCCAGCAAAATCGGGATGAACCGAAGGGCAATGGACATCATCATGGAAATCTCGTGCACCGGCACATGTACCACCTTCAACGGCCCCAGCACCCGCTCCAGGCCGTCGGTCAGGTCGTTGGGCGTGGTCGTCAGCGTCATGACGGAAGAACCGATGATCAGGTAGATCAGGCGCACCGCCATAAAACCCGCCTGCGAAAGTCCCTCCCGCGTGATTTTCAAAATACCAAAATCCCAGATGACTTCTCCGGGAATGATAAACAGGTTGAACACCACGGTGATCAGCAACAGCACGATGATGGCTTTCAGCCCCCGCATCATATAGCGGAAGGGCACCTTCGACGTGCGGATGATCCCCGCAAGAAACAGAGTGGCCGCCGCATAGCCCAGCCAGCTTTTAAATAAAAACAGGGACACGATAAACGCAATGGTGCCGATGAGCTTTGTCCGGGGATCCAGCCGATGGATCGCGGAATTCGTCGGATAGTATTGTCCCAAAGTAATATCTCTTATCATAATCGTCCTCCTGCCGCAAGTGCACGCAGGATCTCATCCCTTGCTTCCTCCACTGTCGTGGCATCGGTGCGCACATCCAGACCTTTTTCTTTCAGCCGGTTCATCACGTAGGTCACCTGCGGCGCCGCCAGACCGATCTCTTCCAGTTCCTTATAATGGGAAAATACTTCCTTCGGGGTGCCGTCGTACATAACCTCGCCCCGGTTCATGACGATGATCCGCTCCACATAACGGGCCACATCCTCCATGCTGTGAGAAACAAGCACACAGGTGATATGGCGTTTTTCATGCAGCTGGCTGATCAGTCCCAGGATCTCATCCCGGCCTCTGGGATCCAGCCCCGCCGTGGGCTCGTCCAGGATCAGCACCTCCGGCTCCATGGCAAGCACGCCCGCAATGGCCACCCGGCGCTTCTGGCCGCCGGACAGATCAAAGGGCGACTGATGGAACATTTCCTCCGAAATGCCCGTCAGACGCAGGGCTTCTGCCGCCCGCGCTTTCGCCTCTTCCTCCGAAAGGCCCTGATTTTTCGGGCCAAAACATACGTCGCTGATCACATCCACCTCAAACAGCTGATGCTCCGGGTACTGAAACACCAGTCCCACCTTTGCCCGCAGTTTCCGCATATCATAGTCTTTTTCGTAAATATTTTCCCCGTTAAAACGGATCACGCCGCTGGACGCCTTCAAAAGCCCGTTCAGGTGCTGGGTCAGCGTGGATTTTCCCGAACCGGTATGGCCGATGAGGCCGATAAACTGCCCCTCCGGGATTTCCAGATTGATATCCTTTAACGCCTGCCGCTGGTAGGCGGTATTTTCCGAATAAATATAATTCAAATGCTCGATCACGATTGACATAATTCATCCACCAGTTCATCTATTGTCAGGATTCCATCCGAAAGCGGAACGCCTTTTTCTTTCAGCTCATGGGCCAGCAGCGTTACCTGCGGCACGTCCAGGCTGTATTTCTTCAGTTCATCTACCCGGGAGAAAATCTCTCTGGGCGTTCCCTGCATGACGATTTTTCCATCGTCCATGACGATGACCTTATCCGCCCACACCACTTCTTCCATATAATGGGTGATGAGGATGACGGTCACCTCTTCCACCTCGTTCAGCGCCCGCACCGTCCGAATGACTTCCTTGCGGCCGTTGGGATCCAGCATGGCCGTGGGCTCATCCAGCACGATGCATTTCGGATGCATGGCCACCACACCGGCGATGGCCACCCGCTGCTTCTGGCCGCCGGACAGACGGTTGGGCGAATGGTGCCGGTATTCCAGCATTTCCACTGCCTGGAGGCTCTCCTGCACCCGATCCCAGATTTCCAGCGACGGCACGCCCAGGTTTTCCGGGCCAAAGCCCACGTCCTCTTCCACCACGCTGCCGATGATCTGGTTGTCCGGATTCTGGAACACCATCCCGGCCGTCTGCCGGATATTCCAGATGTCTTTTTCCTCTTTGGTGTCCATTCCGCCCACCCACATCGTTCCCTCCGTGGGGGCCAGAATGGCGTTGATATGCTTGGCCAGCGTGGATTTTCCGGAACCGTTGTGGCCCAGGATCGCGATAAACTCCCCCCGTTCCACATCCAGATCCACGCCGTCCACTGCCCGGCGGATCTCCTCCACCTTGCCGTCCTCGTCTCTTCTGATATATTCATGCACCAGCTTTGCTGCCTTAATGATTCCCATGCAAATGCTCCTTCGTAAAAGCCGTCTAAATTACTCCCATTGTATCCAACTTGCCTCATTTTTGCAAGCGGTAATCCCATCTGCCGTAAAACATGCGTACTGTTCAGTTCTCATCCAGACATCAAAAACCGCCGCAGCGGGATTACACGCCTGCCGCTTCTATATGGCAGTTCTGTCAGATTTCAGTCACATCAACCTTAATAAAATCACCAAACTGCTGTTGTAATCGCCGGGCCACTGCCAGAGATGCGCTGTTTCTCTGATCCACCCGGATCCATACCCGGTCCAGATACAGGGAATCCCGGGCGTAGAGAAGAATCTGCCGGCAGGCAAACGAAGCCAGCCCTTTGCCACGGTATGGAGTAGAAATTATGTAGCCTAACGTTATCCTGGCATCTATCGGCTCTTTCACCGCGATCCCGTCCTCAACCGCCGTCTCTGTTTCCGATGCCTGCCTGTCTGTTTTCCCGGTCGTCTCCTCCGATTTCTGTCTGCCTGTTTCTACTGTCGGCGCTTCCGGTTCCCACCTGTCACTGCCTCTGGAATCGTTCCTGCCGGATTCTTCTGTTTGTGCTGTCCTGCCTCCGTCGCTTTCCGTTCCGTCCTCCACGCCCAATCCGACATGCCCGATGATCCTCCCGGTTCGCGCATCCTCCAGCACGTACATGCCGAAATCATAAAACCGATACATATTTTTTACATAGCTTTCAAAATATGCTTCCGGTTCCTCCGCCGGAAAAAAGGAGGGCATATAGGCAAGCATCCCCGGCTCTTCATACAGCGCCCGCACCGCCTCATAGTCATCCACGGTCATTTCCCGGATGGTCAGTCATATGTCTGTTTCCGGCACCTCCGTCTGCGCGATCGTCACCGGCAGATCATGTACCCGATGATGCAGCCGTTTTACAAAATCATAATCCACTTCCTCAAAGCCCTCGGTCACCAGATCCGCCAGACTTAAGTCCTGATTGCCGGAATCCGGGTTATAAAATCCCAGACACGCCGCACCGGCCGCCTTGGCCGCACGCACGCCGTTGCAGGAATCCTCCACGATGACGCATTCCTCCGGCTGCACACCCAGCTCCTCCATGGCTTTCAAAAACACATCCGGTGCCGGCTTCGGGTGCGCCACATCTGCACCGCTGACGATTTTGTCAAAATAATCATATAATCCAATGGCCTTCGTCGTTTTCACGATCAGATCATAATAGGAAGAAGATGCCACCGCCAGCTTCACGCCGTGGGCCCGCAGATCCAGGATCATCTGCCGGATGCCGGGGATTTCCCCGTAGCCATCTTTCTCGATGATGGCCGCCTCGTGCTCCTTGATCCGTGCCCAGTTCTCCGGCTTGCGGATGTCAATGCCGTACTTTTCCATCAGCATTCCCCGCAGATGCTCCGTGGTCGAACCGATGGACGGCGCATAGTAGTCATAATTCAGTTCGATTCCCTGCTCCCGGAAAAATGCCTGATACATCCGAAAATGAATCGGCTCCGTGTTCACCAGTACCCCGTCCATGTCAAAAATCACGCTTTTAAACATTCTATTTCCACCTTTTCTTCGGTTATGGTCGTTTTGTTCCTTCCTCACTATAGACTGTGGAGGAGGATTTTTCAAGCATGAAATGAGCGCCAGATGATGAGCAAAATTTTCTTTCGATTTTGGACAGAATAAGGTATAATAGGAAGAGAAAATTCAACGAAAGAAAGGATGTCATTTATGGCAAAGAACCCCATCGTTACCATTGAAATGGAAAACGGCGATATCATGAAAGCAGAGCTGTACCCGGCAGTTGCCCCGAATACAGTAAACAATTTTATCTCTCTTGTAAAAAAAGGCTTCTATGACGGACTGATCTTCCACCGCGTCATCAAAGGCTTTATGATCCAGGGCGGATGCCCGGACGGCACCGGCATGGGCGGCCCGGGATACTGCATCAAGGGTGAGTTTTCCCACAACGGTTTCCAGAATGATCTGGCGCACACACCGGGCGTGCTGTCCATGGCAAGAACCATGATGCCCGACACCGCAGGCTCCCAGTTTTTCCTGATGCACAAGACTTCCCCGCATCTGGACGGCGAGTACGCTGCTTTCGGAAAAGTCATCGAGGGACTGGAAATTGTGGACAAGATCGCCAACGTACGCACAGACTACTCTGACCGCCCGCTGGAAAAACAGCAGATCAAATCCATGACAGTGGAAACCTTCGGCGTAGATTACCCGGAACCGGAGAAGTGCTAAATGAGAAAAGGATAGCTGATGGGAAACAACATCCCCCGGCTATCCTTTTTCATTCCATGTCTTTTATCGTCAGTTACAAATCTTTCCCAATTTACTCTGTCTGCGTTTCTCCGAAAAGCAGTTCCTTCAGATAGGCAATATTTTTCTCCATATCCGGTACCAGCACCTGCATTTCCCGGATGGTCTGGTTGGTGTAGCCGCCGTCGATGGGCAGGCGGTACGTCTCGATATCGCTTTCATCCATGCCGATGGCCGTCGTTCCCAGACTGATCATGTCACCGATGCCGATATCCGTATCCAACATGGGATAGATGTCTTTTGCCAGGGACAGCATCTTCAGCTTGCCCTGCCCTTTCACTTTGCGGAATACCGTCATGAGCACCGTCCGCTGCCGTTCCGTACGCTGGAAATCAGAATTTCCCACCTGACGGATCCGAGAGTAAGCCAGCGCCTGGTCGCCGTTCAGCGTCTGTACCCCGGCACTTAAACTCCATCCGTTCTGCCAGTACGCCGTGTTCAGATAATCCGCCTCTTCCTGGCTCAGTTCGATTTCCACCCCATCCACCTTGTCAATGATGGTCTTAAAGCTTTCAAAATCAATCTGCACGTTTCCGTCGATTTTTACCTGAAAATCATTTTCTATCGTCTGCTCCAGCAGTTTTACACCGCCCAGAGAATATGCCGCATTGATCCGGTTGTCATCATGCCCCGGAATGGAGACGTACATGTCACGCATCAGGGAGACGATCTTCACCTTGCCGGTTCCTTTATTCACAGACACCAGCATCATGGAGTCAGAACGGCTGCCTTCCACATCCTCCCGGCCATCCTGTCCCACCAGCAGAATGTTGATGACACCTTTGCCGGAGGCCAGCTGGGTCGTATTTCCGCCGGAAGCCAGTTTTGAAAAAATCTTTCCGCCAAATATGGTGATGACCACCAGAAGCACGATGATGATACCAATGATCCCACCGATGAGACGAATGATCTTTTCAGAAAAAAACGGTTTTTCTTCTCTGCGCATGCCCTCGTCCTCCTGCTCCTCTTCCACTTCTTCATACCGCTGCTGCCGTTCCTGGCTGCGATACTGCGCTTCCTGCCGACGACGATTCTCCTCCTGCTGCCGACGTTCATCCGCAACTCGCTGCCCATCCTGCCCAGAGCGGCGACGCGGTGCCTCTTCATAGCCATCACGGCTTCTTCCGGCTTCCCGGCTCTGCCGCTCTCCATAACCATCACCAGTGCTTCCGGCAGCACGGCGGCGCGGCATTTCCTGCGCATAATCCTCACTGGCAGCACGGCGGCGGGTTGCCCCGTCACTGTACCTTTCTTCCGCTGGACGACGGCGGACTGCCCCATCACTGTACCCTTCTCCTGCAGGGCGACGGCGGACTGCTCCGTCACTGTACCCTTCTCTTGCGGGGCGGCGGCGCGACGTTCCCTGCTCGTATCCTTCTCCTGTCGGACGACGGCGCGGGGCTCCCTCACTATAGCCTTCTCCCGTCGGGCGGCGGCGCTGCGCTCCCTGCTCGTAGTCCTCTCCTGTCGGACGACGGCGCGGCGTTCCCTCGTTATAACCTTCTCCCGTCGGGCGGCGGCGCGGGGCTCCCTGCCCGTATCTTTCTCCTGTGGGGCGGCGGCGCGGTGTCTCCCCGTTCCCATTTTCTGTCAGACCTTCCCCACGCGAAGCAGAGCGATAACCGCCTGTGCTGCCCAGGGAATCACGATGCACGGTATCACTCTCTCCCTCGTAAAAATTATGGGCATCCTCATAAGAAGGCGACGTGTATCCCCCCTGCTCGCGGTTCTGCCGCTCTGCCTCCAGTCGTTCCAGCTCTCTATATTTTTCCTCGATCATCCGATCCAGGTCTTCCTGACTTACCGGATTCTTTTTCTCCATTCGTTTTCCTCCTGCATGATCCATTGCCTTTTTATTGTACCTATTTTTTTCTGGAAATTCAAGGAGACAGACTACTTCTTAAAGATTCTTTAAGGAACTCCCCATGGGGCTGCGTGCGTCTGCGTTCCACTTTGATCGCTACATAACAAACGCCACTGACGTTTTGCACCCTACGAAGCGTTTCTGTATGATAAGATGCAATCTCCCGTCATGCAAAAAGGGCACCGCCCGGTACAGATTTCTCTGTATCAGACAGTGCCCTTTTCCAAAAAACAGCTTAATCAAATAATTTTTCTTTGTAAACACCGGCAGCGATCAGCTCTTTGAAAGCTTTCACCACATCTGCCTTGTCTTCCTTATAGGTCACGCCGAACCATTTGTCCCGGCTCTCCAGCAGTTTCACCTTGGCTTCGCCGCTCTGGAGCATATCGCCGATGATGGTGGGCAGAAGATATTCCTTCTTGATCTCCCCTTCCGGAAGATTCTTGAGGAAGTCTACAAAACCTTTTTCCAGATATTCCATGAAATCCGGTGTCAGGCCCCACATGTTCATAGATACATGGCTGTCAGGGTCAAGCCAGCGGATCTGTCCGTCCTCACCGCGCACACCCGGTTTGCCGTCAATCTTCTCGATGTTGCTTGTCTCGTTGACATCCACCAGATTGCCTGCATCGTCCAGCACACACACGCCTCTCGTCACGGCACCGTTATCGCTGAGGGTATTGCCCAGGATAAAGCCCACCATGCAGAACTGGAAATCTGCGGTTTTTTCCGGCTGGGAAACCAGATAATCATGCAGCTTCACAAAACCTTCTTTGCCGTAATAATCATCGGCATTGATAACCGCAAAGGGCTCATGGATAATGTCCTTGCATGCCAGAATCGCCTGGCCGGTTCCCCAGGGCTTCGTCCGGTCTGCGGGCTTTGTAAAGCCGCCCGGAAGATCATCCAGCTCCTGATAAGCATATGCCACATCAGCAATCTTCTCGATCCGATTGCCGATAACTTCCTTGAAATCCTTCTCAAGATCCTTGCGGATGATGAAAACGATCCGGTCAAAACCAGCCTCCAGTGCGTCCTTGATGGAGTAATCCATGATGATCTCTCCATTGGGTCCCACCGGCTCCAGCTGCTTGATGCCGCCGCCAAACCGGCTGCCGATACCGGCCGCCATAATTGCAAGTGTTGTTTTCATTGTACTCACCTTCGTTTGCCTTTCTGTTGTTGCTTGCAGCGCTCCCCTGCTGCCCGGGTAATCTGTGACATTATCATACCAGATTTGGGACAATTATACAATGCTGCCATAAAAAATCGTGTCAAAATTTCAGGCAAAAGCAAGATTTTTTGACTCTAGTCACAAATACCAACCGAATTTTTCTATTTTCAAAAAGCAAACAGGAAAGTAACGTCCTATTTCCACATATCACCCGAAAGGTCTATCGTCAGCAACTGCTTTTAGACACAAGGCACAAAGAACAACCCCAACTATAAAAATTCCAACTCATCCACGTTTACAGGAAGTACTGGCTCAGCTTCTCCGTGATCTGTGCCTCAATAGCTGCCGCAGCCTCCTTATTTTCCGCACTGACAGAAATATAGGTTTTCAGCTTCGGCTCGGTGCCGGAGGGGCGCACCACCACAGAACAGTGATCTGCCAGGATAAATTTCAGCACATCGGACTTGGGCAGGCCGTCCAGTCCCTTTGCATAGTCCAGACACTCCACCAGCGCTTTGCTGCCAAAGTCCGGCGTCTCCTGGCGGAATTTTTTCATGATGCCCTGCATTTTTTCAAATCCTGCCGCCCCGTCGAATTCATAGGAATGCAGCGTATTCAGGCAATGGCCATATGTGCCGTACAGCTCTTTCAACTTTGCGGTCAGGCTGATGCCGCGGCTCTTGTAGTAAGCAAACATCTCACAGATGAGGAAGGCGCCGTCCACAGCGTCCTTATCCCGGACATAACTGCCGCTTAAGTAACCGTAGCTTTCCTCAAAGCCAAAGATATAAGAATCTTCTTTTCCCTGTTTTTCCAGCATGCCGATCTGCTCCCCGATGAATTTGAAGCCGGTCAGCACATTGATGGTGCGCACGCCGTAATGGGCCGCGATCCGCTCCGCCATATCAATGGTCACAATGGTTTTCACCAGCACCGGATCTGCGGGCATTTTCCCAAGGGCCATCCGTCTGCTGCACACGTAATCCAGCAGCAGCATACCGGTCTCATTGCCGGTCAGAAGAACATATTCGCCCTGCTCATTTTTCACCGCGATACCCACCCGGTCACAGTCCGGATCGGTGGCCAGCAACAGGTCTGCCTGCTGTTTTTTCGCATATTCCATGCCCAGCGCCATGGCTTCCCGGATCTCCGGGTTCGGATAGGGGCAGGTAGGGAAATTGCCGTCTGGCAGCTCCTGCTCTTTTACCACGGTAATGTTCGTATATCCGCTCTCTTTCAGCGTGCGCAGCACCGGCTTCCGGCCGGTTCCGTTCAGCGGAGAATACACGATGGCCACATTTTTGTCCACCTGCTCATCCCCCAGCAGCGACTGCCCTTTCACAGCCTCCACGAAAGCTGTCGTCACATCCTCGCCGATCCAGGCAATTTTGCCCGCCTCCATAGAGGCATCAAAATCTGCCCGCTTCACGTCAGCAAACACATCCAGCTTCTCAATCTCCGCCAGGATGGCAGCCGCAGCCTCCGTGGTGATCTGGCAGCCGTCTGCGCCGTACACTTTGTATCCGTTGTATTTGGACGGATTGTGGGATGCCGTCACCATGATGCCTGCCGCGCAGTGTAATTCCCGCACCGCAAAGGACAGGCAGGGGGTGGGCATGAGCTCCGGATACATGTGCACTGTAATGCCGTTTGCCGCAAACACACCGGAAGCGGTGCGGGCAAACAGATCGGATTTGATCCGGGAATCATAGCTCACCGCGATCCGCCGCTGCTCTGCCGGGAAATGTTTGATCACATAGTCCGCCAGGCCCTGAGACGCCTTTGCCACCGTGTATACATTCATCCGGTTCGTGCCCGCACCGATCACGCCCCGCAGTCCTCCGGTACCAAATTCCAGATCCCGGTAAAAAGCATCCACAATCTGATCTTCCTTGCCGTCGATCTCCCCCAGTTCTCGGGCCAGATCGGCATCCTCCGTCGCCAGCTGTTTCCAGCGGGCGTATTCATTTATAATTTTCTGATCCATCATCCTCGTCTCCTTCTATCTTGGCATGCGCACCTCTCGTCACAGTTCCAGCAATCATAAAAATTCCTCATAACTGCAACACAATGTGCCGTATCCCCCATGCCTGTATTCTGACATCAGCAGCTCACCTTCAGGAATTGTGCTTTTCCGTGCAGCTTCATGGGCACAGAATCCGCCGGTACAAAAATACAGTCTCCCCGGAAAAACGGCAGCGACTGGGCTTCTTCCTTCTCTCCCCAAAGTACCGTGCCGCACCCGTTGGTGCACAGCAGCACCTGAAAAGAATTGCTGCCCGTCTGGAAATCCGCCATCTTCCGGCAGCGCTCCGTATTTACCAGCAGCCGCTCCGCCTGAAAATACTGGCACCGGCACAGGAACTCCGAAGCGCAGCCTTCCCGGTAACGCAACACCCGCATGGGCTGCCGCGGCTCAGCGCTTCCTTTCAGGTTCGCCACAGCCAGTGATTTTTCGATATGCAGTTCCCGGGGATTGCCGTTTTTGTCCACCCGGTTGTAATCATACATCCGATACGTGAGGTTGGAGCTCTCCTGGATTTCCGCAATGAGCACCCCTGCCCCGATGGCATGCACGGTCCCTGCCTTGATGTAAAATACATCGTCCCGCTGCACCGGTACTTTCTGCAGGTACTTCTCCACCGTACCTTTCCGAAGACTTTCTTCCAGATCAGCCTTCATCATGTCATGGCGAAAACCGTACACCAGGCTGGCATCCTTCGCCGCATCCAGAACGTACCACATCTCACTCTTTCCCCGGGGCTCATGCTCCTGCTCCCTGGCGTACGTATCATCCGGGTGCACCTGCACCGACAGATCTCGCTTGGCATCAATGAATTTGATGAGAATCGGCAGCCCGTCTGTGCCATCTGGGTGCGTACCCAGATAGGACGGATGCGTTCTTAATACGTCTGCCAGAAGAGCACCTGTATGCGCCCCGCTGGCCACCCGGCTGGGGCCGTCAGGATGGGTCGAGCACTCCCAGGTTTCCGCCAGCGGTTTTAAATCAATCCCTTTGGAAAAATCGTCGTTCAGGCGATTGCCGCCCCACAGATAATCTTTTCCCGCCGGTTTTAACAGGAAGGGGCTATTCTTCCCACTCGAATTTCTGTTTGTCATGTACACTGATCTCCTTACCCAGCTGTACCTCGATGACTGTCAGCTCGGTATCCGCGATAATCGTATGACGGCAGCCCGCCTCCATGGTCACCACATCCCCGGGATGAACCGGCTGCTCCATGCCATCCACAACGGTACGGCCGGTGCCGGACACAATGGTCCACACCTCGTCCCGGTGGGCATGGCTGTGATAATTCATCCGATGGCCCGGATGCAGCGTCACTTTAATCGTCATGCTCTCCGGCTGCACATCCAGTACCCGGAAACTGCCCCAGGATTTTTCCGCAAACATGATCTGCTGATCAATTTTATCCACAAAGGGCTTGATATAGCTGGACTGCTCTTTGTCCGACACGAGAATGCCCTCTGCACTTGCCGACACGATCACGTCCTTTAAGCCCATGCACAGCACCGGCACTGCCAGCTCATTGATCACATGCACATTCTCGCATGTCTCGTTGAGGATCGCATCCCCCACGCAGGATTCCTCCATAGCCTCTGTCAGCGTATTCCAGGTGCCTAGATCCTTCCACTGACCGGCGAAACGCATGACTGTGATAGAAGGTTCTTTTTCCACCACCGCATAGTCGAAGCTGATCTTTTCCAGTGTCTCATATTTTCCATAGAGATCATCATAATCTTCAAAATCAATGAGCTCATGGGCCTTCTCCAGCACATAGCCCAGCCTGTAGGCAAACACACCGCCATTCCAGAGGGCGCCCTGGCTGATGTACTGCTCCGCCGTTTTCACATCCGGTTTCTCCTTGAACGTCTTCACCTGACTGACCGCATCCTTGTCCGCCGGAATGATATAGCCATATTTTTCACTGGGATAGGTGGGCTCAATGCCCATCAGCGTCAGATTGGCCTCCCCTGCCTGGGCCAGATCGGACAGCTTTTTCAGCGCCTCAAAATAATCCTGTTCCACAAAAGGATCCACCGGGCAGACCACCACAGCCTCCTCTGCAGGCACATGCTTCACATCATGGAGGTACGCCGTTGCCAGCGCGATGGCCGGAAACGTATCCCGGCGGCAGGGCTCCACGCAGACACCCACGTTTTCTCCCAGCTGGTTGTGAATGGCAGACACCTGGGTCCTGGAGGTGGCAATGGTCACCGATGCCCCCTGATCCACGGTGCAGATCTGACGGTACACCCGCTGCACCATGGACTCATATTCTCCGTTTTCCCCTTTGAAAATCTTGATAAACTGTTTGGAGCGGACGTCGTTGGACAGGGGCCACAGCCGCTTGCCCGATCCGCCGGATAACAATACGATATTCATATTCTGTTCCCTTCTCCTGCGCACGATTATCGCTCTGCACGCATGGGATTATGCAGGAAATCCTCGTAGGCCAGACGAATGCCGTCCCGCAACTCGGTCTTGTATTTCCAGCCCAGATTTTCCAGTTTGGACACATCCAGCAGCTTTCTCGGTGTGCCGTCCGGTTTGGAAGGATCCCAGTTGATCTTTCCCTTGTAACCGATCACCTCTGCCGTCAGCTCTGTCAGCTCTTTGATGGTCAGCTCCTTGCCGGTGCCCACATTGACCGTCTCATTTCCGGAATAATGGTTCATCAGAAATACACAGGCATCCGCCAGATCATCCACGTACAGGAACTCCCGCAATGGAGTGCCGGTGCCCCAGCAGGTCACCTCCGGCAGTCCTGCCTCTTTTGCTTCATGGAACCGTCGGATCAGTGCCGGCAGCACATGGCTGTGGGTCGGATGATAATTGTCATTGGGGCCGTACAGATTGGTGGGCATGGCAGAAATGTAATCGGTGCCGTACTGGCGGTTCAGGAACTCACAGTATTTCAGACCGGAAATTTTCGCCAGCGCATATGCCTCATTGGTCTTCTCCAGCTCTGAAGTCAGCAGACAGCTCTCCGGCATGGGCTGGGGTGCCATCCGCGGATAAATGCAGGAAGAACCCAGGAACAGCAATTTCTTGCAGCCGTTCTGCCAGGCGGAATGAATGGTGTTCATCTCCAGGATCATATTTTCATACATAAAATCTGCCAGCGCCTCTGCGTTTGCCACAATGCCGCCCACCTTGGCAGCTGCCAGAAATACATAGTCCGGTTTCTCTTTTTCAAAAAAGGCTTCCACCTCATCCTGACGGCACAGGTTCAGCTCCTTATGGGTGCGCAGCACAAAATTGTGATATCCTTCCCGCTCCAGCGCCCGCACGATGGCAGAGCCAACCATGCCTCTGTGTCCGGCAACATAAATTTTCGCATCTTTTTCCATCATCTTATCTCACAACTCCTTTTTCCAGATATTCCTCCAGATTGCATTTGATGTGCTCTTCCGCACGCTCCACGGCCACTTTCCGCATATCATGCTCGGTCATGAGCCGCACCAGTTCCTCAAAGGAAGTTTTGGTCGGGTTCCATCCCAGCTCGGTTTTTGCCTTGGTGGGATCTCCCCACAGGTTTACCACGTCTGTCGGACGGTAGAAATCCGGAGAAACCTCTACCAGCACCTTGCCGGTCGCCTTGTCGATGCCCTTCTCGTCCATGCCCTCACCGGTAAATTCCAGTTCGATGCCGGCATAATGGAAGGCCAGCTTACAGAATTCCCGCACGGAATGCTGCTCGCCGGTGGCAATGACAAAATCCTCCGGCTTCTCGTTCTGCAGGATCAGCCACATGCATTCCACATAATCTTTGGCATAGCCCCAGTCACGCAGACTGGACAGATTGCCCAGATACAGCTTCTCCTGCTTTCCCTGGGCGATTCTGGCTGCTGCCAGGGTGATCTTTCTTGTGACAAAAGTTTCGCCTCTGCGTTCGGACTCGTGATTGAACAAAATGCCGGAACAGCAGAACATATGGTATGCTTCGCGATACTCTTTCACGATCCAGTAGCCATACTGCTTTGCCACAGCGTAAGGGCTATAGGGATGGAAGGGTGTCTTCTCGTTCTGCGGTACCTCTTCCACTTTGCCATAAAGCTCAGAAGTGGATGCCTGGTATACCCGGCATGTCTCGGTCAGACCGCACAGGCGCACCGCCTCCAGCACCCGCAGCACACCGGTGGCCACCACATCTGCCGTGTACTCCGGCACATCAAAGGATACCTGCACATGGCTCTGGGCTGCCAGGTTATAAATCTCATCCGGACGGACGGAACCCACAATGGCCATCAGGCTCATGGAATCCCCCAGATCGCCGTAGTGCAGATGGAACCGCTCATGCCCTTCCAGATGGGCAATCCGCTCCCGATAATCCACGGAAGACCGGCGGATCATGCCGTGTACATCATATCCCTTCTCCAGCAGAAGCTCTGCCAGATAAGAACCATCCTGTCCTGTTACTCCTGTAATCAACGCTTTTTTCATCGTATTCCTCTTTCTCTTTCCGGGCTGCCGTCTGCTTTGGGGTGCCCACCTGTGTCGTTTACTAAATTCTTTTTCATTCTATCGGATCTCTTTCTCCTTTTTAAGGGGTTATCTTGCAGGATCCTAGCACAATATTGACTTTTTTCTTTCAAGTCTGCTATACTGATTTCAAACAGTCCGTCTTTCGCCTGTTCCGACCACATCTGCTTTATCTGATGGGTTTACAAAGGAGGTCTTTCTATGGATGATGCCCTTTTTCACGGAAATATTGTCAACTCCCGCCGTATTTTATATACGCCGTCGGCATTTGCCCGCTCCAATCTGCTGCATCTGCAGGAAATCGGCTCTCTGACGGCCCAGCGCCCTCATGTAAGCCGCCGGGAGAATCTGGCCTCCTGCCTGTTCTTTCTGGTGGAAGATGGTGAAGGAGAGCTTCGCTACGAAGATCGGATCTGGCAATTGAAGGTCGGGGACTGTGTTTTTATTGACTGCAGGCATCCCTACTCCCACAGCACCTCCCAGCCGCTGTGGAGCCTGCGCTGGGCCCATTTCTTCGGCCCCAACCTGAACAGCATTTATGACAAATACGCAGAGCGCGGCGGCCTCCCCTGCTTCCGCCCGGCCGACAGCACCCGTTACCGTACCCTGCTGGAAGAGCTCTACCAGATTGCTGCCTCCTCGGATCACATCAAGGATATGAAAATCTACGAAAAGCTGGCGTCTCTTTTGACGCTTCTCATGGAGGAAAGCTGGAATCCGGGCGCCCACCCGGAGAAAAAGAACCGCCGCAGAAACGTACAGGCGGTGAAGGATTATCTGGATCAGCACTATTCCGAGAAGATCTCTCTGGACAATCTTGCTGAGCAGTTTTATATCAACAAGTTCTATCTCACCCGGATCTTCCGGGAGCAGTTCGGACTGTCCGTCAGCGCCTACCTGCAGCAGGTGCGCATCACCCACGCCAAACAGCTGCTGCGCTTTACCGATCAGTCCATTGAAAAAATCGGGCAGGAGTGCGGCATGAACGACGCCAATTATTTTTCCCGGATCTTCCGGAAAACCGAGGGTGTTTCCCCGGGGAATACAGAAAGCAGTGGTAGGGGCGCATCTTATGACGCGATCCCTTTCCACTGCTTTGCTGTTTCTTTCTGGTTCTGTTTTCTGTGGTTACGCTTCTTCCCTGGCTTTCACCACAGCTACCACCTGATCTACGTACTGATGGCACAGTTCTTCCGTCTCTGCCTCCACCATGACGCGGATCAGCGGCTCTGTACCGGACTCCCGGACAAGGATCCTGCCGGAATCTCCCAGTGCCTGCGCTACAGCTTCCACAGCAGCCTGCACTTCCGGGTCAGCCTGGGCTTTCGCCTTATCCTTCACCCGCACATTTTCCAGCACCTGCGGATAAATGGTCAGCCCTTCCGTCAGCTGGCTCAGCTTCTTCTTGCTGGCCATCATGGCCTCCATGATCTTCAAGCTGGTAAGGATGCCATCGCCGGTAGATGCATATTTGGAGAAAATAATATGCCCTGACTGCTCACCGCCCAGCCGGCAGCCGTTCTGGGTCATGTATTCGTATACATATTTATCTCCCACGGCAGTCTTGGCATAGCCGATGCCCGCCTCGTCAAAGGCTTTGTACAGGCCAAAATTGGACATCACCGTAGTCACCACCGTGTTGGGGATCAGTTTGCCCCGTTCCTGCATGTATTTGCTGTAAATATACAGAATGGCATCGCCGTCCACCACCCGGCCCTGCTCATCCACACACAGACACCGGTCTGCATCGCCGTCATAGGCAAAGCCCACATCCAGACCATTGTCCTTCACCAGCTGCTGCAGCCCTTCGATGTGCGTGGAACCAGCATTTTCGTTGATGTTGGTGCCGTCCGGCTGGGCATTGATGACATAGGTTTTGGCACCCAGGGCATCAAAAATCGTCTTGGCAATGTTCCAGGAGCTGCCGTTGGCACAATCCAGACCTACTTTCACGCCCTTGAAGGAATACAGACCCAGAGAAATGAGATACCCCATGTAACGGTTCCGTCCTGCCACGTAGTCCACCGTGCAGCCGATTTTTTCCCGGTGGGCATAAGGGATCTCCGCATAGTCCTGGTCAAACACATGGAGCTTTCCGTCCAGATAATCCTCCACCAGGCCGATGGTACCCTCATCCATCTTTTCCCCATTGCCATTCATCAGCTTGATGCCGTTGTCGTAGTAAGGATTGTGGCTGGCGGAAATCATGATGCCGCAGTCAAAGCCATCGGTTCTGGCCACGTAAGCCACTGAAGGGGTTGTCGTCACATGCAGCAGATACGCATCTGCCCCGGAAGCCACCAGGCCGCCAACCAGCGCATACTCAAACATATAGCTGGAACGTCTCGTATCTTTTCCTATCACAATTCTAGCCGGGGTATCATCCCCTGCCCTTCTCTTTAACTCTCCGTAATACCATCCAAGGAAGCGGCCGATCCGGTGTGCGTGATCCGCCGTCAGATTCTGGTTCGCCTCACCGCGAAATCCGTCTGTTCCAAAATATCTTCCCATGATTCTCTCCTTTCGCCGTGCTCCTGCCCGGCAGATGTCCGCAAAACACAGACTTTTTTATCTTTTCTATCGTACCACAAATCCCCTTCTATCTCAACTGCAAATCAAGCTACCGTTCACGCAGGTAAAGCTGCCGTTCAAAAAAAGCGCTGCCAGCGGAATTTCTCCCCCAGCGGCGCTTTCTCTTTTTACTGTCCAGTTGTCGAATTTTCTTTTGTGTAAAAATGATCCATGACGTACTGGCGAAGCTGATCCTCGTCAGGATAGAACTCCATGAACTCTTCTCCTTTGACATTCTCGCCATCAATGGTATCGATGTCCGGCATATCACAGGCCGTCAGAAAATCTGCCAACTCCTGTAATTGCGTCACACTGCAGTCCGATGTCACATAATCATTGACCGCCAGAAGCAGCTTTGCCGTAAATCCGGCATCCCCGTCCACACAGGCCATCAGTTTCTCATACAGTGCCTGCATATACTGGCGCTGACGCTCCATCCGGTGCAGGTTCGTCGTATCATCCAGTTCCTTCCGGTTCCGGACATACTTCAACGCCTGCTCCCCTTCCAGTGTCACCGTCTCTCCCTGCACGAAGGAGGGATCCACCATGGTCATATCATCCATGACCTGTACGCTGACGCCGCCCACGGCATCGTTGATCACCGCCACCGCATCCATGGTCACCGAGCAGAAATGATCAATCGAAACGCCATACAGAAGATTGGATACCGCTTTCGCCTGATAGCGGCAGCTGTCCTGTCCGCCGCTGCCATATGTATGTGCCAGTGCCAGCTGTCCCTCATAGGTTCCCGCCGACTCTCCGGCCACACCATAGCTCTCGATCTGGGTCATGGTATCCCGGTTCAGCTGCAGCACCTGGCAGGTGCCGTTTTCCTTGTCCATGATCAGCAGAAGCAGGAAGTCCGCCTGTTTGGTGTTGACGTAGCTCTCCTCCTCCTGCTGGTTCAGGAACTTATCTTCTCCAATGAGCAGCAGTGTCTCCAGATTTTTCTTTGGAAGATACCGGCTGCCGTTGTAATAGACGCCCTCACTGTCCGCATCATCGGCTTCCACAACCCCCTCCTGATTTCTCCGGCTGTGATCCCAGACAGCAACGCCGATCACACCGACACAGAGGAGCAAAACCACCACGATACGGACCACCGCTTTCAGCCGGTGATATTTCGTCCGGCCAAGACGTCTTTTTAAATGATTCATCCTCTTAGAAGCCTGCTTTTCTCTTCTTTGCTGCTGCGGTGCATACAAGAGCTGCTGCGCAGATCACTGCCAGTGCACAGCCGAAGGACATGCCGCTGATATCGTTGGTCTGCGGAGATGCCGGGCCGTTGGGATCTACAGAAGCAGAAGCCACGTCTGTCAGGAATGCAACCGGGCAGAACTTGGTGAAGGTAACGGTTACCGTACCGTCAGCATTGATGGTTACGTTCTTCGGATCAACTGCCTCCCAGGTCTTGCCATCGCAGCGGGTCAGAACAACCAGTGTCTGACCGGGAGTCTTCTTCACATTGAAAGTCAGAGTCAGCGTGTTGCCCTCTGTATCCATGTATCCCCCATAGTTATCAGAAAAGCTGACATCAAACAGATCGCTTACCACCAGATCCTCCGGTGTGGCATCAGAGCCTGCCTCTTTCAGGACATCTGCGATCTGTGCATACAGATCTGTTATTTTCTCGGCTTTCTGAATGCTGTCATATGCTTCATCCAGATTCTTCTTAATGTCTGCGGATGCAGTGTCTCTCTTCGCAACAGGAGTAATTATGATATCTTCCTTCTTCAGACCGGCAATTTCCTTTCCGTCTTTATCTTTGAAAATACCATACACTTCCGTTCCATCTGCCATTTTTGTTGTCTTGACTTCCGGTGCCTCCTTCTGCGTTACGCTGGGTGTGAAGTCTGCTGCCATTACGGACATGGAACTTCCAAGCACCAGTGCCGCAGTGAGTAAAAATGCTGCCATCTTTTTCATTTTGGGTTCCCCTTTCCTCGTTAACCTCTTCAGTTAATCTCTTTGATAAGTTGTGCCGCCACAAGAAAACGTTTTTCATGATTTCCACTTAAGCAAGTAGAAAGAATGATGCCATCCGTGTCAGCAGAAATATATGCCTTCTGATCCACACAGGCATTGATCGCCCGGGTATTCAGAATGTCGCGATAAAAAATCTCAGCCATGCGCATATTGTCAAAATCATAATTATACAAAATATGCACATTGCTGTACGGAACTGCCGCAAAAATCTGATAATGCAGTTCCCGGTCAGGCAGGTAGATGACCGCCTCCCCGTACTGCTGCAGCGCATCCTCACTGGAGTACAGCTCCTGCAGCGAACCAAACATTTCCTGGTTCTTCATATTATGCCCGTAGATGACTGTCATTCTGTCTCCCATCTTCCCATCATTGTAAGAGCATTCGGTAAAAAGACAGCCTTCCTTGTCATCCTCCCCCTTATAATTCCGACGAAGATAATACTCGTCCTCCGTGGGGTGCTGTAAAATCGGGTAACTGACATTCGTTCCCGGAATTTCCAGCCATGCATATATATCTTTGTTTACTTTCTGGAGTTCTTCAAAATCCACCGGGCTCACATAGGACGACGCCTCAGCCGTCTCCGGTGCTTCCGCCTCTTGCGCGGAAGTCTCTTCTTCCGTCTGGTCTATATAGCCGGACAGATCTTCCTGCCCCGTCTCCCAGGGCCATTCAATCGGTGCTTTCCATAAAAACACAGCCACAGCTGCGACCACCAGAATGATCAGCAGCAGCCAACGGTCTATCTTCTTTCCCATGCCTGCTATGCCTTCTTCTTCGTTTTCTTCGAAGCCTTATCTGTGCCGTATCCATATCCGTATTCATATTTTCCATAGCGTTTGCCGCCATGGCCGGACATGGTGACCGCAAATCCCAGTACGTTGGTGCCGACATACTTCAGCTTGCGCACCGTATCATCCAGCACCGGCTGTTCGCAGTAATCTTGGCGCACCACCACGATCATACCATCCAGCATTTCTGCCAGAACCAGCGCATCGGATACCACCCCAACCGGGGGAAAATCAAAAATAATATAATCAAATTGGTTTTTCCATAATTCCAGGTACTTCTTCATGGCATCGGAACCGAGAAGCTCTGACGGGTTGGGCGGCACCGCCCCGGCCTGCACCACGCTGAAATTACAGTCTCCGGCAGGTGGGATCACCACCTCCGCTGCCTCGCATAAACCGGCCAGCAGGTTGGACAGTCCTTTGCGTTTCTCCAGCCGTAGCTTGGAAACAATGCCCGGCAGACGCATGTCCGCCTCGATCAGCAGCACATTGGCGCCATCCTCGGCCACCATATACGCCAGATTGATGGCGGTGGTGGACTTTCCTTCCCCGCGCAGGCTGCTGGTCACGCCAACGACCTTGCACTCCTTCTCCGCCGGTACCGCAAACTTCAGATTCGTTCGCAGCAGCTTATAGGCCTCTGTGCCCTCAAATCCCAGGCTCGGTCCGAAATAGATGCCTTTGCGGGCTTTTCCATAAGACTTGGCCTTCTTCTCCGGCTTTGCGTCTTCTTTTTTCTCTTTTGCCTCAATCTCCATCTCGTCACCGCCCCTACTTATAATAGTACTGTCCATACTTGGATGAACCCTTCTTCTCTAAATCCGGGATCACCGCAATAACCGGGATATCGTAGCGTTTGGCCAGTTCCTCCGGATCGTGCACCCGCTTATCCAGCAGTACCCGAAGCACAATGATGCCGGCACTGATCAGGAAGCCCAGAGCAATGCCCAGGCAGAGATACTTCATCACACTCGGCGAGCAAGGACCCCCAGCCAGTACTGCATACTGCACCACCCGCACCGAGCTTCCATCCACAACCTGAGAAATATGCTCCGGCAGAAGCTCCGCAATCTTATTGGCGACCTCTTTCGCTTCCTTCCGGTCCGCATCCGTCACGGTAATCTGAAATACTTCCGTTCCATTCACAGCCTCCGCTGCGATCATATCCTTAAGCTGCTCATAGGAATAAGGGAGCTCCAGCTCATCGATCACATCATCCAGCATGGGACGGGAATTCAAAATAACAATATAGGTATCTACCAGTCCCTGCGCTGCCAGCAGATCGCCCTGAGAAAACTTGATGGAAGTACTTCCCACAGAAATATCCGTATTGTTGACATACATCTGCACATCCGACTGATACAGCGGCGTGACCAGATAATTCGCATAGCCAAACCCTGCCGCACCAAATATAACCATACTTAATAAAATGATCCAGAAATGCTGCCACAGCGCACGCAGCAGACGTACCAGATCAATCTCTATATAATCATTCTCTTCCGACATATTTTATCCTCTTCGCATCCCTTTTTAATTTAAAAATTAATTTTTATATTAATATCTGTATTATGCCACACTATTTTTCAAAAGTCTATAGCATAAGTCACTATTTTTTTGTCCTTCTTTGCCGTTTTTCTGTTCCATCTACGCGAACAGCCGCTTCAATCAGCCCAAAACGCAAAAATAATGCGTAAATATATGAAATTCCACGGATATCTCCCAGCTCTTTCGGACGCTTCACCGTGATTTTCCCGTTTCTCACACCGGCAAATGCCAGCAGCACCGAACTCCAGGCCAGGCTCTTGCTGTTCTCCCGCCGGTCAATCCACAGCTCTTTCGTATATGACCCGTCTCTTCCCCTGTGCAGTTCATAGGTAAACGGCAGGCCCGAATACGTCCAGAACGGCAGCTTCTGACAGGCAACCACCGCATCCCACAGATGCTGCTCCGTGGGTTCCGTCTGCAGGCGCACAATCAGTGCCTCCCTGTCCGGATCCGGCAGTTTCTCTTCTATTATATTCTGTTCCAAACCATCACCCCGCACTTTCGTCACTGATCCCCGGCCAGATTTCCTTAAAGATCCAGAAGCTGTCTTTTCTTCGTCTCAAATTCTTCTCGGGTGATCACACCCTCGTCCAGCAGCTGTTTCCATTTCCGCAGCTCATCTGCCCCGGAAAACGTGCTGCGGTCTGCCTGCTGCGTTTTCTCCACCGCGCTGCAGATCACCTGCAGCAGAGAAAGGATCTCCTGTGCATCCTGATATGCCTTTTTGTAAGTTCCGCTGTCCTTTGCCGTCTCCGTGCTGATGAGTGAAATATACACCACCGGAGACACCATGCTGGAAACCGTAATCTTGATGCAGAGATTTGTGCATTTCTGGTGCGCCCGTTTACCACCGGTGATGCCGCCCACGACAGCGCCCACGCCGCCAAACATAAAACCACCGACAACGGCCCTGCCCAGGCCCCCTTTGACCACACTCGTTCCATCCTCCAACAGTTCGAAATCCACGATATCCTCATACTGATAAACGGTTCCCTTTTCCAGCGGTGCAAAAATGCCTTTGCCGACCACCCACTGTCTCGTATCTTCATTGATGCCGAAATAAGAACCCACTTTTTTCGTCAGCATCAACTTTTCTTTTTTCTCTGCTCCGGTGTCAGACTGGTATGCCCGCTGCGTTTTCTTTTTTCCTTCGTAAAACCGATATTCCGTCTGGGAGCTTTCCCCTGTTCCTGACATCCCCTCGAGTATGATTTCCGGCCGCTGCCAGCGCTGTTTCACCGTGATGCGGACCTCCTCCCGCCGGGTGGTGTCGATCTTCACCACGTCCGACCTGTTATTATGTGGAAGCGCACAGCTGAAATAAATCACGCCATCCGCCGCATAACAGATCTCCTCTTTTCCATTCTTTACCCGGCACAGCAGCGTATCCCCGTCATAACAGTTCATGGCCAGCGCCGCTCCCATCATGGATTTCTCTCGCTTAATGATCAGTTTTGCCAAACCAATCCCCCCTATGTCACAGCATTTTCGATCTCTGCCAGAAATTTTTTTGTTCAAAAGCATTGCAAAAGTTACCTGCTGTAAGCATAACAAACCGTTCCTGTGAAATCAATACATTTATCCATCTTTACTGTTTCCGGTCTTTCTGTTCCTCTCTTTCTGTTCCTCCCGGCACAGATATACCCATGCGATCGAAAAGAATTCGCTGACTGTCGGGCGCTCCCGCAGCGGATACCCTGCCATCTCATTCAGGAAATCCTGGTTGCCTCTCTCCCAGCAGCTGATCACACACGTCCGGATCGCCCGCTCCACGCTGGGCCATCTTGCCTTATACGCTTTGCCAATGTCCGGATACAACCGCTTCGTCACGCATTGCAGATAATCCGAATTCTCCCGGATCAGCTCAAATCCTTTCAACAAATACTGATACCCGCTCAGATTCGGCCATATTCCCAGCTTCTTCAATAATTCTTTCTCTGTCATAAACAAAATCCCCCTCTCTTTCTATCTATAGAGAAAACGATCTTGTTCAAGATTTTTTTTCACTTTTTCAACAATCTTTACACTTTCTTAACATTTTTCGTCTCAACGTTCTAAAAAATAAAATTACACGGTAAGTTTCACTCACATGATAAAACAACAAAAAGGACCGCTCCAGTCCTGTGAAAACTATTAGCGGTCGTTTTTTGTTTGTACTTTCCAGGACTTTAAAGAGTCTCCCCTCTCTGTCAGAAATCTTCATTCGAAAGCATTGCAAAAGTTTCCAGAAAGCTGGCCCATTTACTGTCCTTCGGCGCCAATACAACAAGCTCATCCACCTTGCCGATCACAACCTCTTCACCCTTAAAACGACATGCTTCCGGAAGCCGAACTGCCTGTCCCTGTTCGTCCTCAAATAATTCCGTTGTCATACAGTCATACACCTCCACATAAGCAATCCGCAATCTGTGCGCGGCTGCACTCTGCTGTAAGCATAACAAACTGTTCCCACGAAATCAATACATTTATCGACCTTCTTCAACAGATATTTTATTCCTCTTCCTCCAGTCCCTCCCGGCACAGATACATCCACGTGATTGAAAAGAATTCACTGACTGTCGGGCGCTCCCGCAGCGGGTACCCCGCCATCTCATTCAGAAAATCCCGGTTGCCTCTCTCCCAGCAGCTAATCACGCACGTCCGAATCGCCCGCTCCACGCTGGGCCACTTTGCCTTATATACTTTTCCTATGTCCGGATACAACCGCTTCGTCACGCATTGCAGATAATCTGAATTCTCCCGGATCAACTCAAATCCTTTCAGCAAATACTGATACCCATTCAGATTCGGCCATATCCCCAGCTTCTTTAATAATTCTTTCTCCGTCATAAACAAAATCACCCTCTCTTTCTATATCTATAGAGAAAACGATCTTGTTCATGATTTTTTTCACTTTTTCAACAATCTTTACGCTTTCTTAACATTTTTCATCTCGGCTTATATTTATTTTTCTTATTTTTTCTACGCTATATCCATTCTGTATTCCCAAGCAACCTGGCACAAGGCGAACGTCATGAAGTTACTTAATCCTTCTGAAGCAAATCCACAACTTCCCGTATCTTCGCCTCACTTTCCTCCAACGCATCCGCAATCTGCGCGATTGTTTGCCCCTTTTTCAGCTTTTTCTCCACCTGTTCCAGTAATTTCTTTTCGGCACCCTGTTGCACGCCTTGCTGTAGTCCTTGTTGCAGCCCTTGCTCTATCCCCTTCTCAATGCCAATTTCCAGAATGTTCATCTTCACAGCCTCCCATTCTTCTGATTCCTTCACTTCTTCTACAATATCATTCAGTTCCACGATCCGTTTGTCTTTTACCGGATCTTCCTCCAATCGCACTTACTGATAATATCATTGATGATATATTTTTTTGAAGAGAGAAGCTAACTCGCTTCTCCCTCAATCTTCTATTCCGTCACATAATTTCAATTCTATATGCATTCCTAACGCCGATGCATATTTTTGTAATACGACCAACGTCGGAACTCTATTCCCACTCTCCAGTCTTGCAAGATTCGGCGGCAGTATTCCTGTAATATCTGACAAATTCTGCTGCGTCATTCCCTGTCTACGCCTTTCTTCTACCAGCTGCTCTATCATTTCTGACGTTTTTTTCAACGTCTGCTTCTGTATAGCATCTGCATATGCAGTCAAGCGTTTCTTTCGAGCTTCCTTTTCCAGTTCATAATCATTTCTGCTTTTTTCTAAATCCCAACTCATATCCAGCCCTCTCACTCACGATATCTCAGTTGCGATTATATCATGGATGATAATTTTCTTCAATCCATATTTCAATTTTAAGCTTTTCTTAAGAGTGCCTGACCCCTTTTATGGACGAAGTCCTTTTACAAGAGTCTGAAACTCTTGCTCTGTATCCACAAAATGATACGGTGCGTACTCGCCATACGCTGTTGGCCTACTGATTGTTACAAGCTGTACTCCCTTATATCCAACCGCCTTATTCAATTCCCGCTTTAATTCTACCAGATGCTTTCCATGGGTTGTTTTCAGAGCAAAACAGCCATGTGCATCACGATCTTTCGCTACCAGATAACACATTATTCAGCACCTCCTTAAATTCATGCTCATTCCGAATCGATCCACTCTCATACTTTTCGCGCATGATTCTCCCTGTCTCTATCGGATAACTTTTCTTATACAGGTAATCGTGAAGCCAGTTATTCAGCTGTCTGTCAAACAGTGTATTAAACTGGATTTCTATAGGATAATGCTTTCCGCTTTTTTGATAGTACGCATGAACGCCTCTGTATCCATCATCCGCTGCTTTTCCATTTGACATATCAGCGATCCTCGATCTCGTAATTGCCATAGTTGGTAAGTCCCATGAGATACGCACCACGGCTCTTGCACTCAAGCATATTGCTTATGGTCTTCCGTAATTTTCCCCCGGACTTTTGCAAACTGAACAGCCAGACAATACATGGCAATCAGCTGCGCACTGTAGGCTTTCGTTGTTGCGACCGAAATTTCCGGCCCCGCAAGTGTGTAAAACACCTTGTCCGCCTCACGGGCAATGCTGCTGCCCACCACATTCACAATGGCCATCGTTGTCATATGTTTTTCTTTTACCAGATCTTCAAACACATACTGTGCGTTTACCCCGATATAACTTGCTGATCCGCAGGCAATCACATAAATCTGTTCAAAATTGCGAATCTCATCATCGGAAAAAAATATACCCATGCTTTAACAGTTTTTCTTTCAGCTCCGCATAGTTCTCGATGATGCCATTATGTACGCCCACCACTTCCGACTCCACCGGGCCTGATCCTGATCTGCTGCAATTTCCGTACACATGGGGATGGGCATTGATCTGGCTGGGCTCTCCATGCGTCGCCCAACGCGTATGTCCGATTCCGAAAGTGCCTTTTAACGCATTTCCGCCGTCTGTTTTCTCGACCAAATTTGAGAGACGTCCTTTTGCTTTCACAACCTGGGCCAGCGCCTCGCCATCTCGCACAGCCAGACCGCCTGAATCATATCCTCTATACTCCCGTTTCGACAGTCCGTCCAACAGGATCGGCGCCGCCTGCTATTTGCTAGTAAAGCCTACAATTCCACACATGAAAAAATCACCACTTTCGTAACTTGTTTTGTTTTTTATGATTACTGTAAGATTTTCTTAGGAGTACCTGCCCCTTGTACATTAATCTCTTGACATTACACCGCTGGACTTCTATATTTCGTAACTATCTTAAGACTTTCTTAACGGGGTCAGCCCCCTTTTATTCTGGCTTTGCAACCATTTTTGTATCCTTCAACTGTCAAAAATGGAATCATGCTCTTTACATTTTATTTTTTGTTGGCATCGGAACAAATTCCAATTTTAATTGCATCCCTAATCCCTGTGCAAGTTTTTTCACCATACTCAGGCTGGGATTTCTTGTTCCATTCTCAATCCGGCTTATATCTGCCTGCGTAATTCCGGTTTTAGCTGATAAATCTTTCTGTGTCATATTCTGCTGCACTCTTGCATCAATCATTGCCTGGATAATATCATATTCCGGTTGCAGTGCATCATATTCTGCTTTTACATCTGGATTCTGCAATGCTCTTTTTTTATAATCTTTATAGCTACTCATTGCCATACCTCCGTTCATAATCTGCTTTATATTTCTTTGCCAGTTCCTTTTCTGCCTTTGGTGTCTTCTGCGATTTTTTTATAAATCCATTTGTCAGCACCGCTTTCTTGCCTACAATAAAGAAATATAACACTCTTGTAATATCTGATCCCTGTTTGGTAGGAAGCTCAAATATTCCATTCTCCAAGGGTTTTGAATATGGCTCACGAAGCAATGGGCCGTTCATTTCCAGCAAGTCAATTGTCCGCAATGTTTTTGCCAGTAACTTAGGCTCCAGGGAATCTAATAGTTCCTGCACAGGGCATCTTCCATCTTCTGTATCATATAAAATGATCTCGTACATTAGTATGCTCCTTCCTCTTTATAATTATAATATGTTGTATTCAACATATTGTCAAGCTGGTTCCGAATACTTTCCTATGTAATATTACGCATGATTTCTACAATATCTCCACTGTATATTCATCTTCTGAAATCATTCCCTGCTTTCTCTTTCCCCTGATTGTTTCCCACTGATAACGGAACTCATTGATTTTTTTGTTCAGAAGATTAATCACAACCTCTCCTGTTCTGCTGTTTCGCTCTTTTTCAATATTTCAAGAAACATCTCAAAATCCATTTCATCTTGGAATATTGCCAGCCTGCGTATTCCTCTCTCCATCAGATGATATGTCGCCCCCGGAAACCAATTTCTTAATTTTCTTGCTATTTTGCTCTTCCTTCTGTTATATTTGTATTTTTTAATAATATCATTAATGATATCTTCTTCTGAAGAGAAGCCACCTCGCTTCTCCCTCAGTCTTCTATCCCGTCACATAATTTCAATTCTATATGCATTCCTAACGCCGATGCATATTTTTGTAATACAACCAACGTCGGAACCCTATTCCCACTCTCCAGTCTCGCAAGATTCGGCGGCAGTATTCCTGTAATATCTGATAAATTCTGCTGCGTCATTCCCTGCCTACGTCTTTCTTCTACCAGCTGCTCTATCATTTCTGACGTCTTTTTCAACGTCTGCTTCTGTATGGCATCTGCATATGCAGTCAAGCGTTTCTTTCGAGCTTCCTTTTCCAGTTCATAATCATTTCTGCTTCTTTCTAAATCCCAACTCATATCCGGCCCTCTCACTCACGATATCACTGTTGTGATTATATCCTGGGTGATAATTTGCTTCAATCCATATTTCACTTGGGCATGCGGACGAAAAGTTGGACTGTGTAATGCCTGACATGTTATGAGGTACACACAAGAACAAATATCGACAGCACTTGTATTATTAAAAGCGACAGGATCCCCAGACAAAGTTGTCCAAACCTTAGGGTATCCATCTGCACCAATGCTTTATCATTGGCGTAAAAAGTATCTTGAATATTACGATGTTCCAAATCAAAAGCATTGGAGACAAGCTCCAACTGAATTGAAACATGACGTAATTAAACGTTGCCTTATTAAGGGCGAGCCTGTAAAATTAGTGGCAGAAGAAATCGGATACACACCTTCCTTGATATATAAATGGATTAGGGAGTATCGGGAGAAGGGATGTTTTCAACCCATGAAAAAAACTACTGCCAACATTAATGTAAATCCAAACGATATCACATCTGCGGAAGATATCAATGAGCTTAAAGCTCAGATGCTTGATATGCAGATGGAAATAGATATTCTTAAAGAAACAATCAATGTATTAAAAAAAGACCCCGGCATCGATCAGACAGCTCTCTCAAATCGGGAGAAGGCAGTGATAATCGATGCCCTGAAAAATAAGTATTCACTGCCGGATCTTCTTAAAAAACTAAACCTTGCAAAAAGTAGCTATTATTATCAAGAAAAAACCATTTATGCAGAGAATAAATACTCCAATCTTCGCAAAAGAATCATACAACTGTTTCATGAAAATCGTGATATATTTGGTTATCGGAGAATTCATACGCTGCTTCATCGTGAAGGTATAAAAGTTTCTGAAAAAGTGGTTCGTCGTATTATGAAGCAGGAAAAACTAATTATCAGACGAAAACGCAGACAGAAATATAACTCCTATAAAGGTGAAATAACACCTGCGGTGGAGAATGTTATAGCTAGAGATTTCCATGCTACAAAACCGAATCAGAAATGGCTTACTGATATCACAGAGTTTTCTATCAAAGCAGGAAAAGTATATCTTTCGCCGATAATTGACTGCCTTGATGGTATGCCGGTGAGTTGGACTATAGGCACTTCTCCGAACGCAGAACTTGCCAACACCATGTTAAGGAATGCTATTGCTACACTTAAACCAAACGAAAAACCTATCGTACATTCTGACAGGGGATGCCATTATCGTTGGCCAGAATGGATACAGATAATGGAAGAAGCAAACCTTACACGATCCATGTCCAAGAAAGGTTGTTCTCCTGATAACTCTGCATGTAAGGGCTTCTTTGGTCACCTCAAAGCAGAAATGTTCTATGGACATGACTGGGATGAATATAGCATTGAAGAATTTATCCAGGAGATAAATGGCTATATGAGTTGGTATTGTAAAGATAGAATTAAATCAACACTCGGAGGACTTAGTCCTCTAGATTATAGAAGGAGTATAGGCATAGCGGTCTAAAAAAATGTCCGCATGCCCCTTTCTCCTTTCAATTCTAAGTTAGCAACCACCACTTCAGAAATTCCCACACAATACTTTTCCCGATATTTTGGAATGAATACTATATGATATTGGCATTTCTATCGTAAGCGCTTTATATTCTAGCGTCAAATAAAACAAATCAGGATTCTCCCGGATCAGTTCAACCCCCTTCAGCAAATACTGATATCCGTTGAGATTGGGCCATATCCCCAATTTTTTCAATAATTCTTTTTCTGTCATAAACAAAACCACCCTCTCTTTCTATTATCTATAGAGGAAACGATCCTGTTCATGATTTTTTTCACTTTTTCAACAATCTTTACACTTTCTTAACACTTTTCACCTCACCGGCGTAGCAACCTGTTTTTTGCGGTCTTTCGGATGGCCTATCTTCTCCTTCACTCCATCCGGCACCTCCTCATTTTGGGCATAAAAATACCCCGTCAGATTTTTCCAACGGGGTTTTCAGTTAATTCAGTTTCCCGGAAAAAGTAGTCTCATATAATCTCTGCCACCGTAAATCACACGGTCAACATAAACCACATTGTTTGGTCTTAAACGGTAAAAGGCAAGATAGTTTTTGAACACAACATAACGATATCCACTATCCAGTCCGTTTTCAAATTCCAGCTTTGCGCCAGATTCAGGAAAGGCTGCGATTCCGTCCACTTTATCCATGATGCCATTTACAGTGTTTTGAGCAGCGCTCGGATTGCAGAGTTCAACCTCAATATAATCCCATATCTCATCAAGGTCCTTCAATGCTCTCGGAGAATAGTCAATCTTACTTTGCATTTGCACGGGCCCTGAAGTGGTTTCTTACATCTTCCGAAGAAATCCAGCCTTCTTCCTCTCCTGATCTTCTGCCCTCTGCCAGTTCACACATCAGGCGAAGCTGTGCCTGCATCCGATCATACTTTTCTGCTTTTTCTCTCTGTTCTTCTTGTTCATCAATATTCATAACTGTATAGCAGCCACGACCATTTTTTGTGAGATATAAAGGCTTCCCAACCTGAACAGTTTCGAGAACAGTCGCATAGTTTCTCAAATCGGAAATCGGTTTGATGTTCGGCATAATAAAGCCCCCTTTCATGGTTTCTGTCTTTATTATACCTCTTGCTTGTGATAAATTCAACATCTTATTTGGTGCTAAATTCTACAATCATCAATCAGAAGGCATCCATGTTTTGCATGAGCTTCCGCATCATCCAGTAGACGCCTACCAAATGAACCGTTCCTGTCATAGCGCCGGAGAACTTGACCTTTTCACGCTACAGGAGAGGATGGGTGAGTTTGAACAGGCACTGGTTGACAAGGAGTTAAGTGCCCTTACGGAGAATATCAAGGTATTCCGTAACGCTCTTTCCATCCGGTTTCTGATTATTACTATCAGTCTGCTTTTTTTGGCTAATTTCCACATCACTCATATGCAGATTCCTCATCCCAAAAGCCAGTCGATGACATTCACAACTTTTATACCATCGTAATTTCCGAGTGAAAATCGATCCAGTGTCAGGACAATTTTTTCATAATTATCCTGAATGCTCCGCAACGGTCTCATCTCTCTCTCAAAGGTTTCTTCCGCCGTCATATCAGCAGTTACCTGATAATAGGTAAGCACGCCTTCCTTCTGTGTCACAAAGTCAACCTCAGTAGAACCATATTTTCCGATGTTGACTTTGCCGCCCCTTCGTGAAAGTTCAAGATACACAATGTTCTCAATGGTAAATCTAAGATCATATCGCTTTCTCGGAAGAATGTGGTTTCTGATTCCCATATCTACCATGTAAAACTTATTGTTGACCTTTAAGAGCTGCTTTCCCACAATGTCAAATCGCTCCACAGGATAAAAAATGAAAGACTCTATCAGGGCTTCAACATAATCGCTGACTGTGTTTTGGGATACTTTTCTGCCCGCTGAGGTCAGATAGTCGGTTATACTTTTCATTGATACCGGGCTGCCGATAACGCTTGACAGATACCTGGCAATTGTCTTTAGTAACGCAATATCTGTGATTTTTCGTTTTCCGCCCTCTTTTTCCCTTCTTGCCTGACGCTGCTCAATATCTTTTACAATAACGGTATTGTAGATTTCCTCTAAATACTGATCTATTTTTTCAACCGTGCGGTTCATTACTGCCACATACGGAATTCCACCAGTTTTCATAAACTCTGCAAAAGCTTCCTCTTTTGCCATACCTGTCACCGCCATATACTCACGGAAAGAAAGCGGCAGCATCTTGATCTCTGTGTACCTTCCTGACAAAAGCGTTGCAAGCTCACTTGACAGCATATATGCATTGGAGCCTGTGATATAAACATCCACATGGTCTCTGATATAAAGACTGTCAATCACTTTCTCGAATGATGGAACTTCCTGAACCTCATCCAAAAAGATGTACGTCATCTTATCAGCACACAGACGTTCTTTGAGATAGTTGTACAGCTTCATATAATCTTTTAAAGGTTCGTAATCCAGATTTTCAAAATTGATAGAGATAATCTGTTCCGGTGTGACTCCATTCGCTAAGAGTCTCTGCTGATACTGTTCCAGAAGTACAGATTTTCCACAGCGACGGATTCCGGTCACGACTTTGATCTGCTGCTCGTCTTTCCATGCCCAAAGCTGGTCAAGATATTCTTTTCGTTCAACGTGGGTTATGCGTTGGGGTTGGCTTCCTTCCAAGCCTCGTATTCATCGATCAGCTCCGCTTCTTCGATGACCTGCCAGACGCTGCAAAACCGAATCCTCTGCTTTTCGATTTCCTCTGCCGCCCTGCAAAGGCTTCCGAGGTCGTTGCAGCTAATTGTCATGTCCTGCTTGAAGGCGATCTCGATGCCGATCAGCTCCCGCTCGGTGACTGCCGCCTGAATGCTGGTAAGGTAGGTTTTTGCTTTGTTCGTCATAGTCTGTATCCTCCGTGTGTTTTGTTTTCCGTGGAGCTTTTCCCCCTTCGGTGTCTGTATATTACCGTCACTTCGGCACACTATCAAGCGGCTATACTATACGATCATCTTCCCGGAATACCGGGCAGAATGTACATTACTCTGCATCTTCGGCATCCTGCTCCATGGACATCACCGCCAAACACGCCGCACCGGATAAAGACGGTGTACGCATCGCAGAGCTGGATGAGGAATCTTTCCGTTATCTCCTCTGGGATCACAAGCCACTCACAGACTTCTGGATGACCGGCCCCGGCACCGTCAAGCGGCTAGAAAAGCACGGCATCCATACGATGGGCGAGCTGGCCTATTTCAGTACCGTCAATCAGGATATCTTATATAAAATACTCCATGCTTCCCGCCCGGAGCCACCGCATGATCATCCCCGGATGCCGATGTCAAATCGCGCTAAAATCTTCTCTCCGTTTGCCGCCTTACGAGGCTATGAGGATGAGATTGCTTCTGAGGGCAGGGATCACCTGAAAGGAAATAGAATCGAACTGTCTGAAGAAGGCAAGGAAGTTCTGAACCAAAAGATCAGCCAGCTTCGGAAGGGACAAGAGATCACAATAAAATATTTCACAGACGGCTACTATGAAGATATAGCCGAGGTACTGGATGCTGTGGATGCGATAAACAAAGAACTGCGAATTTACACAGGCTTTATAAATGATACCGGCAAAGAGCTGCCGACCATTATTGCATTTGAAGATATATCAGAGATTGGGGTGAATATGACTTGAATTACTGTTTTTGCGATGCCTGCCGCTACTGCTTCTCTGCGGAGAAGCTGCCAGACCACTGCCCAGACTGCGGAGCACAAATATATAAGGAGAGGTCAGCGGTACACTTGGCGAATAAAAATGAAATAGAGGAATTGCTCAGAATACGAGCTGAAGATAATAACTGACCAGCGCCCCACTGTGTATCACTCACAGCGAGGGCTTTTTTGAACTTCAGGAGTTTATTTTATTTCTGTCACAAACTATATATCAAGAGCCTCCATCATGAGTCGTATCCCGACTTTCAGACCTTCCTCAAAAGCGGTCTTCTCCTATGCGCAACACACCGTCCCCTGCCGGTCCATAATCTTTTCCCAGAGTGGGATCTTATCGCCGACATAGTCATCTACGAGCCTATCCATTCCTTCCAAGCCGTGCAGCCACTCTTCCAGTTCCTTTTCTTTGGCCTTTGCTGCTTTCCCGGCAACTGTGTTTTTCTCTACTGGGTTGTTCTCCGTGTAATGCTCGTAGATCAGATCAAGCAGGTTCTCCACCGGTGGATAATACTCCGGCTCTGTTTTCTTCAAATACTCCTCCAGCATTTTCTTCAATTTTTCTATAATGCTACCATCCTTCCCAACTGAGATTCACATCCTCAGTTACGGCACATCTTACCGTAGACTTTTGCACATAGCAACCTATTTTTTGCGGTCTTTCGGATGCCCCATCTTCTCCTTCACTTCATCCGGCACCTCGATCAGTCCGAACCGATAGAACATCCCGTAGATGTAAGTCACTCCCCGGATGTCCCCCAGAGCTTTGGGTCTCTCTACTACTTCACCTTTTATATTTCCCAGTGCCAAAACTATAGAGTTCCACGCCAGACTCTTGCTTTTCTCCCGGCGGTCGATCCAGAGTTCTTTTGTGTATTCACCGTTCCTGCCTTTCCGTACCTCATAAGAAAATGGCAACCCGGAGTAGGTTTTGAATTTCACACCAGCATAAGCCACAACCACACCCCAAAAGTTTTCTTCTGTCTGATCAGCCCTCCAACGCTTCATCGCTCTGTATCTCCGTTGCCGCTCTGCTCCAATACTAATCTTATCTTCCTCTGTACCGGGGAAGTACACGCCTTTCTGATATGGTAGGTACGAGGTAACGGAAGCTTTGGAGAGTTGAAGAGCATTTGCGGTTGAGAGTATGGAGTTTTTGTAGTCTTGTGTTTCTCGATACTCCTCAAAGGTATCCTGTACCTTCTCCGCCACATCCGACTCATACACACCGGCCGTGATGAGTAGCTTTCGTACTTTGATAGGGTTTAAGTTCAGCGCATCGCCGATGGCCTGCAAAGACATCTCAGAATCATAAAGCGCCACAGCCGCATCCATCTGCTCTTTCAGATTCTTCACGGCATCGTACTCCGGCTTCAACTTCTTCCGACCACCGCCGGGTTTTCTTGTCTTCTTCATTTTACTCATGCAGCTCTAGCGGCAGTCCATCCGGGTCATGGAAGAAAGTCATCTTTTTTCCGGTATAATCATCGACTCGAATCGGCTCACATTCAATGCCAACTTCTGCCAGTTCATTCACCGTCTGCTCCACGCTATCCACGCAGAACGCAAGATGACGCAGGCCACAGGCCTCCGGGCGGTTCACACGCTTCGGCGGATTTTCCTCAGCGAAAATCTCCAGCTCTGTGTACTCGTTAACACGAAGATCCAGCTTCCAGTCTTTACGCTCTGGGCGATAGTTTTCCCTGATGACAGAGAAGCCCAGCTTGTTCACATAGAAATCCTTTGCGGCTTCGTAGTCAGATACGATGATTGCAATGTGGTGTATTTTAGATAAGTTCATTATTCTCACACTCCTTTTTTATTTTCGTTATAAACTATATAGCTACCTTCAAAATATACCGTGTGAACTCCTAGAGTTCAGTTTGTCCACACGGCATTTATTTTTTCTTGTGTTCTTGTTTATTTCAGTTTTTCAAGGATCTCATCCGCGCTCATACCGCTGGCCAGCAACTTCTTCAGCACTGCTTCAGCTTCAGCCTTCTTAGCTTCTTCAGCGGTCTTAGCATCTGCCTTTGCCTTCTTCGCTTCCAGCGTTGCCACTTCTTTTTCGACCTTCTTCAGAGCAGTCTTCTTCTCTTTCAGATCAGCCTTCAAAGTGTCAATGTTTGCGGTGATGGATGCAATCTCAGCAGTCAGGGAAGTGATAGATTCCTGTTTCTCCGCGATTTAGGATGCGTAGTCTTTGGTGATATTGGTTTTGGGACGGTTTTTGCTGCCTTTCGTTCTTGGCATGGTGATAACCTCTTTCCTTTTTAATAGTTTAAGTATAGAACTATGTGGAATAACGGATACAATATTACTGTTGAGCCGCTGGCAATTCCATAACATTTAAGTATTTATATAGTTCATATAATCGCTCTAATGCGGTATCATAAAGCCGTCGATAATCTTGAAAATCAGTCAATCCAAATGTGCTTAATATATTCTGCTTTCTCTGCTCAATATTTTCTTGCGGTAGCAAATGCGCAAAGCAAATTCTTAAATCATTCAGTGAGTACAACGGGCCTATAATTTTCTTTGCTTTTTTCTTCATCCTCAACACAAGCAATAATTCCCTGTAAAAGTTTTCTTGTCTGTGTTGAATTATTCGGTAATGTTCCGTTCAACTTTTTATATAGTGATCTCAATCCATCTCCACTAATACCCTCGTTTAACAAACCATCTAACAATATCATGTTTTCACGAAGTTCACTTTCAGAATAGTTAAGCGGCTTTCGGATTCGATTTGCCGATAACTCACATTCATTTTCCAAATGGAATAAATCTATCCCATATATATTTTTTACTCTTTGGTAAAATAGATTTCTAAGGGATATAATTCTTTTTTCAATAATTGGTTCACTAAATACACAGTTTAATTGTGCCTGATATAACTCCGTATCAACAATACAATGGTCTGATGGAATATTATATGATTTCAACCATAATACTGCTCTGTCATCCTTGTCAATTTCGTCCAAATCTCCAAGGAATAGAATCACCTTATCATTTTTATTAATTCCAAATGGAATATTCCACTCGTACTGATACCCACCAGTTCCTTTTTCCGCTATGGTTCCATAGCTTTCCGAAAAGAAATTCAGTTCATAGTCACTATCATTATAAAATATGCCCAAAACCTTTCTGTCAAAAAAGACAGGACAGGAAAAGCCTTCTGGATGAGTTGGATCAAGGTCAATGCCCAATCCAGGAATACTCAAATCTCGTGAATCATATTTATAGTCTGCATCTTCCGCCCACTCAAAACGGTGATCACCTTTCATCGTGATTCGACATGCATTCTGATTTCTTTTTTCCAGTTGAAAATATGCTCTATACAATTCTTGCGGAATATCTGGGCATAAGCATTTTCTTCCACAATTGTTGCACCCCATTATGGGACAATCAACAACTTCTATATGATAATTTCCAATATCAACAGTTACCGTTTCTAATTTCATTTCACGGCGTGCCCCACAAGAACAATCTGCGCCAGTAATTTCCCGCATTGCCACAGGATCATTGTACACTTTCTCAAATTCAGCCAAATCTTTGTATTTGAAATACATCGCCGTCTCCCTTTCCATTTTCATCACATCTTCGCCGATCATAAGGTCGTTGCCTGCTGCTCACCACGAAGAGGTGTGTGATTATTACGAGCAGCGTAGGGAGCTACCGCTCCCAGTAGATCACAATTTCAGCCAGTTTTACAGACGCTTTCTTGCCTTCATCGTCGCATAGTACACCAATCCACCTACTACTCCACCGACTGTGTTGTAGAATATGTCTGATAGTTGGAATGTTCCTAGCCGTAGCAGTAGCTGTAGCATCTCTATGCTTATCGAAAAGATAAATGCTATCTTTCCGCTATTGCACAGTATCTTCTTCCAGCCGTTTCCTATCTTTTCTTCGAATGTCCACATCGCTACAGCTGAAAACGGCACCATCATAATTACGTTCTCGATGCACTCGGTGGTCAGCTTCTGTTCGCCATTCACAGTCTCCCAGAAGCCCCAGCCACCCATGACATCGGATAAAGGATTCATCCAAAGATTGCGGTTTAACAGAGTTCGGAACAGAATAAGTGAAGTCACAAAGGCCAGGAAGAACAGTTTCCGAAAGAACACACTCTCCTTGAACTTCTGATACCATGTCACTATGGCATTCTTCCAACCTTTGCCGGCTTCGGTAGGTTCATAAGCATAAAGATAGAAAAACATGGCAAGGAAGGAAAGCAGGAGTGAAAAGCCAAACGGCTCATACAGAGCAGTCAGGACGTTTGTGAGGATCTTTCCGAGTAAATCAATCGTTTCTTTCATCGTCGTTTACAGATCACTAAACAGATCAGCCTTGTACCCACCGTTCTCCAGCATCTTCTTGAAACTGTTCTTTACAGCTGCGACATCTTCATGGTAGGTCATACCATACCATGTATCATTGGTTTTCAGAACCTTCACTGACATCTTTCCCTGATCCAGCAGTTCGCCGATGAAGATAGGAATCAGATACTCTGCTTTCAAAGGATTACCCGGCACTTCTTTCTCAAAGAACTCCTTGAAGCCCTCCTCCAGCACATCCAAGAAATCTGGTGTCAATCCCCACATGTTCATAGAAACCAGAGAATTTACATCAACAGCCACACCGTCTGCTTCTGCTCCATCTGTGGTCTTCACGATGTTCTTGGTCTCCACAACCTCAGTCAAGTTTCCATTCTCATCCATCTTGCAGATACCACGAGTCACACCACCGTTATCTGACAGAGTGTTCTTCAGAACGAAACCAGCCATGCAGGACTTGCCGC